>JAGGRA010000050.1 GCA_018613035.1 Pseudomonas sp. ISL-84 | reverse complement strand
CTTTTTGTCTACAAACTGAGGCGTGATGACAAGCATCACGCCTTTTTCTTTTTAGTTATGATTTAGCTCAGAAGAATTGCTGCTTTGCTCCGAAATTTCATCCTCTGAAATGGCTTCCCCATTTTCAGTCTGTGTATCTGGAATTGCCTCTGATTGTTCATCAGATCCGGATTTTTCTGTTTGTTCTTCGGGAACAGGTTTCGTTGATTGTGCTTCAGCCGAAGTATTGCTTTCTTCAGAAGCGTGTTCCGCTGCTTGTACTTCAGACGGAGTATTGCCTTCTTCTGGTTGTTCTTCAGTCGAAGGATTGCCTTCTTTTATTTGCTCATTCGTTTCAGCTGGCTCCTCGTTCAGGGTCTCAGCCTGCTGAGGGTCCATTGTTAACACTCGGACTAACAGAGCAGCAAACTCTGCACGGTTAATTGAAGTGTCAGGTCTAAAGGTACCATCCGGATAGCCTTCTATTAATTCATTGGAAGAGAGAATAGTAATGGCATCATATGCCCAGTGATCTTTTTTCACATCTGGCCATGCGGCACTTTCTTTCTTTTTCAAATCGAATGCATTGACAAGGATAGCTGCCATTTCAGCTCTGGTTAAAGTTTTATCCGGGTTGAAACGGTTTCCGGGCATTCCTTGCATGATGTCATGTGTATAGACAGCAGCTATTGACTTGTAATAGTAGTGATCCTTTGTTACATCGTCAAAGTTAGGGTCAGTCACGTTTGCAGAATCTAGCTTTAAGGCCCTCACAAGAAGTGCTGCAGATTCAGAGCGTGAGATTTGTCTGTTGACGCCAAAGCTGCCATCAGAAAGGCCTCCAGTAATGTTCTGGTCTTTTAGATAAGCAATCTGCTGTTGAGCCCAGTGTCCGACTGTGTCTGTGAAATTACTTGTATACGTAACCGTCACTGATACGGCGGGGCTGGTGTTGCCTGCAGCGTCAGTGGCCGTAATCGTTAGAACAGATTCAGATTTCTGAACCGGGATATCAACGCTAAAGCGTCCATCGGCACCGGCCTTTGATTGGCCGAGAAGAGTTCCATCTTTTTTAACAGTTACCAATGCATTTGCTTCACTTGCACCTTTAACAGATGAAGTTATGTCTGTAACCGGATTTACAACCGGTTTTTCAGGAGGTGTTACATCTTTTTCTGCAGGTGAAGAGATAAGAGCTGTCAGTGATTCCTGATGCCAGCCGATTTGTGCTCCAAGTGCTTCAGATACAAAGCGCAGTGGGATGAGCGTTGTATTATTAACAATTATAGGAGCCACATCAAGAGTTTTTGCTTCACCATTGACTTTAGCTGTCTTTGATCCAACTCTTAGCTCAACCGTTGTATCATCTTTTCTAGCAATAATTGTATTGGTTGATTGCTCCCATTGGATGGTTGCGCCAAGTTTTTCAAAAACTCCTCTTACAGGGACTAGAACGCGACCGTCCATATAAAGGGCAGGCTGCTGTAAAGAAAGGAGTACTCCGTCGATTTTAACTCTTGCTTCTACCGGTTTCGGCTGTCCGCCTCTTGCCAGGTAGAGCTTATAGCTTTCGCTTGCTGAGTATAGCCCGACATATTTATTTTGCCCCCAGATTGTATCAAATTGGGATACTGGCACATGCGTATTTCCGGCATATTTGCCAAGTTCAGGTGTGAAGCCCGGGCGTCCATATTTTAATACAAACCAGTCAGTATAGCCGCCGCCCGATGGATTTGAGGTAGGGGCGACCATGTTATAGCCTGTATATTGGCTGATTTTTTTAGCATAATTCTGATCGCGGGTTAATCTGCTTCCTGATTGATGGAAGTACCAATATAAAATTTCTCCGCTTGTATGGTAGGCAATAGCCATATCAGGGTTAATTTCTTTTGTGAATTTTACAATGGCTTTTGTTTCAGCAGCTTGCTCAGGAGCAGTGCCTTTATAGTTGCTCCATCTTGGAGATGGATAGTTGTTCCGGATATTTGCCCAGTCAGCATTATACTGGCGATTTAGGTCAATACCCTTTGCATTTGCTTTCCACCTTTTAAAATCCGTACTGCCTTCGTTCATTTTAATTAATGAGCTATGTACACTTGAAGGAAACTTGCTAAGTCCATATTGCTGAAGCGTAACGCCATCTGGATTGACCATTGGGACGAACCATATTGTCGTTTCGTCCAGGACCTTTTTTACATTGTATCCTCCGAAGGTCTGCTGGCCCTTATACATTTTTGCATATTCTTCAAGCATGTTCATACTTAAGTTCGTCGTCATCCATTCACGGGCATGGTGAGAACCATTGATAAAAAGGTTCGCGTTTCCCGTACCGAGTGATACTGCATAAATCGGTCTGCCGTATTCACTATTTCCAATCGACTTATATTTGATGATATCCGGATACCGGCTGGCCAGATCCTTAATATCCCGTACCATCATGTCATATGTATACGTCTGTTTTGGATTGACAATATCGGCGGCTTGTCCGACAGCTGGCTTAAAAATAAATAATGCCATCATCATAGAGATGAAAAGAATAAATCTCCGTACCTTCACATAATCCCTCCTTAAATTCACTAGTCTATTATACTTGTAAACTTGGAATGGATGAATAATGAATTGGTACTAGAAAAAGGGTGTCTTAATGGAAGGAGGGATAGAAAGGGATGGCTCCAGGGTTTTGTTAATGCAGGTGGGTAAAATTGGCAAGGGGTGAGGGGGATAGAATGAGAATTCAAGAGGGGCTTAGTGAACTTAATGAAAAGGAAGAAAAAGAATTATGGCCCTGATTCTGAGTGAGATGGTAATTCCCTGCGCAACCATAGTGAATGGAGGGGTTGCTAGTATTTTATTTTCAAGACCCTAAGGTACATAGCCACATTGGTCAATAGATTATACCAGAACGTTTTATCATAATAAAAGATGCCCCAATTAGTCGGGGCATCTCTGCTAAATTATTTTTTTAATAATACAGATACTACTTTTGCAGCTTCAGCTCTTGTAGCGTCATTTTTTGGATTGAATTTGCCATATGCACCTGTCATTAATTCAAGCTCGAATGCTCCATCTACATATTCCTTTGCGAAAGGAGAGATAGATTTGGCATCTGCATAGTTTGATTCTTTAGATGCAGTAAACTCTTTGCCTGATTTTACTTCGTATGCACGGATTAGCATGGCAGCCATTTGTTCACGTGTAATAGAAGTGTTAGGGTCAAATTTTCCAGATGAACGGCCAGTAGTGATACCTGCTTCATAGGCGGCAGCTACATCATCAGCCAGGTAGGCTGGAACATCTTTAAATGGATGATCTTTTGAAGCTTCCAGCTTTAAAGATCTAACTAGCATAGATACAAAGTGTCCTCTAGTAAGCTCGCCATTTGGATCAAAAATATCTGCAGATTTTCCTTTAATAATACCCATTTCCTTCAGTTCTGCGATGAAGTCAAATGCCCAATGGTCATTAGGAACATCCTTGAAATCAGGTGCAGCAGCTTGTCCCTTACTTAAATCAATTTGGTATTTTGCGAAGCCATCAGCCAGTGTTTCAAGGTAAGTAATGTTGTCGCTGGCAAATTCTTTCGCTTCAGGAGAAGATTTGAATACTAGATTCACATCTCCCTTGATTGGTGCAAATGACCAGTTATTATCTGCTTTAGGGTTAACCGTGCCATTATCGCGAATGTAGTTTACCAGTATTTGGCGATTTTCATCCGGAGATTCAATAATGATTTTATCGCCGCCCGGGTTTGCAACAGGTGAGAAAGTGGCACGGTAGTTATTTGTCGCTACGATAAACTCTTGCTTAAGGTCAATGGCTTTTCCTTCAAACTGAACATTTGTAATTCTGCTAGAATCAGAGATTTTCTTGCCGTCGTTATCATAACGGGCAGGCTTTGTCACATCAATTTGATAAGAAATTCCATCAATTACATCAAAGTTATAGCTTGGGAATCCTGGCGCAGCACTTTTATTTTCTTTTACAAGCATTTGCTCTTCTTTGCTGTTTGGATTAATTTGATTGAATTGGCCGGCACTCCATTCGAGCCATTCAATCACTTCAGCTCCAGTTAATTTTAGAGCCATGACCGTATTTGAATACTTATATAGTGAAGTCGTATCTTTAATAGCCAGTGTTCCTTCTGGAATATTTGTAAAGTCGGAAGCTCCGTCGCGTCCTGCTTTGAATGGGGCACCCGCAGAAAGGACAGGAAGGCCTTCGTACTCAGTACCTTCAATATATCTCTCAACATACTGTTTTTGAGCATCGGTTACTATTTGAATGGTTGGATCATCTTGTACTTGAGAGTAGAAGCTATATAGGTCAGCCTCTGTTTTTCCAACTGGTGCGTTTACATAGTCAATCGTGCCTTCATGGTCATCATGAACTGCATCCAAAATTTCCTTGTCTGCATCTACTAATGGTTTTTTATTGGCACTGTCGTAAATGGCTCTTACCGATGATTGAGAATCAACAACTTCCCATTTATCTCCTGTTTTTTCAAGCTGCATATCAATTAAACCTAAGTGGCTGCCCCAGAAACCAGGCTGAACGGCAGCTACTCCGTTAATTGTTCCTTTTTCATTATCAACCTTGTCGATTCCGGCATAGTCTTTGCCAGGGAAAGTTGTATGAGTGTGTCCGAATAGGATCGCATCAATTCCTTCGACAGTGGATAACTGGTATGTTTGGTTTTCTGCGAAATTTTGATACTCTGGAAGGCCGATGCCGGAGTGGGCAATCGCCACGACTACATCTGCCCCTTCTGACTTCATTTTAGGAACGAACTTTTTAGCTGTTTCTTTGATATCTTGAGTCACTACTTTATTTTCAAGGTTATTTTTATCCCATTGAGTAATTTGAGGCGGTACAAAACCAATAACCCCAACTTTAACAGTGTGCTTTTCGCCATCTTCGTCCGTTACTTCTTTATCTAAAATGACGTATGGAGTGAAATAGTTTTCATCATTAGCAGGGTCATTATCACCATCGTATTTGTAAGCATTAGCGTTTACATACGGGAAGTTTGCACCGTCTGTCGCTTTTTTTAGGAAGTCAAGACCATAGTTGAACTCATGGTTTCCAAGATTACCTGCATCATAGCCAAGAAGGTTCATAGCTTTATAAACAGGATGCTTGCTTCCTTCTTTGTCCAGGGCGTCTTCGTTAAAGATATAATCGGCCATTGGATTTCCTTGGATTAAGTCGCCATTATCAAATAGCAGATTATTCTTTGACTCACCTTTTGCTTTTTTGATAAGGGTAGCTGTTTTGGCTAGTCCAAAAGTATCATCATTTTTGCCGGAAAAATAATCATAGTTTGTAACATGGCTATGTAGGTCAGTCGTTTCCATGATTCGAAGTTTTACAACATCTTTATCCATCACTTCTGCATATGAAATGGAAGGTGCAACCTGCGGAATGACAAGCCCTAAAGCAAGAGCCGCAGCGGCGAATTTTTTCTTTGAATTCAAAGTGGTTTCCCCCTATAAATTATGAAATCGATTACAGAGTAATTTTACCTAAATAAACAACAAAAAAGAACATATTTTTCAAAAAATACACAAAAATTAACAAGTTTAATAGATTCCATAACTGGAGTTAAATGTTAATAATGATTATTCGACAAAATTCGGGTGGTACCTGGTACTATACCAATAAAAAACGGCAGAGAACCCAGGTTCTCTGCCGTTTCTTTATTGTTAGTTTGTGAATTCGATTTCCATTTCGAGCACTGCACTGCTTATGCTTTTTCCGTGAGTATCTATTGCAAGGGAGGTGGTGACTCCGCCCAGAAGTGATTGTTCACATACAAAATTAAAAGCTTTGATATTTGGCAGGTCATATCTGGTGACCTTTCCTTTTATAATTTGATTTAAATGGTTCTTAACTTTTTCTGCCGTTACTTGTTCTTCCAGCAGCTGATAGTGATACTCGTTATAGGGAATCAATGAGAAGTTAAGGGTGTTTCCTTTATCTCCTGTCCGGCTATGGGCAAGTTCGATTAACTTTACTTTTTTCATGATCTCACTCCAGGATATCTGTCTTTATGGTAATGGCTGATCGGTTGATTAAGGTGGATACAATTCCAATGACTTCTTCGACTCGTTTTCTTGCACCGCCTCCGCCTGCTGGCCCGTTTGTATATAAAGCTTCTACCTCATGGCCGATTTGCTTGGCTTCTGCTTTATTTCTGCACAACGCAGCCGATCGTACCCGGACTTCGTAAGGTTTGTTTTCCCCGTACTGGCCATGGTGGAGGGAAGAGACTCCGATTAAATCTGTTTTAAGATTAGAAAAGCTTTTTGATAATCTCTCTTTTAAAATACTTTCAGCTAACCGAGCCCGCTGCAGTGCAGTGGAACCCGCATAGGAGATTTCACCTTCTCCCAGGTAGCCTGCAAAATAGCCAATGGAGACCTTTAGGGTATCGGGTCTTCTTTTCCCGGTGGCTCCTTGAACGAGAACTTGATCTCTAGTTAATTCTTTTAACTCTACTCCCGTAAAATCTGCAACGCAGTCCGGCGTAATATAGTTTGCTGGATCATGAACTTCATACAGCATCTGCTCCTTGACCGTCTGCAGATTGACTGTACCCCCTGTACCGGAAATCTTTGTAATAATGGCAGTTCCATCCTCTTCTACTATGGCAAAAGGAAAGCCAAGGTTTGCGAGTCCCTCGACATCCTTTAATCCTGGATCTGCAAAATAGCCCCCGGTAATTTGCCCGGCACATTCCAATAGATGGCCGATCATGGTGCCCTGGCCGATTAATTCATAGTTTTCAAGATCCCATTTATAATGATGAATGATAGGAGCCAGGAAAAGGGAAGGGTCAGCTACCCTTCCGGTTACAATGATATCCGCGCCTGCAGCTAGTGCCGGAAGGATCGCTTCCACACCAAGATAGGCATTTGCAGAAATAATCGGTTCATAATGTTGAAGGTCTTTGCCGCTCTCAAGCACCTTGCTGGCTAAGCTGATTTTTTTCGCTGCATCATCGCCTGTTACTGCCGCTACCTTGCATTCCAGACCCATTTCTTGTGAAATTTCATTTATTTTTTCAGCAGCAGAGATGGGGTTAGCGGCTCCCATATTTGTAATGAGGCGGACATTATTTTTTAGTAGAGAGGGAAGGAGCGCTCTTATGCGTTCTTCCAGATATTCATTGTAGCCGAGCTTTGGGTTATTCCTTTTTTGCCTTTGGGCGAGGGCAATTGTACGCTCCGCCAGTCCTTCTAAAATAAGATAATCCAAATTTGCTTTTTCCACTAAAGCTTTGGCAGGTTCAATGCGGTCACCCGCAAAACCTGCGCCAGATCCGATACGCAGCAAGCTGAACACTCCTTTTTAAGCTGGTTATATTGCGATAGCTCCTGTTATAAAAGCAATAATCGACATGACAATCGTTGTTCCAAACGCCCATATAAAGATAAAGCGCTGGTGGTCCCCAAGTTCAACTCTCGCAAGCCCGATCAAAAGGAAAGTGGAAGCGGTGAGCGGGCTCAAAGGAAATCCGGTTGTCATTTGTCCCAAAACAGCTGCCCGCCCAATGTTGACCGGGTCGATTCCATAAGCGCTGGCTGTTTCGCTGAGTACTGGGAGAACGCCGAAATAATAAGCATCAGGAGTAAAGACCAGGCTGAGCGGCATACTTGTTATGGCTACTATTAATGCCATAAAGGAACCCGTACTTTCCGGAATGAAATCAACCAGTGTTTTAGCCATCGCTTCAATCATTCCGGTACCGGATAGGACACCGGTGAAAATTCCGGCTGCAAAAATGATGGAAACAACGGTTACCATCCCAGTTGCCTGCTCTGTAATCCGTTCCTGCTGCTCTTTCGGATTTGGATAATTAATCACCAATGCGACGGCAAAAGCGACCATAAAAATGATTGGAAGCGGTAGCCACACTTTTATAAGAGCGATAATGGTTACAACAGTCAGAAGCAGGTTAAGCCAGAGCAGTTTTGGTCTTCTTGCTTTTAGTTCCTCTTCACTTAATTCCTGATTAAAATTGTATTGGAAATCCTGAATGCCTAAACGTTTGCGTTCTCTTTTTCCAAGAATATAGCTGACGAAAAGAACCCAAGCAATTCCGGCAAGCATGGCAGGAATTAAAGGGTTGAACAGCTCCGCAGCATCAATTCCCAGTGCGCTGGATGCCCGGGCAGTCGGTCCCCCCCAGGGAACAATGTTCATAACTCCCGCACTAAGTGCCACGACCCCAGCTAAAACAAGGCGGCTCATTCCCAGTCTTTCATAAAGCGGCAGCAAAGCCGGGATGGTAATGAGGAATGTAGAAGCCCCTGACCCGTCCAGATGGGTAACCATGCCAATAACCGCTGTTCCGATGACAATTTTTAAGGGGTCTCCTTTAACAAGCTTCAAAATCCTGGAGATAACAGGATCAAAAAGGCCGGCTTTACTCATAAGTCCAAAGAATAGAATGGCAAAAGCAAGCATGATTCCAGTAGGAGCTACCCCTGAAACTCCTTCTAAAATCATTGTCCCAAGACTTTTAATATCAGTTGTAAAAAGGCCAAAAATAATCGGTACTAAAATTAGGGCAACGATAACGGATACTCTTTTAGATAGGATAAGATACAAAAAGATTGCAATCGTTAAAAAACCCATTAATGCTAACAAAGCAAAACCCCCTTTTTATATTTAAAGCGCTTACACATTTAAAACCATGCAATTACTGTGCCATTATAAAAAAGCCTTTAAAATAAAGGCTCTGAGGGTTAGGAAGTCAATTGTCTTTCTAGAAAAATAGAAACATTTTTTGGAAATAACCTGTCAAACCAGCCTACTGCGGCGGTTTCTAAATTGCTGGAATACAAATTAATTTTTCTAAATTTTTAGAAATTTAGAATTTGATGTTCAGCTTTGTTAATTTATTGTATAAGGACGCCAGTGAAATGCCTAAAAGCTTAGCTGCTTCTTTTTTCCCTTTGACACTGGTCCCTGTTTTTTCTAACACGTTCATAATAGCCTTCTTTTCCGTTTCCCTTATAAGTTCTTCTAAAGGCTGAATAGGTTTGATTTGCTTATTGCTTGAGCTGAACAATTTTTTTATCGTTTCCGGAAGATGTTCAAACTTCACTTCATTACTTTCACACATATTTATAGAGTAATGAATGGCGTTTTTTAATTCACGTATATTGCCGGGCCAGTCATATTGCTGAAGGGTGTTCATTGCCTCCTTGTCTGTCCGGACTCCAGGATTGCTTTTTTGTTCCCCTAGAAGAAAGGCGATAATATCCGGTATATCATCTTTTCGGTCCCGAAGCGGGGGGATGGAGAGGTGGACAGTGTTGATCCTGTAATAGAGATCCTCCCGGAACCTTTCCTTTTGAACCATATTCAGTAAATCCTTATTCGTGGCAGCAATCACCCTGACATCTACCTTTTGCTCCTCCAGACCGCCAATTTTTCTGAATGTGCCTTCCTGGAGGACGCGCAGCAGCTTAGCCTGCAGGTCTAGCGGCATGTCCCCAATTTCATCCAGAAAAAGGGTCCCCTGGTTGGCCAATTCAAACAAACCGACTTTACCGTCACGCTTTGAATTTGTAAAAGAGCCTTCCTCATAGCCAAATAATTCGCTTTCCAACAGGGAGTCTGGAATCGCTGCACAGTTAACAGGCACAAATGGAAAGGGGCTTCGTGTGCTCTCATTATGGATAGCTTGTGCGAAAAGCTCCTTGCCAGTACCGGATTCTCCAGTTAAAAGAATATTCAAATCAGAGGAAGCAGCCTTTTTGGCCTGCGAAATCATTTTTTTTAAACGCTCATTCTTTCCGATAATATTTGAAAAGGTATACTTTGCCTGATGGATCCTTCCAAACGTTTTCTCAAGCTGGCTGACCCGCTTTTTACTCTTCTGCAGCTCCTTTGTGAGCTGGTAAACCTCCGGAATACTTTTGCAAACCGAAACAGCTCCAATTATTTCTTCTTTTTCATAAACGGGTGCCATATCGACTACATACTCCAGCGATTTTTCCTTCCGGAACACCCCGGCACGGGGCTTCCCGTCTTTTAAAACGGCTGGCAGCATCGCGCCTGGCCGAACATCTATTAGGGGTTGGCCGATAATCTGCTCTTTCCTTACACCGGTGATATTGGTATATTCCTCGTTAATCATCTGCACAATTCCGTCCCGGTCAATCACCAGTATGCCATCATGGACTGCTTCAATAATTCCTTCCAGCCATCCAACCTTTTGGCTTGCTGTATGCATTCTTTCAGCTCCTTTTAGTATATTTCATTGTTCGTTGATTACTGAATATTTAAATTATATGGGAAAAAGGTAAATAGTACTACCAACCTGTGACTTTATTCGTCTATTAAACTTTTTTCTATTTTAGATGTTTATTTTCTTTTTGCGTGGGTAAAAAAGTTTTGTAGTTGAAACGAGCTGACTTTTTTGAGAATTTTTATTCAGTTTAGAGCCTCCAAAACTTTCTTTGGAAGAACTATTAATAATCTAAGGGCAAAATTACTGAAAAGTAATGACGCAAAGCTAGAGGGGCCTCTATCAAAAAGATAAAGCCAGCCAGCTGCCATCAAAATGAAAAGGAGAAAATTTGATGTCAAACCGTACTTGGATCACTCCAGAAGAGATTGCGCATAGGAAAAAGCTTAAGAAAAGAGCAATGTATATTTCATTCCCCATCCTTACAGGTGCTATCAGTGCATTAGTAACAGTGTTGGCAAGTCAGTAATGATCCCATCTTCCAAGGCAAATACATATTTGTAAAACAAGGCTGTTTTCGCAAACTTTGTTGCATTTTAAACAAGTATTGTAGAGAGGTTGACTTCCGCTCCAGGAGTCTCGCACCTTACACTCCAATCAACCAACCTTATTTATTGTTTTATTCACAAATCTAATCAAAAACAACAATCTTTTAGAAAACAGCCAAAACAAAAAAGCTTCCTGATGAAGGGAGGCTTTTTTGCTGGGATTTGAAATCAATCAAACGTTTGATTGATTCCCTATTTTGATGAATTTTTGTTTACATGCATATGCACCTTGCCTACTGGCAAAAATAGTTTGCTAAAAGGGCAGCAAGGTGTGATGGGCATTGTTAAGACAAGTAATCCTAATAGGCTGGGCTGGGGTGATTTTTATCTGTACCTGTGTGGCCAGTATTGAAACGGCCGTAGAAACGATGAGCATTCAATTTTTCTGGACCCCGGAGCCGCCAATGAAAGATCTGCTGCAGCCATTGCCTGCTAATTTATCCACGGCTTTCCTTCTGCGGAAAGCCGGGCATGCGTTTGTGTTTTTTATCTTTACAATGGCTTTGTATTTGGTACATCCTTCTGTATCTCTAAATGTGCTTTATTCTTTCGTTTATGCTGTGATTACCGAATTTTTGCAGCTGTTTTTTATGAGGGATGGAAGGCTGTTTGATGTGGCATTTGATAGTTTGGGTATTTTTACTGCGGTATTGCTTATTGTCATTGGCAGGAGATTTTTGAAGATAAATAATGAGATGAAGATAAATACCTAGAAGTGGACGGACCCGCTCACTCTAGGTATTTTAATTTGTAAAGTAGATTTCAACACGGTCTTTATTATTGTGAAAGATAAAATAATGCTGAAAATCACTGCAGATATTCCTTAATGGGAATTCCTTTAATGAAATGGTAAAGCACTTTTCGTTATTTTTATAAAAGGAAAGGCAGTCACCGCTTATTTTAAGAAAGCTAAAATGAAAACCTTCCCTGTTGCTTAGAAGGCCATCCTCATAATAATTCAGGATCACTTGGCAGTTTTGATAGTTATTGAAGATGGCAAGATCATTTATTTGTTTTTCCATACTCTGAGTACATACCCTCCACAGCCGCATTGGTCGATATATTTCATATCAATTTTATTTCCGAAGAAGAGCAGCAAGGCTTCACTTAAATAATCCTCGGGATTTCCGAAGTTCGCTGGTGTCACGACGTTTACATAAAATCCTTTCGCCGTCTGCTGGACTGCATCAAGGGCTTCCCTTACCACCAATTCCAAATTGCACTCGTATTCTCCATCTTCCAAAGAAATGGACCAATTCGTTTCCATTAAATCCCTCCTTGAAAAAACTGCTATAGTTCCCTAATTTCATTATATCGGCTGCAAAGCCCCGAACCTGTGAGCTGTTTCACTTCCAGTCAAAAAAACAGGCTGGCAATATCAGCACTGAGCTTTAACAGAGCGTAACAAAGAGAAATCAATCAAACGTTTGATTGAAGTGAAAAGGATTATTCGACAAAATTCGGGTGGTACCTGGTACTAGGTAAATTCTTGAATTAAATGGTAAACTGTTGGAAGGGAGGGTGTTGTATGAGAAGGAGTTTGTTTGTTGTTTTTGCTGCCCTGGTTTTGGCCGCTTTGAGCGGGTGCAATAAGGAGGTTAAGCCGCAGGATCGCTTTGCACAGTATGTGGAGCATTGGAATCAGCGGGAGTTCAAAGAGATGTATGAATTCCTTTCAGAGGATGCGAAGCAGTCGATCAGCAAAGAGGATTTTGCAGGCCGCTATGAAAAGGTTTATAAGGATTTGGAGATAGACAATTTGAAGGTTACATATGAGCCTGATATGGAAAATGAATATAAGAAGGAAGAGAGCGCCAGCTTTCCTTTTTCGGCTAGCATGGACAGTGCTGCCGGGAAGATTGATTTTACCCATGATGCCAAGCTTGTGAAGGAGGAAGTGGAGGACGAGGAAAATTGGTTTGTAGCCTGGGATACGACCTATATTTTTCCGGAGCTGGGGGCGGAGGATAAGATTAGTTATTCTACCATTCCGGCACAGCGCGGTGATATTGTGGACCGTACCGGAGACCCACTAGCCCTAAATGGAACACTTTATGAAATCGGTGTGGTTCCAGAGCAAATGGGGGACCAGAAGGAACAGACCATCAAAGGGTTGTCCGAAGCGCTTGGGATTTCAGAGGAACAGATTAATAAAAATTTGAATGCAAGCTGGGTGCAGCCAAGTTATTTTGTGCCGATTAAGAAGGTTTCCCCTGAAGATCGCGAAACGCTTGATAAGGTTTTTGCCTTAAAAGGAGTGTTAAAGCAGGATGCAAAGGGCAGGATTTATCCTTTTGGCGAATCGGCCGCCCACCTGATTGGCTATGTGGGGCAAATTACAGCTGAAGAGCTTAAAGAGCGCGAGGGAAAAGGCTATTCAAGCACTGATAGTATCGGAAAAAGGGGGCTGGAGCAGGTCCTGGAAGAACGGCTAAAAGGATCGAACGGAATCAAAATCGGCATTAAAAAGAAGGACGGTTCAGAAGTATTGCTGGCTGAAAAGCCGGTAGAGAACGGCGAAAATATTCAGCTGACGATTGATGTGAATCTTCAGCAGTCTTTATTTAAAGAATTGGGAGGAAAGCCGGGAACGGCAGCGGCTATTGATCCTGTAACGGGTGACACCCTGGCGTTAGTGAGCAGTCCAAGCTTTGATCCGAACCAGGCTTCACTCGGTTTTACGGCTGAAGAGTGGAAGGCGATACAAGAAAATAAGGACATGCCGCTTATGACCCGCTTTAAGCAAACCTATGCGCCAGGTTCGGTGATGAAGCCGCTAACGGGAGCAATTGGACTAACAGAGGGTACGTTAACCTTGGATGAAACGATTAATGTAAGGGGGCTCCAATGGCAAAAGAGCAGCAGGTGGGGAGGCTATAAAGTCACCCGTGTAAAAGATCCGGGCGGACCGGTTAATTTTGAAAAAGCGATGATGTACTCGGATAATATTTATTTTGCCAAGCAGGCTCTTGCGCTTGGGAAGGATCGGTTTGCTGCAGGACTTAAGAAATTTGCATTTGAAGAAGAGATTCCGTATGCATTCCCGCTGGAGCAGTCACAAATCGGCAGTCTGGACAGTGAAATAAAGCTGGCGGACTCCGGTTACGGCCAGGGAGAAGTGGAGATGAGCATTGTTCACCTGGCAGCGTCTTATACCCCTTTTATCAATAAAGGATCGATGATTAAGCCTGTATTGATTGAAGGTGAGGATAAGAGCCAGGTGCTGAAAGAAGGCGTGATGAGCGAGGAAACAGCCAGCACTGTGGCTTCAGCAATGACAAAGGTGGTTCAGGAGCCAGGCGGAACCGGCCGAGCTGCTCTTATGAAAGACTATCCGCTGGCAGGTAAAACCGGTACGTCAGAGCTGAAGAAAAGCGCTGACGAAAAGGGCCAGGAAAACGGTTTATTCGTTGCCTATAACCCTCAGTCACCAAAACTCCTTATTGCGATGATGATTGAGGGCGTGGAAAACAGCGGCGGATCCAAAGTGGTTGTAGAAAAAGTAAAGAAGGTCTTTGAAGAGCATAAAGGACGTTTCTAAGAAGCTGTAATTAAGAACGAAGAAAGTGTCTGCATTCCTGAAAAGAATGCAGGCACTTTTTTTTCGACAAAATTCGGGTGGTACCTGGTACCTATATTATTTCAAAAATTCACAAAAAATTTACCGCATAAAAGCGGAAAAGGTGTTATAATTGCCTGTATATTCTAACAAGTTAAACATTAAAGGGGGATTTAGAGAGATGAAAAAGAGATTTTTGTGGTTAGTGCCGATGCTGGTGCTGAGTCTGATTTTGTCGGCTTGCGGCGGAGGCGGTTCCAGTTCGACTGGCAGCGAAGCTGATTCAGGTGAAAAGGATAGCGATAAAACATTTAGCTTGAAGGCAGGTCATTCTTTAACAGAGGACCATCCTTATCATATCGGTTTATTGGAGCTTGCTAAAAATGTGGAAGAGCGTACGGACGGAAAGGTAAAGATTGAAGTATTTCCGTTAAGCCAACTTGGAGCGGAAAGAGAGCTGACTGAGGCTCTTACGCTTGGAACGGCTGATATGTCTGTTTCTTCTACAGCGCCGATTGCTAATTTCTATCCGGAAATTGGGATTGTGGACATGCCATTCTTATTTGAGTCCAGAGAACACGCTTACAAAGTACTGGACGGAGAAATTGGCCAAGAGCTTTTAAAAGGCATGGAGAATGTAGGCATTGTTGGTCTTGCATGGGGTGAAAATGGTTTCCGCCATATTACGAACGCCAAGCAGCCAATCAATAAGCCTGAAGATTTGAAAGGCTTAAAGATCCGTACTCAGGAAAATCCAATCCATCTTGATGCTTTCAATGCATTAGGAGCAAAGCCAACGCCAATGGCCTGGACTGAAGCGTTAACAGCTCTTCAGCAGGGTGTAGTGGATGCGCAGGAAAACCCAATCGTTGTAGCAGATACGTACAAGCTTTATGAAGCGAACCAAAAACACATGACATTAACTGGCCATCTCTATTCACCGGCTGTCATCATGTTCAGTAAATCTGTATGGGATACGCTTCCTGCAGAGTATCAGGATATCTTAAAAGAAGAATCGAAAAAGGCGGGCGACCAAATCCGCGACCTGATTACAAAGTCTGATGAAGAATCCTTAAAGGTACTAAAAGAGCAGGGAATGGAAATCGTCGAGGAAGTGGATGTAACTCCTTTCCGCGAAGCGATCCAGCCTGTATATGAAAAGTATGAATCTCAATTCGGCAAGGAAAAACTTGACGCCATTTTAAACACAAAATAACAAAACAGGAAAACTTGGCGAGTGCCGGACTTTGATGCCGGCACAGACCAAGTTTTTTACACATAAGGGGAAGTCTATGGTGGTTAAAAAATTAGTAGATTCATTGAATGCTTTCATCAAATGGATCTTGATCCTTCTATTTTTCATTATGGTTATTGTGGTCTTTTTACAGGTGCTATTCCGGTTTGTGCTGGATCAGCCGCTTGCCTGGACGGAGGAGTTATCACGCTACCTCCTTGTTTGGATTACTTTTTTGGGGGCGGGCTATGCCGTGAGTGTTAAGGCACATCCGAGCATCGAACTGATTTTTGAAAAAGCAAATAAAGCGGTGCGAAGAGTCATGCTGGTTCTTTCTACTCTTTTAGTTGTGTTCTTCTTCTATCAAATTATTGTTAATAGCTTTGTCTTTATCGAGCGAAGCATGGTGCAAACCTCGCCGGCCCTGCAGCTGCCGATGGGACTTGTGTATACAGTCATTCCGATCTCAAGTATTCTATTTGTCATCAATCTGCTCTACATAACCGTTTCGGAATGGGGAAAGGAGGCGAGTAACTGATGGCATGGCTATTATTCGGATTGCTGCTGATGCTTTTCCTCATTAATGTTCCGGTTGCAGTCGCTCTTGGGCTCGCTTCCATGATTGTTCTAATTGTTCAGGATAATGTTCCATTGATGGTTATTGTCCAAAAAATGTTTACGTCGACAGATTCGTTCACGCTTATGGCTGTGCCATTTTTTATCTTGGCGGGTAAGCTGATGGAATCTGGAGGAATATCCAAACGCTTGATTACTTTTTCCAGTACGCTGGTTGGAAGTCTTCATGGCGGCCTTGCAATGGTTTCGATTGTGACCTGTATGTTTTTCGCAGCCATTTCCGGATCAGCAGCAGCAACTACTGCTGCAGTAGGAAGTATCCTGATACCGGCAATGGTAAAGCGCGGCTATGATAAGAGCTTTTCAACCGCTATTCAGGCTGCCGGCGGTACGATTGGGGTTATGATCCCGCCGAGTGTTCCGCTGATCTTATTCGGAGTTATAGCAGGAGCCTCCATCGGCGATCTATTTATCGCGGGTATCATCCCAGGGGTTTTTGTTGGAATGTCTCTTATTCTTGTTGCCTATTTCATCTCCCGTAAAAGGGGCTACGGCAAGGAGGAAAGGAGCTCGATAAAAGAAGTGGCGTCTGCGTTTAAGAGTGCTATTCTAGCCATTCTTATGCCTGTAATCATCCTTGGCGGAATTTACGGCGGCATTTTCACCCCGACAGAGGGATCTGTTGTTGCGGTTGTATATGGGTTAATTGTAGGTCTTTTAATCTATAAGGAAATCAAATGGAAGGACCTGCCGGAAATTTTCATTTCTTCGGCGATCACTTCATCCGTTATTTTATTCATTATTTCCTGTGCGTCGATCTTTGGCTTCCTCTTAACAAGAGAGCAAATCCCGGCGCAAATTTCGGAAGGCATGCTGGGGATTACGTCAAATGCGATTATGATCTTAATCATTATTAATGTCATCTTGCTGATTGTCGGAACCTTCCTGGAAACATCAGCAGCGATCGTCATCATGGCGCCAATTCTCGTGCCAATCGCATCAGCAGCCGGCATGGATCTCGTCCATTTTGGGGTCATCATGGTTGTAAACCTTGCAATTGGAATGATTACACCGCCAGTCGGCATAAATTTGTTTGTAGCATCCAATATCGCCAACATCAGGCTGGAGCATATCGTTCGCGCGATCATGCCATTCATTATTGTCCTGATCATCGATGTACTCATTTTAAGCTTCATGCCATCAATCAGCTTGTTTTTACTAGATAAATAGAGGTGAAGGAACATGTATCAAGATTTGCTGGAGATTTTAAATGACCCTGAACGTGTCAGTGTCAATGAAACGGTGCTTGAGCATCACTCAGGCGGAATGGATTACCACGTAAGGAAGAAGCCTGATGTGGTTGTTTTCCCGAAAACGGAGGATGAAGTTGTGGCCATCGTAAAATATGCAGCCGCAAACAAGGTGGCTATTGTCCCATTTGGAGCGGGCAGCAGCCTTGAAGGCCATTTGCTGCCGCTCAATGGCGGAATCAGCATGGATTTCACATTAATGAATGAAGTCACTGCAGTCTATCCTGAGGATTTTCTTGTAAAAGTCCAGCCTGGTGTGACGAGAATGCAGCTGAATAAGCATTTGAAAAAGTATGGGCTGTTCTTCCCGATTGATCCGGGCGCTGACGCGACGATTGGCGGAATGGCCGCGACGAATGCGAGCGGAACAAACGCCGTTAAATACGGAACGATGAAGCATAATGTGCTCGGCCTTCAGGCAGTTATGGCGGATGGAAGCGTTGTGGCGGCAGGCGGGCAAACCGTTAAATCATCTGCTGGCTACAATCTGACCGAGCTGCTGATCGGTTCTGAAGGAACACTTGGCATTTTTACGGAATTAACGCTTAAGCTTGCCGGAATTCCGGAAGCAACCGTTGTGGCAAAAGCAGCTTTTGAGAGTGTGGAGGAAGCCGGAAAGGCAGCTGAGCTTGTGCTTCAGTCCGGTGTTGATATTGGAAAAATGGAGCTTGTGGATGCTGCAACGATCCAAGCGGTAAACCAATTTAAAGGAACTGACTTTGATGAAGCGCCCACTCTGTTTTTGGAATACAACGGAACACCTGAAGCAACTGAACAGGGGATTGCGGTCATCAAAGAGCTGATGGAAGATGCCGGAACGGTGAAATTCGAATTTGAACATGATTCCCTGAAACGGGCTCAGCTATGGGAAGCCCGCCACCAGGCTGCCCTGGCCATACTAGGCAGAAAGCCCAACTGCAAGCTGGTTGCGACCGATGTATGCCTGCCGATTTCCCAATTGGCCGTAACCATTGCCCATACTCGCCAGCTCCTTGATGAATACAAGCTTGATGGTGCGATTCTTGGACATGTCGGTGATGGAAATTTCCATGTGGCATTTGGATTAAATACAGACGATCGGGATGAGATGGAACGCTTCCATGCTTTTAACGAAAAAATGGTGAAGTTCGCGATTGATCACCGCGGAACCTGTACCGGCGAGCATGGTGTCGGCATCGGAAAAATGAAATTTTTAAAGGAAGAACGGAGTACTGCTTTGCCGGTCATGAGAATGATCAAGAAAGCATTGGATCCGCAAAATATTTTAAATCCTGGAAAAATAGTTGAAATGGAAGAGGTGCATAGTTAATGGGAAGCCATCGAATTGCTGTATTGCCTGGTGATGGAATCGGGCCTGAGGTTGTAAATGAAGCCGTTAATGTATTGGAGCTTTTGAAAAAGTTGGATCCAACGCTGGATCTGGAGTTTGAAACGTTTGACTGGAGCAGCGAATACTACCTCCAGCATGGAAAAATGATGCCGGATGACGCGCTGGAAACATTGAAAAAATATGATGCGATTTTATTCGGCGCGATTGGCGATAAAAGGGTGCCGGACGATGTAACCGTTTGGGAGCTGATCATGCCAATCCGGAAGCAATTCCGTCAGTACATTAATTTAAGACCGGTCAAAATGCTGAAGGGTGTATCTTCCCGTTTTGAGGGAGAGGACATTGACTTCGTGATTGTCCGTGAAAATGCTGAGGGAGAATACTCCAACAGCGGCGGCCGTTTATATCCCGGCCTTGAAGAGGAAGTGGCTGTTCAAAACACCATCATTACTCGGATCGGTACTGCCAAAGCAGCGAAATTCGCGTTTGAATACGCAAGGAAGCATGGCAAAAAATCCGTTACAAGCGCAACTAAATCCAACGCGATTATCCATTCGATGAAGCTCTGGGATGATGTGGTCCGTACAGTAGCTGAGCAGTACCCGTCTATTAAAATGGATAGCTATTATATTGATGCGCTTGCTGCTTATTTTGTAGAAAGGCCAGCTGATTTTGATGTAGTAGTCGCGTCCAATCTATTCGGGGATATCTTAAGCGATCTGGGATCTGCTGTAGTAGGCGGTCTTGGCCTTTCACCTTCAGCCAATCTGAATCCGGAAGGCGATTTCCCATCGATGTTCGAGCCTGTCCATGGTTCAGCACCTGACATTGCCGGAAGGGGAATTGCTAATCCGATTGCACAGATTTGGTCGGCAGCACTTATGCTAGAGCATTTGGGAAGAGCGGACCTGTCGGCGGTTATTATTGAAGCGATTGAACAGGTACTGGTCAAAGGAGAAGTACGTACCCCGGATCTGGGCGGAACCTCTACAACAAGTGAAATGGGATCCGCCATCAGCGAGGCTTTGCAGCAAAAACTTCTAGTGAAAGAAGGTTTATAAAATGAGATTGCAGGATGAAGTATTTGTTGTTACCGGTGCACAGGGCGGCATGGGAAAAGAAACGGTAAAACGGTTTTTGGAGGAAGGAGCCTATGTCGCAGCGGTTGATTTGAATGTGGATGGTGCTGAAAAAACGGACCGCCTGCTGCCAATTGCCGGTGATTTAACAAAGGAAGAAGACGTAGCGAGGATTTTTTCTGAAGCAAGCGAAGCATTTGGAAAAATCAGCGGACTGGTTAATATTGCGGGAATCGCCCAATCAGCCACACCGATTGAAGAAGTGAGTTTGGCAGATTGGGAGAAGATAATGGCAGTCAACTCGACATCTCTTTTTCTTACATGCCGTGAAGCGGTTCCTTATATGAAAAAACAGGGAGAGGGCGTAATCGTTAATATCGCTTCCATCTCTATGGTGCGTCCGCGCCCTGGCTTGAATGCTTATATTGCTTCAAAAGGAGCAGCTGTTTCTTTTTCACAGGCCTTGGCCATTGAACTGGCGGAATACGGAATTCGTGTTAATGTCGTTAATCCGGGACCAGCCGATACAGGTATGCTTGGCCAGTTCACTTCAAAGGATGCAGATATTGAAGCAACGAAGGATACTGTCTTTAAAAAGAGTGTGCCATTGGGTAGGCTAATTCAGCCAATTGATATTGCCAATTCACTTGTCTATCTATGTTCCAAAGAGTCCGCGATTG
The DNA here is from genome assembly GCA_018613035.1 of Pseudomonas sp. ISL-84. Classification (GTDB taxonomy): domain Bacteria; phylum Bacillota; class Bacilli; order Bacillales; family Cytobacillaceae; genus Cytobacillus. Next base: position 65,195 of record JAGGRA010000050.1, on the reverse strand, counting down.
TGACCGGCTCTGTCCTGAACGTGGATGGCGGAAGGGGGATATAAAGAATGAAAGCAACAGACGTACAGGTTCAAGGCTGCTATATTGATGGAGAATGGGTGGTTCCGGACGAAGGCAAATTAATAGAAGTGAAAAACCCGGCAGACGGTTCTGTTTTGGCTTTGGTACCGCGCGGGGATCAGGCTGAGGTAGACAGTGCCGTTAAAGCGGCAAAGAAGGCATTTCGTTCGGAAGAGTGGAAATCACTGCAGGCTTATAACCGAGGCAGACTGCTTTTTAAAACAGCAGATATCATCCGCGAAAACAAAGAAGAACTGGCTAAATTGGAAACGTTAAATGTCGGCAAGCCGCTTGTCCAGGCTGAAATTGATGTGGAAATCGCTGCCCGCTATTTCGAATTTTACGCTGGTGTGGCCGATAAAATCATGGGTGAAACAATCCCGGTTGAAAGAGGCATTATCGATTACACTGTCCGCGAACCACTTGGGGTTGTCGGACATATCATTCCTTGGAATTACCCGCTGCAAATCGCAGCACGAAGCATTGCCGTATCGATTGCAACCGGCAATGCTGCAGTACTGAAGCCGGCTGAGGATACGCCGCTATCCACACTGAAGCTTGTTGAACTAATGGAAAGCCTTGGACTGCCAAAAGGTATTCTCAATGTGGTAACAGGCTATGGCTATGAAGCAGGAGCGGCCTTATCAGCTCACCCTGGAGTCAATCATGTTACCTTTACCGGTTCAGTCGAGACTGGAAAAAGAGTCATGGAAACAGCAGCGAAGAATATTGTACCGGTAACATTGGAGCTTGGCGGAAAATCTCCGAATGTAGTGTTTGCTGACTGCAATGAGGAATTAGCATTAGAGTGGGTGTTAAAGTCCATCATACAAAATGCCGGACAGACATGTTCTGCAGGCTCCCGCCTGGTGATTGAAAAATCAATCAAGGATGAGTTTGTGCAGAAACTCGCTGCATCCTTTGAAAAGCTGAGAATTGGGCAGGGAATCAACAATCCTGACCTTGGACCCGTTTTAAACCAAAAGCAATTCGAGCGGATCCAGGGCTTCCTGCAGCTTGCAGAGGATGACGGAATCAGGGTGGCAACTGGCGGAAAACGCCAGCCTGTCGAAGGCTGCGAATCAGGCTATTATCTCCAGCCGACCATTTTTGATAACGTCCCGGCGAACCATTATCTTGCCCAGGAGGAAATCTTCGGACCGGTTCTGACCGTGACTACTTTCGATAGTGAAGACGAAGCAATTGAAATCGCTAACGGCACACCGTACGGACTTGTTGCAGGCGTATGGACCGAAAATGCCGGCCGGGCCCACCGCGTTGCCAATGCGCTTGAATGCGGTCAGGTCTTCATCAATCACTATGGAGCAGGCGGAGGCATCACCCAGCCATTCGGCGGCTATAAGCACAGCGGCTTTGGACGGGAAAAAGGATTGGAAGCACTGAAGAATTATACGCAGGTGAAGAATGTGGCGTTGAAATATTGATGGTTGATTGCAGAAAAGGGATGCCTTCCTTACATGGAGGCATCCCTTTTTGCAGGCTCTGAATCTTACTTTAAGAGATAAATCACAATATCCCCGAATAATATAAATCAACAACCTTTTTAAAGAGGTGGTATTGTGGGGTACACAAGAAATCAAAAAAACACTTATTTAAAAATTATTTTAGTTACTCTAGCTATTGTCCTTTTATTATTATTGCTTAAAGCCTTGTTATTTTCATCAGAAAAACAGGCAAAAGAAGCTGTCGGCCAGTTTTACGCTTTTGAACAGAAAGGGGAGTTTTCATCTTCCTGGGAGCTCTTCCATTCAAGCATGAAACAGAGATTTTCTAAGGGGCATTACATCCAGGATAGGGCCCATGTGTTTATGAATCACTTTGGTGTCGATACTTTTACCTTTACACTTGGTGAGCCCGAAAAGCTTAATTCATGGAGAATGTCCAAAAAAGATTCCGTAGTCAAACCTGCCTATAAAATTACCATTATCCAAACCTTTAAAGGAAAGTACGGAAATTTCGATATCGAACAGGATGTATATGTGGGGCAAGAAAAAGGAAAGTGGACAATATTATGGGACTATAATAAGTAAGTTTTTTTAATGCCTGCAAGGAGAAATATGTCAAATTTCAAAGAAAACATTCCATTTATTATCGCGGCCATTTAATTTATGATAGAAATATAAACAATGGGTAAAATAAACTTAAAATGAAACTTTTTCCATTCCCATTCGTCTATATAGTAGGAAATATTATCCATGTACTATGTATCTATTCTATTAAGCTATGAATTTTGTTTAGGGAGGAAAAACATGAAGAGTTTTATGGGGAAGGGTCTAGCGGCAGGATTAGCCGCCACTCTGGCGGTCAGTTCTTTCTTGCCAGGGGCAGCAGCAGCAGCTGATAAGAGTGTCACACAAAGAGTTTATCAGCAGCTTGAGCAATTTAACCTGCAAAATAAAGATTTTAAGGCTAGCCAGGTAACAAAGGACGAGGAAAAGAAATTTACTGAGAATCAGCTTGTTGTAAAATATGAAAAGCCGCTATCTCAAAGTGAACACAAGAAAGCCGGCGGAAAGCTCGTTAAGAGGTTTGCCAGCCTAGGCTATGATGTGATTGAAGTTCAGGGCGGAAAAGAGCTAATGCAGGTGGCCGAGAATTATGCCAAACTGGCCAATGTGACCTCCATTAACAGAAGTGCTTATGGTAAAAGGCTGGGAACCGCAGATCCTAAGGCTCCCGAAATGTTTCACCTTAAAAATTTAAATCTTGAAAAGGCGCACTCACTTGCAGGCAAATATAAAGTTAAAGTAGGGGTCATTGATACAGGGGTAGATGCGACACATCCTGAGTTGAAGAACAAAATTACAGCGAATAAAAATGCCATGAATCCATTGAAAAAAGGCGCACCTGATAGCCATGGCACACATGTAGCCGGAATTATCGGTGCTGAACAGGGAAATGGAATCGGCGGTTATGGTGTAGCCCCAAATTCCGAGATTGTTTCAATCGATGTTTTTAACCGTTCCTGGTATGTTACTGATTATACGATTGCTGAAGGAATTCTTGAGGCCGTTCGCCAAAAGGTGAAAATTATTAATATGAGTCTTGGAACCTATTATCCTTCTCCAATCCTTAAAGATGCTGTCCAAAAGGCAATTGATGCCGGTATTATTGTGGTGGCAGCAGCAGGGAATGATGGTGCGAATATCCTTAATTATCCTGCTTCCTTTGATGGAGTGATTAGTGTCGGGGCAACAGACGAACATAATCAGCTTGCATCCTTTTCTACATATGGACCATCTGTAGATGTAGTAGCTCCTGGCCATAAGGTATATGCACCTGTTTTTGATATGGACAAGGGTTCTTCCTTTGTTGAAATGAGCGGTACTTCAATGGCATCTCCAGTAGTGGCAGGGGCAGTGTCCCTATTAATGTCCAAATATCCAAACCTTACACCTTATCAGGTGAATTATATTTTAACGAAGACAGCCAGAGATTTAGGAGCCAAAGGCTATGATTTAAAATATGGCTATGGAATGATCGATCCGGTCAAGCTGCTGTCATTTGATCCGAAAAAAATTCCTGCGGACCCGTCTGTTAAAGAAGCGGATATCCTTGCCAAAGCTAAGGATCTTGGCGAATTTGAGGCTATTCCAGTGTCAGGCAAATTGCAGAATTTGAACCAAACGGATCTATATAAAACATCATTAGCTGAGGGTGAGTATATACAAATTTCCCTGGACGGAACAGAAAATTTTGATTTGAAATTAGAACTGCTATTTTTCAAGGATGGAGAGAAAAAACCGCTAGAAAAGGCAGAAATAAATGGAGCACGTGAGGGCAGCGGTGAGGGAACCCTCTTTAAAGCCGAAGAGAATGGTACGCTTGTTGTCGCTGTTAAAGATAGCTTCGGAAAGTATGGAGAAGCTGGACAATCAACCTATAAGCTAACACTTCATAAGAGTGCAGATTTACTGGAAGATGGCAATTCAATGGAAGCACCTGTCGAGGTTGAATCCCTGCCGTATCGATCCGGATTGGTTAATTACTATACAGACGAACTATTAATGTCAGGTGAAAATCTTCCGGAAGAAGAAATGGAAGAGCCTGAAGCAGAAGCCGCTTCCAAGCAAACAGAAGAAGCTGTTATTGATGAAGGAATGAAAGAAATCCCAGGTGATTCAGATTTCTTCCGCTTTAAAGTTCCAGGGCAGGAAGAGGATGGGATGAAAGCCGTTAAAATCAGCCTTTCGGGTGTCCCGGGAATTAATCCTTCCATTAAACTTCATATGATTGAAAAAATGGAAGAAGGAGAAATGATTCATGAGATGGATCAGGCCTCCTATAAAGGAGAAGGAAAAGGCGAGGAGCTGGCATTTAACGCGATTGGCGGCCAGGAATATATGATTGAAGTAACAAATAAACCATATTTTGATGAATTCATGCTCATGTTTGGGGACTTTGAAATTGATTATGAAAAAAGCTATTCTTCCTTCAAGCCATACCAATTAACGATTGATGCGAGATCACTTCCTGCTGATGAAGATGGCATCCCGATGGACCTTGGAATGGGAAGTCCTGAGGAAGAGCTTGTTGAAGGAGATCTAGAAGAGTATATTGCCAAGAAAGAAGCGATCGAGCAAAAGATGTTCGATCCATACATGCAAACCTATGAAGATTATATCAATACGCTAAAGGATGCTGCTGTATCGTTTGAAGAAAGTGAATCAAAGGAAGGGTATCTGCAAACCTTCGGGGATGAGGACTGGTTTTCCTTCACACCGAAGCACAGTTCCATTTTTGAAGTGAATATGAGTTACGGCCGCTACAAGCCGGCAGCGATGGAAGTGTTAAAGTACAATGAAGAGTACAAGGACTTTTCATACGTCTATTCCAACAGCACCTGGTCCTGGACGGACGATACAGTATCAGTAGAGGGTAACTTTACACTCGGGCTGCAGGCAGGAGAGACTTATTATTTCCGTGTTTCCGATCCAATGTATCGTCCAGCGTTCGAACCTTATCGCTTTACAGTAAAAACAAAAGTAAAAGATGTTGCAGATCCTTATGAGAAAAATGATTCCTTAGAAAATGCCATAAAGGTTTCGACAACAGGACTGACAGGCAATTATTCAACAGCCGGAGATGTGGACACCTATTATTTTAAGCCTGGCAAGGATGGGGTGTTTGGAGTCAGAGTCACACCAAGAGAATTGTCTGACAAATACAAAGGTGTTAAAGCACAGCATCGGGCTGAGATTGACCCAGTCCTGGTATTAATAGAGGATACGAATGGAAATGGGAAGCTGGAACCGGAAGAGGAAGGCAATATCACGATGGTAGATTACAGCTTTTACAGCGGGGAAGAAAGAACCGGCTTTAAGACCAAAAAGAAATCAGGCTACTTTATCTTAACCTTTGATTACTTTGGAACAAATTCATCATTAGTTCCATATATCCTTAAGATTGATGGCGCGAACAGGACAGATGAAGACAGTGCTTCCAAGGTGAAAAATAATATCCCGTCTAAGCCGCTTTCTTTAAAACGAAACGGAAATGGCTTTTATGCAACGGGCTATATGAATGTCACATCTAATAAAGGCGATCAGGATATCTACAAGCTTAACCTTGATAAAGACAGAAGCGTTACGGTTGCTTTGCAGATGCCAAGGGATTTAGATGGAAAAGTAACCATTTATAATTCCAAAGGAACCCAAGTGGCTGTCTCTGATTACTACGGTAAAGGTGACAATGAAATCTTGCCGTTAAAGCTGAAAAAAGGCAGCTATTATATAAAAGTGGAGGATGCCGCGGGCAATGCCAGCACAGATCCTTATAAAATCACTATAAAGTAAAACGAAAAAAAGCAGTGCGATTGCACTGCTTCTCAGGCTATAGACAAACCCGATGAAAATCGGGTTTGTCTATAGTCTTTTTTAGTCATTCTGTGAAATGGGCCTGTTTGATTTCCGTTCGAAAGTGCTTCACTTTCCACGGGGGCCATGGTACTCCCTTTGGGATGCTGGGGAGATCACCAGTTGAGAGTAACAGAGATTTATAATGCCAGATGGCTTTTTAACTCATCTTGTATTCTCTTTTGTTCTTCATCAGGGACCATTAAATACCAGATGTTATTTATGGTTTGGCCGCTGCCTTCGATGGCAAGTTGCTCAATATTTTTTCCAGCTTCTTTGTAATTCTTTTGAATATCAACCATTTCGTTAAAAGCCATATTCGTTTTGATATTTTTTCCAAGGGCTTCAAAGATGTCATCAAATCTAGTCAATGAAGAGAAGCTTGCCCCTTTATTAATGACTCCCTGGATAATTTGGCGCTGCCTTAGCTGCCTGCCGAAGTCCCCTCTTGGATCCTCATATCTCATTCTTGTGTATTTTAATGCCTTTTCACCATCTAAGGTTAACTGCTCCTTCGGAAAATGAACACCATCAGAAGTGAAGTCCAAGTCATTATTTACTGTAACACCCCCGACCGCGTCTACAATGTCTTTGAAGCCTTCCATATTGATTTGCATATAATAATCAATTGGAATATCGAGGAAATTCTCGACGGTGGCCATAGACATCTCTACTCCGCCAAAAGCATAGGCGTGGTTAATTTTATCATCGATGCCTTTTCCAACTATTTGTGTTCGTGTATCTCTAGGTATACTTAGCATTTTAACCGAATTCTTTTCAGGGTTAACCGTTAAAACAATCATTGTGTCTGAACGTCCTTTGTCACCTTCCCGCTCGTCCACACCGAGCATAAGGACAGAAAAGGGATCTCTTTTTTCTAAAGTAATCTGTTCCGGTCTCTTTTCGGACTTCTCTCGTTTAATCGGCTGGTGCATCGTTTCTACTGCATCCGTTAGAGATTTATAAACGGTGTAACCGTAAACTCCAGCTGCTGCCACAGCCAGGAGTAGAATCATCCCTATAACTCTAAGCCATACTCTTTTTTTCTTGCCTTTTTTTTCGGCTCTCATTTCTTTACCTCCGATGGATTAATAAACCTAACTAATAGATTATCAAATTTAAAGAGAATTGAATAGATGGGGGATTGTGAAAAAATGTAATTCTGCAAATAAAAAACAGGCAATCATGCCTGTTATATTTCGGAATATGAGTCTTCGGTGAAAGAGGGGTGGGGTTGATAGAAATGAGGACGGTTAAGAAGTACGTTTGTTTTTAGAGCGGTAACTAACAAGCTCTAAAATAAATAATTTATCTTTTTTGGTAAGCATTCTCCAGCTTCCAGCTTTAATTTTCATGAATAACAACTCCTTCTATTATTATTTATCTATTTACAAAACTTGTAATTCTACTAATTACTATTTGTATACCGCCATTTTTTGTAAATGAAACAACAAAAATTTCTACAATATTTGACTTCATTTCTCGGGAAATTTCGAGCAGTTGTATGTCAAGCAAATAAAAAAACATCCAATCCCAACGTCCAGGATTGGATGCTACTCTTATTTACTCTTCAATGGAATCTAAAAACACAGATATTACTTTTGCCGCTTCCTGGCGTGTCGCATGGCCTTTCGGCAGGAAGAGACCTTTGCCATAGCCTTCAACATATCCAAGCTCATATGCAGCAGCAATTGCTTCCTGAGCTTCCACAGTCAGCTTCGTGATATCAGTAAATGGTGCTTTTGCCTTTGGTTCATAAGCTGTTTCAGTTTGCAGCTCATAAGCACGCTCAAGCATAATCGTCATATCTGCACGTGTAATAGGATGCTTAGGGTTAAATGTTGTTTCCGTTACACCTTTGACTAATCCAAATTCATGGGCAGCCGAAATTTCCTGTTTTGTTTCATCAGGAAGATGAGCGATATCTGTAAATGGAGCGTCTGTGGATGCTTTTAAATCTAGAGCCCTCACTAATAGAGAAGCAAATTGAGAGCGTGTTAATTCAGCTTTTGGAGCAAATGTCGTTTCAGATGTGCCTTTTACTAGATTCTGATCGTAAAGGTCTGCAATATATTGGCGGGACCATGAATAGGCCGGTACATCTTTAAATGGAAGATAAGTGACGATGCGGCCTTCCTTATTAGCATCGATTGGGCTATTTGCTTTAATATAGTCGATTAAGACCTCATCCAAGGCACCATATTCATTCACAAGCGGCCCTTTTTCAAACATTGTGTAATCATCGCCGCCGACAGCCATAAAGTCGTTTGTTGCTACAACATAATCCTTTGTAAGGTCAACTGGCTTTCCGGCGATCATTAGATCCTTAACTCTTTGGCCCTTTTCAGCATTTAGATCAATTTCAAAGCTCATACCTGAAACATGGGGAAATGCACCCTTAACATTAGGATAGTCGCTGGTACCATGTTCAAGTGCAGCCTTAATTTCTGCACCCGTGAATTTCTTTGTCACAAGGAAATTACCGAATGGCAGAACATCAATTACATTCTTTTTTGTAATATCGCCTGCTTCAATAGACGCACGTATTCCTCCGCCATTTGTAATGGCAGCGTCTGCATTTGAAGCTTTGTGCATGGCATCGGTCAAAAGGTTACCCAAATTTGTTTCGCCTGCACGAACATGTTCGCGTACACCATCTAAAAGTGTTTTAGTGGTACCGATTTTTTCAGACAAAATTACGTCCTGGGCTTCGCTTACTTCGTCAATTAATGCTTTTACATCTGCATCTTCCAGTGTTTCAGCAGCATCTTCTTTCGTAATCAAACGTGCTTCTTTGCCGACAAGCTTGTTTCCATCAAAGGTTAATTTAACAACACCCAGATTTTTCGTATGCTCACCGGCACTAACTATAAGGGTGCTTTCACCAGCAGCTTGTCCTTCAACAAGGGTAGAATGGCTGTGGCCATCGACGATCAAGTCAATGCCTGGTGCACCTTCTGCTACACGGATGGATGTGTCAGTGCTGGATTCGTCAATTCCGAGGTGGGTTAATGCTACAACCATATCCACTTTTTCTGTTTCCTTCAGCACTTTAACCATAGCCTTGGCTTCTTCAACAGGATCCGTGAATTCTAACCCTTCAACATTTTTCGGATTGGTCTTGTAATGCGTTTCTGGAGTGGAAAGTCCGAAGATACCAATCTTGATGCCATCTACTTCTTCAACCTTATATGGCTGTAATAGAAGGGAATCATCCGTCTTATTTCGGACGTTGGCACTTAGAACAGGGAAGTCCATCAGTTTTTGCAATGCCAATAATTGCTGATAACCATAGTTGAAATCGTGGTTTCCTGCCGCCATTGCATCATAGCCTAATTTATTTAAAATTTGTGTAATACTTTCACCTTTTTCAACTGTTGCAAAGGGAGTTCCATGAAGTGTATCACCTGCGTCGAGCAGAAGCGTATTAGCGTTTTCCTGCTCAAGTTCTTTGATTAGGGTAGCCAGCTTGGCAAAGCCCAATCCTCCATCAGTTGGCTTTACTTTAGCGTGAGAGTCATTTGTATGTAGAATCGTGATTGTTTTGGTGCCTGTTTCGGCTGCAGCAGCTGGTTGGAGTCCTGCCAGGGAAGCAAGGATTAAGACTGCAGAAAACAATACTAGAAAACTTCTTTTTAACGTAGCCATTTTTCTCCTCCTAAAAGATTAATAGTCAATCATTTCTATTATAATACAAAATTAGACAGGTAAGCTGAATATTTTAAATAATTTGCAATTTAAAAATAGGGCTGTAATAAAGAAAGACAGCAGATATTCATCTGCTGCCGAGTGGTTAATTATTTATCACTTCAATTGACCAGGCTGTTAAATCTATATCATTCTTTTTAATAAAAGAAGAAGGGAAGATAAAGGTCCAAGGTTTAGAAGTATTTGCTTTTACGGTAAAGTCTTCTAATTTAAATACTCCTTGAGCAAAAACCTCGTTGGAGGAATCTTTGGCAGCAAGAGGTATTTGATGGAGATGAATATCCTGTTTGGTACCGTTTCGGATCATTAGTGTAACAGAAAGATTTTCACCAGGGTTATGGTTAATCTTAATCCCCATGAAATTGACTTCTCCATCCTTAGGCTTGCCCGCAGAAGCGACCAATTTTCTTAACCCTTCTTTTTCTTCTGCTGAAAGAGCTTTCTCCCAGCTTTCGTGAAGATCAAGAGTATGAGGCTTTGCAAGCTCAAAAGCCAATGTCCAGTTGCTATCCTTAATGATTTCCTGCTTTATTGTGTTTGCAGGGAAGCGGAACACCCATGGCATGCTGCTTTCTGCAGGGATTTCGCCCAGCTCGCTTAAGTCAAAGGACTGTCTTGCGATAAGGCTTTGTTCCTCATCTAAAAGGAGCAGGGTTGTTTCGCCAAATGACACCTTTTTCTGTAAGCTGTTCCGTACAAATGCCGTCACTTCAATGCCGTTTGGTGTATTGGCCAAATCCACTCCAGCTATTGAAATCTGATTGGGCTGCAATGGCATCAGCTCATTATGCAGGAAGCGGAATACATACTGCTGCTCAGCAGGCAGGGTCCAGCCTGGATGTATAAAAAGTGCTGTTTTCACTTCTTTAACATCTGCAGACTCCTTTACATCCATTAATTCTTTCGCTTCAATCGTATTATCTTTCCCGCTCTTTTTGATCTCTTTATTTTTTTTCCGAAAAATTGAAAGCATGAAATAAAACTCCCTTAATGCCGATTTCTTAAAAAGTTTGCAGCGCCTCTTGCCATTTCCTTCTCGATTTTCTCATAAGTGAGGGTAAAGAGCTCAAGTCCATCATTCTGGTAAAGTCTCATAGGATCTTCCTGCTGATAAGAGCGCAAGCCGATTCCTTCTTTTAAACGTGTCATTGCTTCTATATGCTGAATCCAATTGTAATCAAGGATTGATGTCATAATATGCTTGATGGCTGCTGTAAACTCCGGTTCATTTATTTGAGATTGTTCAAGTATATACGCTGTATAGCTGTCGACTGCCTGTTTTAATGGCTGTTGGACCTCTTCAATATCCAAGATCGGGTCAGGGAAACGGTATTCCTGATTTACCAGGATCTCATCCATACTTTGTGCTAATTGGTCAATCGCCCAGTCTTCAGGTAAAACGCCTTCCTGGCAAGCTAGCTTAATCTCTGCTTGAACGGCACTTTCAACTGTGGAAATTAACAGCTTATCCAGGTCTCTATTTTCGATGATTCTATTGCGCAATGTATAAATGATATTTCTTTGCTCGTTGATGACATCATCAAGCTTCAGGTTATACTCCCTCATGCTATAATTGGCGCCTTCCACAATCCTCTGAACACGGTCAACAAACTCGTGGATATTTTTATTCTTAACCAAGCCATCTTCTGAGACTGAAAGGCTTTTATTTAACTTTTCCAGCTCTTCTTTGGCAAATCTTCTAAACATATCATCTTCAAGCGAGATGAAAAATTGTGTTGATCCAGGATCACCCTGGCGGCCTGAACGTCCTTTAAGCTGGTCATCAATTCTCCGGCTTTCATGGCGTTCTGTTCCAATTACGTGCAAGCCTCCTAAAGCATGGACACCTTCCCCTAGAAGAATATCCGTTCCGCGCCCAGCCATATTGGTGGCAATCGTAATTTGCCCTTTTTGACCGGCGATGGAAATTAATCGTACTTCCTGTTCAACGCTTTTGGCATTAAGCAATTCAAATTTTAATCCGGCCTGTTTCAGGTATTTAGCGACTTCTTCTGATTGAAGGATGGAGGTAGTTCCGATTAAAACAGGCTGGTCCTTGCTGTGCCGTTCCTGTACCTCTTTTGTTACTGCATCATATTTCTCTTCAATGGTTTTATAAACCCGGTCAAGAGAGTCCATTCTTATTTTAGGACGGTTCGTTGGCACTTGGACTACTTGCATGCCATAGACCTGCTCAAATTCCTTTTCGGATGTTTTAGCAGTGCCGGTCATGCCGGATAGGAAAGGGTACATTCTAAAGTAGTTCTGGATTGTAATCGACGCCTGTGTTTTGTTTTCTTCAGTTATTTGCAAACCTTCTTTGGCTTCGATTGCCTGGTGCAGGCCGTCGCTTAATGTTCTGCCCTCCATGATGCGGCCGGTGAACATGTCGACCAGCATAATTTTGCCGTCCTTTATGATATAGTCGACGTCTTTCTTGAACAGGACATAAGCTCTGACAGCTTGAATGACGTAGTGATAAAGAGTCTGATGCTCCAAGTCATATAAATTATCCACGCCGAAAGCCATTTCGACTTTTTCAATTCCTTCGTCAGTTAAACTCGTTGCTTTTGTTTCTTCATCTAATATGTAGTCGATATCCTGTTCGAAGCGGATGGCCAGTTTTGCAGCGATATAACGAAGTTCTGGTCCGGATTTCATTTTTCCGGCGATAATCAGAGGGGTCTTTGCCTCGTCGATTAAAACACTATCCACTTCATCAATAATTGCAAAGTGATATGGCCGCTGAACTCTTTCTTCCGGGCTGCCGACCATATTGTCCCGGAGGTAGTCAAAACCAAACTCTGTACCTACGCCATATGTAATATCTGCTTTATAAGCGTTCTTCTTTTCTAAAGGGTTCATTAATGGAAGGTTTAATCCGACAGACAGGCCGAGGAATTCATGGACTTGCCCAATAATTTCTCTGTCCCGCTTTGCAAGGTAGTCATTGACGGTTATGACATGGACGCCTTTACCTTCGAGAGCTTTTAGATAGCTTGGAAGGGAAGCGACAAGCGTTTTTCCTTCTCCAGTTGCCATTTCAGCAATATTTCCATCTGCCAGGACAAGGCCTCCGGCAAGCTGGACGTCAAAATGGCGCATGCCCAAAACACGTTTGGCTGCTTCTCTGACGGTGGCGAATGCCTCAATTTTAATATCCTCTATCTGGCTTCCATTCTGCAGCTTTTCCTTATATTCTGAAGTTTTTTCCTTTAACTGTTCATCCGATAAGCTGCTGAACTGATCTTCTATTTGATTGATTTTTTCAACTGTTTTAAAGTAGCTCTTTAACCGGCGCTCATTCATATCGCCGAAAGCCTTCTTGAGGTAAGTTAACATAGCGGATGCTCCCTTAATGTATATCTTATTATCTATATTTATCTATCATTTAAATATCTTACCAAATCCGACAAGGAATTACTATATAGTTAAAAAACTAGCAAAATTATGCAACTTTTTCAGCAGGTTTTCCGTCTAACAAATATGGATAAATAAAAAGGGAGGATATATGTCTATTTCTTTTCAAAAATATTAATTTGTACAAAATACATTTTCTTATTTTTAGTAAGGTGATATAATCATATCGGTTATGCTGGAAGCCCAGTAATACACTAGAGGTTGCTGAAATTAACATTTTAAAATAATACGGAATGGTTATGCTACATTTGAGGAGGTATTTCATGGTTTATGTAACCTTAGCTCTTTGTTTTATTGCTTCGGTACTTTTAACGCCATTAGTGAAGAAATTTGCCATTGCCATTGGGGCGACTGATAAGCCGAACCAAAGGAAAGTTCACCAAAAAATCATGCCGCGTTTAGGCGGTTTAGCGATATATATAAGTTTTATTATCGGGGTTTTCATCATGAGACCCGGCGACGAGAATTTCATTCCCATTATTATTGGCAGTTTGATTATAATTATTACAGGTGTTCTAGACGATATGCTTGAACTATCTGCCAAAATCAAACTGTTTGGCCAGCTGGCTGCAGCTCTTGTAGTCGTGCTAAGCGGCGTGCAGATGGAGTTCATCAAAATGCCATTTGGCGGTACACTGGAGTTTGGTTACTTTAGCATCCCGCTTACGATCCTTTGGATTGTAGGAATTACGAATGCCATCAACCTGATTGACGGTCTTGATGGCCTGGCTGCAGGTGTATCATCTATTGCATTAATTACGATCTCCGGAATGGCCATGCTGCAAGGGAATGTTTTCGTTCTGACAATTGGCCTTCTCCTGCTGGGAAGTACGCTAGGGTTTCTTGTTTACAATTTCCATCCAGCGAAAATATTTATGGGTGATACAGGTGCTCTGTTTTTAGGCTATATGATTTCAGTGCTCGCGCTGTTAGGTTTTAAAAACATAACCTTCTTGTCACTTGTTATCCCGGTTATTATCCTGGGTGTTCCCATTTCTGATACATTCTTTGCGATTATCAGAAGGTTCGTGAACAAGCAGCCTCTATCCGCACCGGATAAGTCCCATCTGCATCACTGCTTGCTGCGTTTAGGTTATTCTCATCGCCAAACGGTCCTGATCATCTATAGCATTGCGGGACTATTTGGACTAGCAGCAGTGATCTTCTCGCAGTCAACGGTATGGGGAGCCTTGCTCGTCGTGGGTGTGATCTTAATTGCAATTGAAATTTTTGCAGAAAAAATTGGACTTGTAGGACATGACTACAAGCCACTGCTGAAAATGCTCAGTGGAGCAAATGTAAAAAGTGGAGCAAACGTAAAAAACCGATAATACCTTCTTGCCGCAATCTTTTGATTGCGGCTTTTCAATGCGTTTTTTAGTGTGTCTAGCTTTGTAATGAAACATACATAAAAAGGATTTTTAATAAATCCTCAACACTTATTTGTGTTCCCATTTTAAACCATGTATTTTCCATTCATCATCTGTATAAATTAATGATAACAGCTCCTTATGCGGGGTATATAAGCCATCGCCTACCTAAAGGATTAATCACTTCAATTTTTTCAGTTGCGAACATTTGTTTTACTTCAGTTTTATCAGTGAATAAAACATGAAAATACGTTCCTTCTATAAATTCCGAACCATGAAAAGCCAGAACCCATTCCGCGTTTTCTTGTTTTATATTTCTCCCGTTTAAAATAAACTCTTCTATATAATCAGGTGTGAAATACACACTTACGCTCCAATCAACCAACAAAAATCTCAATTAGCCGCGTGCGTCTGAATTATTTGAAATAATCCGGCCTTTTTATTTAAACTTCTTGAAAGCTCATTGATGTTGTTAGCACCCTGTTGATTGGAGCGGAAGGTGCGAGACTCCTGCGGGAGGAGTGGGACAGGTGAGACCCCACAGGCGCTCGCGCCGAGGAGGCTCACCGCCCACCCCGCGGAAAGCGAGCATCCTGGAGCGGAAATCAACAGGCCAGTATAACAGAACCTTTTGTTTTAAAAAGGCTGTTTTCTAATAAATGTGTTTTTTGAATAAATTCGTGAATAGAAACATTGATATATAAAATCTATTTCAGTAAAAAATTCCCTTATCTTAAATGGAAAGTTTAGCTATTTATTTTTCGGCCAATTTTATATAATTGTCTCAAAAATATACTTTCCAAGGAGATTGAGATGAGAAAAGTTAGGGTTAGTATTGTACTTCTGCTGCTGTCTTTCGTTTGGTTTAGTGGTATGCAAACTGCTTCAGCTGCTTCTACAAACATTATAGTGCTGCTTGATGGAGAGCCTCTTGCGTTTGACCAGGCACCTGTGATTAAAAGCGGAAGGACTCTTGTTCCATTTCGGAAGATTTTTGAGGAATTAGGTGCAGATGTTTCCTATGATTCAAAATCGAAGACAGTTACAGCTGTCAGAGCTGATAAAGTAATCAAATTGAAGATAGGAAGTGTTTACACGACAGTCAATGGCAAGACGGTGAAAATTGAGGTGCCGGCACAAATTATGAACAGCCGTACCCTGGTGCCTCTTCGGTTTGTGTCAGAGTCCATCGGCGCAAAGGTTAGCTGGGATAATGATGAAAAAATAGTGGAAATTGAAACAATGGAAATGATGGTAGACCAATATTTCCAATCTTATAATAATGGAAGCTACTCTCTCGAGATCTCAGAGGCAGAATTTTTTAATCGGATCGAAAATCCTGGTCTCGATCAGGAAGTGGTGAATGTGTCGCTTTATTATAGCTATTTGGATGATAGCCAGTTTATCACTTCAGAGAACTTTTCGGTAAGAAAGATTGAGGATGATGAGTATGGTGTTTATATGACCACCTTTGGAGAACTTGTTGATGAAAATGGAAATACCTTCATAGATGGAGAATTTTATATGGAGGTTTATGACCTGGCAACAGATGAAATCGTATTGAGCGATACAGGGGAGCTGGATCATCTCCTGTACAACCAGTCTGTTTATTATACGATACCAATGGGTTTAAAGGATCTTGGTATTATAGATTAATAGAAAAGGAGACACAGAATGGTCTGTGCCTCCTTTTCTTTTGCCTAATTCAGAATTCGATATAGGAATAGGGCAAACTGGAATCGATTTAAGGATTCCTTCGGACGATACGTGTTATCAGGGAAACCTTCTGTAATATCATTTGCCAATAGTGTTGAAATGGAGTAATATCCAAAGGTTTCAGGCGTAACATCCGTAAATGGAACTTTTTCGCTTCCGCTTAGGTTAAATGCTCTATGCAGAATGACTGCCATTTCTGCTCTTGTTAAATTGGAAGATAAATCGAAGTAATTTTCGCTTTTACCTACCATAATTCCTTTGCTCGCAACGGCTGCAATTTCCTTATAAAATTTATGATCTTTCGGAACATCACGGAAATCAACGTCCTGAACATTTTCAGTGTCCAGCTTCAAGGCTCTTGTTAAGAGAAGGGCAGCCTCCATTCTGGAAATAGTTGTATTAGGTCTGAAGGTCCCATCCGGATAACCAGTTATGATCTGCTGGCTGGTTAATGCCGTGATTTCTTTGTAATATTTATAAGAAGCCGGGACATCTGAAAATTCTGTTTCCTCTTCTGTTACATTTACAGTGAACTTTTTGACTGCTTCTCCGTAGGATGCAGTGATGACAGCTTGTCCAGGCTTCGTTAGTGAAACGGTATTGCCCTGGACTTCGCCAAGTGTCGTTGTTACTTTCAATTTTGTCAGATCCTTAGGAAGCGGATTATAAAATTGATCTAAAACGGTTTTTAATTCAACAGAAACGCTTGTTCCTGCTATAACCTCTCCGCTTTTCGAAAGAGAAGCATTGATATATTTTGGATTGCCAATAGGCGCTGTGCTGATTACCTGAAGGGTGGAGGAAACAGATCTTTCCCAGCCATCAGAAGGGCGATTAATCAGTGAAGGATACTCCTGCCCCTGTTTCCGAATTGCCATTGCAGTAGAGCCGCCTCCATCAAGATTAATGGCTTTATAGGCTCCTATTTTAATTAGATAGTTTGCAAATTCAGGGAGCGTCATACCTGAACTGTAGCCTGATTGTCTTCCATCTACCGTAACCATGAAAACCTTTGTTTGTGTTTTATCAATAGCGATTGCCGTTCTTGGAGCTCTCTCCCTGGCACGGATGTTATTCGAATCCATATTAAGTCCATACGCACCATTATTAACTAGCATTGGTCCGCTGGCCAGCATGAATCTGGAGTTTTGCCATTTCGAATCGATGCTAAGATCGATCTGAACAGTATCACCTGGTTTTAATGACTTTAATGCTTCCTGTTTATCACCATGAGCAGATAAGATAAATCCATCTTCCGGGATCGTTGGAACAGTTGTATCACCAAAAGGCCTAATTGCTTGAACGGTCCCTGTTATGCGGTCTCCGAATGCCAAATCGCGGTTTTTAGAAGCATTTGTAAAAACGACTTCATAGCCCCATTGGTTTGTTCCTGGATTACGAGTAATGTTTTCAGGAGTGTATAGAATTAATTCATTGGCTTCACGGATTTTATTAATGCTTGTAATTTCTTTCGTGCTCCCGGAATGGGTCATCTTCACACTTAAGCTGTAATCTTCAATTTGGGCTTTACCGCTGCTGTTCACACCAAAAGCAGCCGGTTTATTTACATAATGCTCACTTTCAAATTGAGTTAAGCCGAGATTAACGAGCTTATTATTGTACGAGATTAAATACATCGGCAGTTTTGACTTCATATCAAAGAATGATCCATTGACTGCACCGATCACGCGATGCCCTTCATAATGGTTTCTTTTAGCTTGTGCTGAAGTAGCGGCTAAAGTGTTAAGCGGATCAGGGTATGACAGATCCAGCTGAGTATAAGTATCTGCTGTATTGATTTCTAGGAGATTAATAGCTTGCGGGTATGTATTAATTACTTCCTGGCTATATTTATATTGAACTCCAGAGGAAATAGGATACTGTGCTTTTGTTTCAGCGAATGCAGACTTTTGCGGGAAAGTAAAAAGGGACAAAGACATTAAAAATATTAAAGCTTTCTTTCTTTTGTGTAACAAAGTTGGGGCCTCCTTAATATATGTACCAAATATTACATTACCTATATATTTCTACCATACTATGAATTAATTGTCGAACTATCAAATATTGGAAAAAATTGTCGAAGAATGATAGTTTCACATAAAATAAACCACCCTATGGAATAGGATGGTTCAAGAATGTTATCTGGAAAGGAAGCCGCGCAGGATATATCTCCAATCCTTTTTAAAGGCTTCTTTTACTTTTTTCTTTTCTAGTTCTTTTGGCTCCAGTGTGGTCGTAAATAGGGATCCTGTTTTCTGCTGAACCTGCTTTGCGTTTTTGACTACAAATTCTTCAGGGGTTAACCCTTCTGTGATCTCCACTTTTTTGCCTTCTTTAATACCCGGCTTCACTTTACGCTTTTCAACCGTACCGGATGGCGTCAATACATACGAATAAGAATTCTTTTTCGCTTTTGTAACGCTGTTTTTATGAACCAGGAGTGCATTTGCAGATTCTCTTAATATAATGTCCACATTAACGTGATTTCCTGAATGCAGACCAGATTCATCTCCATTAAGCTGAATGAAGAATGGATAAAGTGTTTCATTCTCTAAATCCGGTTCTTTTTCAGGCATTTGAAGAATGTTAAGGATTTGTCCATCCCGCTTTTTTTCATCGTAAGGGCTTGATATCAAAACCTTCATGCCTTCCGTTACCTCATGGATTTCCTCTTCATTTAAGGCTCCTTTAACAGAAGGGGTGATAGAGCTTATCGTCATAACAGGATTATTGAGCGTTGGATTGATTTCTTTAACATAACCATCGAACTCGCTTTTCACTGTTACTACATCTGGTCTGTCATTTAGCTCATCTATTAGCTCTTCAAGTTTTTCAGATTCATTCTCCAGCAGTTCCTGTTCCAGTTCCTTTTGGGAAATTTCTTTTTCAAGGGAATAGATGGCTTCAAGATTTGGATTATCTTCATCCGCATCACTCTTTGCCTGGGTCAATAAGCTTTCCAGGTCTCTAATATGTGATTCAACACTATCCGCTTTATTGTCTGCCTCGCTTTTCTCAGCCTCCAGCCGGCTTACTTCCTGTTCAATCGAATGAGGTGAATACTCAAATAAGTCAGTTCCGTTTGAAATTTCATCACCGGGCTTTACTAGAAACTGATTAAAAGCACCAGCTTGATCATCATAATAAATCGGCATTTCTTCAGAGGGAGTAACCACTCCGGGTTTGTTTAGAACATTTTTTATAGATCCAATACGAACTTGCTGCCACTCTTCGATTCTCTCGATCTTTTCAATCTTACTGTCTTTTTTCTCAGTAAGATATAAATTACCTCCAACAAAAAGTGCAGATAAAAGGAAGAGGGTTATTTTTGCAGGTTTTTTCATATGCATGTGGCCACCACCTTAAATCAGCCTTTCTATTTCAATATAATCAAGAAGGGTGGATACAATCAGCAGAAATGCATGCAGTCCCAGTATTAATAAAAATAATACCCATCCTCTTTTTTCCGATAATCTTGTTAAGTAGATGTACTGCAAATAAATAATCCAAAAATGGAAGAGTGAGATCGTTCCGAAGAATATGATGAGAAAATTTTTGTCAGTCAGATATTGTGTTAAAACCCCAAATGAGAATGGGGAAGAGAATTGATCAAGCCCGATGGTTAACGCCAAGAGGCTAACTAACATTTTCTCAATTAATAAAACAGTATATGCAAGCATTTGAATGGTGACTAATTTCTTATAGTCTATTTCCGTAACGGTCCAGAAAAAAAGTGCAGGAAAAAATAAATAAAATAGACAGAATATGATTCCCCAGCCTGTCTCTCCTAAAATAAATAAAAGCTTTTTCGCCTCAAATTCACTGCTTGGCAGGCTTGTCAGTTCTTTTGATAAAATCTCGTTTCCAAGACCAAAGTATGACCCTAGAAAGTAGATGAAACCGCTGGTTAAAACCAATAAGAAAAGCCTTGGCCAAAATCTTGGAATTGCTTCAGCCTGCTTTAATTGATGCGAGGAGTAAGAAGGGAAAAAGATGCCTTTAAGCAGACGAAATCGATAGTACATATAAATCCTCCAAATGATTTTAATAGCAACAAATATTATTTTAACTCAACTTGAAATAAAAACCAAAAATTTAAATATAATACTTTTAATTTCCAAATATCTCAATTGAAGTATAATTAACTTAAATTATAGATTAAAAACCAAAAGATAAAACAATGTTTTATTTGGTAAATCATAGAAAAAACCTGCCGAAAAAAGGCAAGGTTTTTCTACCAATTAGCTATTTTACTTTTAATAAACGAGGTATACTTGTCATCCATTTGAAGTTCAAAGATGATTAATGATTTTTCCATATAGGACTTTGCACGATCGATTTCTTTTAACAGCTCATAATTATAGCCAATATGATAATGAAGTTCAGCGAGAAGAAATAAGTCTTCTTTCTCTATACACCAGTCAATGGCTTCCTTACAATAATTAATGGAACGATTAAACCGGCCAAGTCTTGTTAATACTCTAGCGATATTATAGAATAGTCTGCTTTTAATGGAGCCATCCTGAATGTGGGGTAAATAATGAAGCTGTTCATGTGCAAATTCATATACCTCCAACGCTGTTTCAAGCTGACCTTCCTCGAAATATATAATTCCTTTACTTATGATTATTTCCAGCTCGCGTTCAGTCCATATTTTATCATGAGTAAGATAAATGGCTTCTTCAAAATGAGAAAGGGCCTTTTTTACATTATTGGTCATATGATAGACATAAATCCCTTTATGCCATAACAGAATTTGAAGATTCCTCCTATTCTGAGAAAAAAGCGGATTTTTTTCTTCTGTCTTTACAATTTGCCTTACTTCTTCATAATCAAGCTTTCTTCTTGCAATCATAAGCTGCCTGCTAACTTCTTTAACATAATCCAGGCGAGGGGTTGTTCCAATATCAAAAAAGTAGTTGACATCAACTCCCAAGCGCTGAGATATTAAATAAAGAGTAGAAGCATAGGGATAAACATCGCCCTTTTCAATTTTGCTTATTTGTGCTTGGGTACATATGCCTGCAGCAAGATCTTTCTGAGATAGTCCTAGAAGCTTTCTTAATTCCTTAATTTTTCCCCCAATAGCTGAAAAGTCCACGTTCTCACCCCAATTGATATATTCCTAAAGTTATAAGTAAATAGAATAATGAAAGAAAATGGCTGAAAAACCATAAAAAACTAGGCTTTATGGCCTCTCATCGCCTCTCAGTGATTTTTAATATTATGTTTTAATAAAATTAAATGATCTTAACAATAGTTTACTTATTATAGGAGGAAATACTATGAAGAAACGTATTATTGCCATCATTGCTGCATTAACTTTAATTATGACAGCTGGAGCAGGAGTTGGAGCTGCTGCAAGCAATGGAAATGGCGGAGTTCAAACTTTAGAACTTCCTTCCATGCACTAAAATTAATACTTAAGAACTAGCTTTTCGGTTTTACGAACAATACCTTAAATCTCCATTTTGGCATCCTGGTGACAGGGTGCCTTTTTTTATCTATATAAATGAATATACTAGAATGTTTGGAAATTATAAACCAAAAAATATGCTTATAGTTATATTTTATAAGCTGACAATGCAGTTATGTTAAATAATAAGCAGAAAAAGGGGATTTTTAGCTCATTTGAAGAAATTCAGATGATTTAAAATCCTGTTATAGTATGGGTAAATCCTACTGAAAGAGGTGTCCAATGAATAAAGATCTTGAAATGAGAATTTTGCCGTCTTTTTGTGATAAGGAATGTTCCATCATTTTTTCGTTCTATTTTAACACGGAAAAGCAAAAAATAGGTGAAGCCGTCATTTGTACATGGTCTGAAGGATATCACCAAGAGGATTTAGACTCAGGAGCAGAAAAAAACTTCTCGCTCGGTAAAAAAATCGCATTAATTAAAGAGTTTGAAGTAATAGAGGAGTATAAAAAACGTTCTTTTCAGAAGATGATTGAGTTTTTAAAGGTTATAGGCATTCAGAATTATGTATATAAAAAGCAGGTCCAAGAGTTTAGTTTGAACCATTAAAGGAAAAATCGTCCACTCTATGAAGAGAGGACGATTGTTTTATAAGCGGCATTATGGTGTGCTGCTTTCTGTATTTGAACCAGTTAGTGATTGATTGGCAAGTTCAAGATGGTCTTTTAGCGTCACTTTTATTTCTTCCATGCCGGAGCTGTCCAGCTGATAATAATAAATTCCGTTAATGTAACTATCCTGGCCGGCCAGGTTTAATGTTTCAACGCTAAGGCCCGTTCCTGCTGTTGCGTAATCAATAAACGACTTCATTTCACTGAAGGAAAGATCTGTTTTCATATTATCGCCAACCGCTTCAATCACATCTGAGTACCTGGTAACAGACTTAACGGATACGGCTTTGTTCATAATGGCTTTTAGAATTTCCTGCTGCCTTTTCCCGCGCTCGATGTCATTATCAAGCTTTCGTGTCCGGGCTAAAGCTAGTGCTTCTTCACCATTCAGCTCCTGTATTCCTGGATTAAGGTTAATCGCATTTGCTCTATCGTGTGAATCCTGCTCGCTTAATGCATAAGGCACTTCTACTTCTATGCCTCCTAGTGCATCGACAATGTCTATAAAAGCATTGAAGTTCATATTCACATAGTAATCCACCGGTATGTCAAAGAGTTCCTCAACTGTTTCGATTGTGGAAGCAATGCCGCCTTTTCCATAAGCATGATTTATTTTATCTTCATAGCCCTTATTAGGGATATACACATAAGAATCACGCGGGATACTAAGCAGCTTAACGGATTTCTGTTCATCATTAAAGGTTGCCAGCATCAGTGCATCTGTCCGGGAGGCATCACTGAAGTTCCTTTTTTCGCTGTCATCAATTCCGGCAAATAAGATTGAAATATTGTCTATGTGCGGATCTGCTTTCGTTTCCCTCTTGGAGGACTCCCTTTCGATAGGGACGTATGACTCATCCATGACGGACTGAGCTTTATTATATAAGAATGCTCCGTAGGATATCGTGCTTACCAAGAGTATGAGGATAGGAAGCATTACCCACAAAAGAATTCTTCTGCGGCTTCTATTCTTTTTTTGAGCTTTCATCTGCTGTCTGGAGTTAGACATATGTGATCTCCTTAGAAAATAAAAATGGGAAAAAATTCACATTTAACACACTCAATATTTTAACCTTTTTTTAAGAATTCGTAAATTTCTTTTTTTATATGTCGCTTTCAAGGTAAAGCATGTCACCTTCAGATATTTTAGCCTGGCCATTTGTCAGTTCGATTATCCAATCAGTGAAGGTTTGAATCTGTGCTTCTTCAACGAAGGTTTCTACTTCAACCAGATCAAGATAATGGATTTCCTTGATTGCATAAACGGAGGAACGAAGCTCATTTTCGAGTTTGCCAAGCCAGGTATAGTCAACCCTGGTGTGCATGATCTTCATCAGTTTTCTTTCAACAATGCCAGTTGCTTGGATTCCTTCTGAAGTGGCTTTGCCGTAAGCGCGAATTAGGCCGCCTGCACCTAATTTTATTCCGCCGAAGTATCGGGTTATGACAGCTACTGTATCTTTTAATTGCTTTTTTTTCAGAACCTCGAGGATAGGGACACCGGCCGTGCCGCTTGGTTCTCCATCATCATTCGCTTTCTGGATTTGGTCATTTTCGCCAATTAGGTAGGCAGAACAATTATGGTTAGCGTCACGATGCTTTTTCTTAATGGTCTGAATGAACTCCTGTGCTTCTTCTTCGGATTCAGCCCGGGATATATAGGCAATAAACCTTGATTTTTGAATGTTAATTTCATGTTCGCCAAAGCCTTTTACTGTATAGTAGCGTGGCAGCATTTTACCACTCCTTTTGTATGCTTAGTATCGTTACTTAAATTATGACATGTTTATTCAGAAATCGACAGTTTAAAATTTCAATTGATTGTAATGAAACTTTAATATTGGTAACTTTTTCGCATGTTATAATGAAAAATATTCTGATAGTGAAAAATTCTTTATTGCAATATAATTTCTAGTTCTAAAAGTAGGATTCTTTTGTGATAAATATTTTGGATAATGGGCATGTTTCACTACTTGTTATATAGGATATAAGACATAGGTGGAAAAGATGAAACTGTGCCATTATACCGAATTTTTGATGTTTTGGTATAGTTTTCTTGTCAAGGAGATAGTATCCTTCTTTTATTCGCGTTAAAATGGGGGTTATAAAGTAAAAAGGCTGTCAACATGTTGGAGGACTTAAATGAATATAAAGAAATTTGACACGAAAACCCTCGATCTTATTTTGCAGAAAATGATAGATACTGTCGGAACAAGCAAGGATGAAATTTTTCGAATTAGCGAGCAGTGCCGGACTGACCATGAAACGCTTACTGATCAGTTAAAAGAAGTCAAGCATATGGTTCTGAAGGTCATTGATGAAGGGGACAAGCTTGAGGTGCAAACTAAGTTTGCCCGAAAGAGGCTCTCTGAAGTAAGTATGCATTTTAAGGACTATACAGAGGCCGAGGTTCGGGAGGCTTATGAAAAAGCACATCAGCTGCAAATGGACCTATCCATGAACAGGCAGATGGAAAAGCAGCTCCGGGACCGCCGGGATGATATTGAACGAAGGCTACTGGGTTTAAACGACACGATCGAACGGGCTGAAACGCTTGTTTCGCAAATCACGGTAGTTATGAATTACTTGATGGGTGACTTAAAGCAGATGGGGGAAGTCATTGAAGATGCCAAGGTCAAGCTGGATTTCGGTCTGAAAATTATCGAAGCTCAAGAGGAAGAGCGTAAACGGCTATCAAGGGATATCCATGATGGCCCTGCACAAATGATGGCAAATGTCATGATGCGGTCCGATTTAATTGAGCGGGTATATAATGAGCGGGGCGGAGATGCGGCTCTTACAGAGATTAAGGATCTTAAAAAAATGGTTCGAAGTGCTCTCTATGAGGTGCGGAGAATCATCTATGATCTGCGTCCAATGGCACTCGATGACCTGGGCTTAGTGCCTACCCTCAAAAAATACCTGCAAACCATCGAAGAGTATCACAGTACGACAAAAATTAAATTTGCAAACCTGGGCTTGGAAAAAAGACTTCCTGCCCAGTATGAGGTAGCACTTTTTAGACTGATTCAGGAATCAGTCACGAATGCACTTAAGCATGCGGAAGCACAAGAAATTGTTGTAAAGCTTGAAATTAATCAAAATAGAGTTGCCGCTGTCATTAAAGATAATGGCAAAGGATTTAATATCCAGGAGAAAAAAAGGCAATCATTTGGGATAATCGGAATGAGGGAGAGAGTAGAGCTTTTGGAAGGCCAGCTTTCAATCGATTCCAAAGCCGGAAAAGGCACGATAGTTATTATTCAAATACCTTTAACATTATAAAAAAGGATCTGTTAAAGCATATTGTTGTTTTTAGCACCCTGGTGATTGGAGCGGAAGGCACGAGACTCCCGCGGAAAGGGAGTGCCTGCAGCGGAAATCAACAGACCAATTTAACAGAGCCATAAAAAAGAGATAAACAACTGGAAGAACTCGGGGAGGCGAAGTAATTGAATACGAAGATCGTTATTATTGATGACCATCAATTATTCAGAGAAGGGGTAAAACGCATCTTAGATTTTGAAAGATCATTTGATGTTGTGGCAGAAGGAGATGATGGCACAGAAGCTATTTCATTGGTCGAGGAGTATAATCCAGATGTTATTATTATGGATATCAATATGCCGAATGTAAATGGTGTTGAGGCTACACGCCAGCTTATTGAAAAACATCCTGAATCCAAGGTGATCATCCTTTCCATTCATGATGATGAGAACTATGTTACACATGCGCTTAAAACTGGTGCCAGCGGATATCTATTGAAGGAAATGGATGCCGATGCATTGGTAGAGGCTGTTAAGGTTGTAGCAGAAGGCGGATCCTATCTGCATCCAAAGGTTACACATAATCTTGTGAACGAATATCGCCGCCTGGCAACAGTAAGTGCAGGAGGAGGCGGATCCTACTCACAGCCTGAAATTCGCCGTCCGCTCCACTTACTGACGCGCCGTGAATGCGAAGTCCTTCAGCTCCTTGCAGACGGAAAAAGCAATCGTGGAATCGGCGAAGCACTTTACATAAGTGAAAAAACCGTCAAGAACCACGTCAGCAATATCCTTCAGAAAATGAACGTCAATGACAGAACCCAAGCTGTTGTTGTAGCTATTAAAAATGGCTGGGTGGAAGTACGATAAAGGAAAAAACGGAATGGCTGCCGCCATTCCGTTTTTTTGTATTTTATGGGTACCAGGTACCACCCGAATTTTGTCGAAAAGTATTAATGGAAAAAGCACGCGAATGGGCATGGGCCGCTCGCGTGCTTTTTGTTTTTTCGTTTCTTGCAATCTCTTAATCTGCTTTGGAGCAGACAATAGATTAAGAGCTGATCAGGATTGCTTCGAAAAATAAGACTTAAGTTTAAGTTCCAGTTTAAAGGGCCCATTCATATACCTTCTCATCGCCATCTGGAAAAACTCCTCAATCAGCATAAACACTACAAATGGCAAGGCAATAACCCCAACCCAAAACCACATTTCATCCCCTCCCTATAAATCTAGTAATGATATGTATATAACACTTATGTAAAAATATTACATCACTCTCCGGTATAAATAAAGGGTTTAGGGTACCAGGTACCACCCGAATTTTGTCGAATTTCCTTATTGTCCTCCCATTATTCGATCCTAAACTTAATGCAATTTGTCACACGATCATATAAAATGGAACAAGAACATACAGTAGAGAAAAAAGATAAGGATGGTAACTCTATTTATGAAAACGGCTGTTGTAACAGATAGTACAGCATACATCCCCAAGGATTTAAGAGAAAAGTTACATATACATATGATTCCGCTTAGTGTGATTTTCGGCAATGAAACCTATCAGGAGGAAGTGGAGATCACTGCAGCGGATTTTTATGAAGAAGTGAAGCATAAGGAGCTGCCGACGACTTCGCAGCCTTCTGTTGGCCAGTTTGTTGAGCTATTTGAAGAGCTTTCGAAGGACTATGACGCAGTTGTTTCGATTCATCTATCGAGCGGCATCAGCGGCACTTTCCAGGGGTCCGTGACGGCTGGCAGCATGGTGGAAGGAATTCAGGTGTTCCCGTTTGATTCTGAGATTAGCTGTATGGTGCAGGGGTTCTATGTTTTAGAAGCTGCTGAACTGGCTGCGGCCGGGAAAAGCCCTCAGGAGATTGTCGAGCGTCTTGAAGAAATGAAGAAATCAATCCGCGCCTACTTTATGGTCGATGATCTATCTCATCTTCAGCGCGGCGGACGCCTTTCAAGTGCACAGGCATTGATTGGAAGCCTGCTGCAGGTAAAGCCGCTGCTTCACTTTGAGGACAAGAAGATCGTGCCTTTTGAAAAAATCCGCACCCGGAAAAAAGCCATGAAGCGTATGGTCGATTTGTTCTGGGAAGACGTGAAAAGCGGCGAGCCTTATCGAGCGGTCATTATTCATGCGAATCGGGAAGAGGAAGCGCGCGAATGGAAAGCTGAGCTTGCGGCTCAGTATCCGAATGTGGAATTTATGATCAGCTACTTTGGACCGGTTATCGGAACTCATTTGGGCGAAGGTGCGATGGGATTTGGCTGGGTAAAGAAGTAAAAGAAGGCGCCATCTTTTAAAGAGGATGGTGCTTTCTTTTTGTCTATATTGTGAAATACGCGAATGGACTTGAACAACTGGGTTGTAGAATGGCAAAATTGAAGAGTAGAAGATAGTTATTCTTTTTATCAAAAGTCTCTTTCTTCAAAGATTATTGTTTTCACTTATAAATTCTGCCCGTTGATTTCCGCTGCGGTCACTTGCTTTCCGCGGGGAGGAATGGGAGCCTCCTCGGCTTCGCCTGTGGGGTCTCCCACTCCCTCACTTCCCGCAGGACATTGAATAAACTTCCTTGAATAGACACCGCACGAAGAAAATGCGAATGCATTTTCGAGGATCAAGTGCCCTCCGCTACAATCAACTCAGAGCTCAAACTAAGTTAGCTTACCCGAAAGCAACAAACTTTACGAAAAAGCCTACCTAAAAAATAATGAGGTGATTTTTTGAGATTTACTTTAAGAAGCATTAAGCTATCTCCACATGTTAACGAACCCCCTCCAGACAGCCTCCCAATTACCTCGATTAAGACCACTCCAGAGCCACCGCTTAATCAAACTTTCCCTTTTAACAAAGAACTCCAGCAATTACTTCACGGAAAACAGCTTCTAATGGATGATCTGCCTTTCCCCCTGGAAGAAATCCAGCAACACTATGAAAACGGCCACATTCTTTACAGAAAAGGCATTAGTAAAGAGAATAATAAGATTGCCTGTGCGAGGTGCGGCAATCAGGATCTCTCGCTTTTTGCCAGCTTTCCCTGTGCGCGCTGCGGTGAGAAGGGTTGTACCTATTGCCGGAAGTGCATCATGATGGGGAGGGTGGGTGCTTGTGCACCTTTGATTAGCTGGCGGGGGACAGAGCAGGACGAGGTGATAGCTCAGGATTCTTTAGTTTGGAACGGCAAGCTTTCAGATGGGCAGCAGGCTGCCTCTGATCGAGTAAAGCAGGCTATCCAAGTTAATAAAGAACTCCTCGTATGGGCCGTATGCGGAGCCGGGAAAACAGAAGTGCTTTTCGATGGAATCAGCACGGCCCTCGCATCTGGAAAAAGAGTCTGCATTGCCACTCCGCGGACTGATGTGGTCCTTGAGCTTGGACCTCGTCTAAAAGCAGTCTTCCCCGGTATCCAAGTTGCCGTCCTCTACGGTGGCAGTGAAGACCGCCATCTCCAGGCTCCGCTAACCATCGCCACCACTCACCAGCTTCTCCGTTTCTATAAAGCCTTCGATACCGTCATCGTGGATGAAGTAGACGCCTTTCCGTACACGGCAGACGAAAGCCTGCAATATGCTGTCCGCCAAGCCCGCAAAGACCTCTCCTCGATGATCAGCCTAACAGCAACTCCAAACCGGAAATGGCAAAATGAATGCCGGAGCGGGAAGAGAGATTTTGTCACCATCCCCGCAAGATATCACCGTCACCCTTTACCAGCTCCAGCCTTCAAATGGTGCGGCAACTGGGAAAAAGCTCTCAAAAAGGACAAGCTTCCGCCGCCAGTCACCCAATGGATCAAAAAGCGGCTCGAAACCCAAAAGCAATGCCTGCTGTTCCTCCCAAAAATCGATAAGATGGAAACAGTCCTAACTATCCTCAAGAAACTCCACCCGAAAATTGAAGCGGTTCACGCGGAAGATCCAGACCGAAAAAGCAAGGTCCAAGCCATGCGCGACAAAGAGATCCCGATGCTTTTAACCACAACCATTCTGGAAAGAGGCGTAACCTTCCCCAATATTGATGTAGCCGTTCTAGGAGCAGAAGACCGCATTTTTACAGAAAGTGCCCTTGTCCAGATCGCCGGCAGGGCTGGGAGAAGCGCGCAATTTCCCGCTGGCGATATAACCTTTTTCCACTACGGCAAAACAGAAAACATGGTTCAAGCACGTAAACAAATCCTCCAAATGAATATAGAAGCCAGAAAGAAAGGACTGATTGATTATTAATTGTCTCATTTGCCACGAAGAAATCACCCTAGTAGTAAGCTGGTCGACTCTTTGGTCCAGGCCAAAAGAAGATCACCTGTGCATGAATTGCACCGAAAAACTCTCTTTTATCCAAGGGGAAACCTGCGAAAAGTGCAGCCGTCCGTTCAGTCAATTAGAACCGCAATTTCGTACCGGAAACCTTTGCCGGGACTGTCTAAAATGGAATGAGGATCCGGAGTGGGGCCATTGCCTTGAGAGCAACCACTCCCTTTTCCTATACGATGACTTCCTAAAAGAAGTCATTGCCCAATATAAATTCCGAGGAGATTATATCCTTGCCAAAGCGTTCTCTCCTTTTATAAAAGCAAAGCTGCAAACGCTCGCCTTCGATCTGCTTGTCCCTATCCCATTAAGTCCTGAGCGGCTTTATGAAAGAGGATTCAATCAGTCAGCTGCACTATTCCAGGAGGCGGGATTTGCATCAACAGAAGTCCTTCAGCGCACCCACTCCGAAAAACAATCCAAAAAATCACGAAAAGAGCGAATCCATCTCCAGCAGGTCTTCCAGCTCATTCCGAATACAGACATTCGAGACAAAAAAATTCTCCTCATGGATGATATCTATACAACCGGCTCTACCTTATACCATGCCGCGAAAGTGCTGAAAGTAACAGGAGCGGCTTCCGTTAGCTCAGTCACAATCGCACGAGGTTAAAAATGGAAAAACTTTCATTTACATTAATTGTTAACAATCTGTTCATAGTGCTAACGTCATATGGTAACATATTCTAATTAAGGGCAAATTTTACGAAAGTAAAAGACGCAAAGCTGCGGGCCTAAAGCAGGTTCCTGCCATGGCAGCCGGGTTGCATAGAAAAATGAACACTTTCCTCATTTGCCTTTTTAAAAGGAAAGGACGTTATGCATTGAACAAATTATTTACTCGATTTAGCAGGAAGCCAATGGATGAGATCGTCAATCTGGATATTGAAGATCCCGCTATCTTTCGGACCCTATTTATTCATAATCCCGATATGACTTATATTACTGACCTTAAAGGAAACATAATCGAAGTAAACAAAAGTACATATAGCATCACCGGGTTCACGAAGGATGAGATTATAGGCGCCGATATTTCTTCTTTTATCAATGAGGAAGAGATCCCGGGTGTTTTGAGTGCATTTCAGCAGGTTTTAAAAGGGAGAGCGAAAAATACGATCTTTTCAATTTTTCATAAAAAAGGTCATTTACTAAAAGTGAATAATATATCCATCCCCGTTTATAAAGATAAGCAGATCATTGGTGCCATTGGCATTTCGAAGGATATTACAAGAGAAGAGAACTTGAAAGAGACATTGGAGCTGCAGAATCAAAAGTACAAGTCCCTTTTTGATTATCATCCCGATGCTATTTATACACTGGATCCAGAGGGGAATTTTTCAGAGTACAATGATTCTTTAGAGGAGCTGCTCGGAGGTTCTCCCGAGTATTTGTCCGGTTCCTTTCGGGATGTTATTGCAGAAGAGTATTTGGATACGACTGTTGAGCATTTTCAAAAAGCCCTTCAAGGCAGCCCGCAAACCTATCATAGTGTTGGGGTTAAGAGGGATCATGATTTGGTAGATGTACAAGTCACAAATGTTCCCATTAAAGTTAATGGCCAAATTAAGGGTGTTTTTGGGATTGCAAAGGATATAACCAGCTTTATTCAACAGCAAAGGGAGCTGGAAAAGATCAAGGATAGCCTTAATCGTGCCCAGATGGTCGCCAATATTGGGAGTCTTGAGTATGACGTGGAGAAGGATAGGGGATTTTGGTCTCTGCAATTGTTTCGGATTTTTGGCATTGATCCCCAAGAGGGATTCGTCCCAACATTTGATGCTTATTTAGGCTATATCCATCCGGAAGATCGGACTGCTTTTAAAATACAGTTTAATAGGCTTTTGAATGAAAAAAGAAGTGCGGTAATCGAGTGCCGCATTTTAAGGAAGGATGGGCAGGAGCGATATATTCAGCATAAAGCAAGTTTCCTTGATGAGCATCAATTCCCTAAAATTGTCGCAACGGTTCAGGACATAACCGAGAAACGGCAGATTGAAGAGAAGCTTTATGAGAACGAACGTAAAATAGCGCAAATCTATGAAAATCTTGATGTAGGAATCTATTCTGCTGATTTAATAAATAGAAAGGTCCTTCACTTCTCAAGGGGAGTAGTAGGCATCTTTGGCTATACGGCAGAGGATTTTATAACTGATTTTGAGTTATGGAACAGGATCATTCTGCCCGAGGATAGGCCAGGGGTCTCCTCAGAGCGGGAGAAGCTGAAGGAAGGGAAAAGCATCCGCTATCAATATCGTATTCTCCATAAATCCGGTGAGCAAAAATGGGTGAATGTTGATGCCATTCCGATTTTGAATGAAGAAGGGGAATTAATTCAGGCAGATGGCTTTGTTGCCGATATTACAGAATCCAAGAGGCTGGAAGAGAAGATGAGGCATATGGCTTTTCATGATTATTTAACAGGGCTGCCGAATCGAAGATCCTTTGACGAGAAGCTGAACAGTCTGCTGGAAACCGGCACTCAGGCAAAATTCGCTGTTATGTTTTTTGAAATGGAGCGGTTAAAGCATATTAATGACACATTAGGCAATGCAGTCGGGGATGAACTCTTAAAGCAGGTTTCTCAAAGAATAGTAAAATCGCTTAAAGGCAGCCAGATGGCAGCAAGAATCAACGGGGATGAATTCGCGATTATCATGGAGGGGTTTCATAGCATTGAAGAGCCTACACGGTTAGCTCAGGAAATCACCCGGTCGACTTCAAATTCTTATATCATTGACAGCTATGAACTGTATATAAACTCCACAATCGGCATAAGCATTTACCCCAATAACGGCAAAACGGCGGAAGAGATCATCCGAAACGCAGATGCTGCCCTCTACCATGCCAAACAAAGAGGGAAAAACAGCTATCAGGTATATAATTCCTCCATGGATATCCAAGCCTACAAGCTTTTTACCCTTGAACGCGATATGCGGGAAGCCTTGAAAAATAATGAATTATATCTTGAATACCAGCCAAGAGTGGATACAAAAACGGGCCGTATTTTAAGTGCAGAAGCCTTGATTAGGTGGAATCATCCGGATTGGGGGAGAGTATCTCCGGCTGAATTCATCCCGGTAGCGGAGGAATCAGGGCTGATTCTGGATATTGGCGATTATGTGATATGGAAAGTCTGTGAAAAGATTCAGGAATGGAAGAAAAAAGGTCTTCATGTCGTTCCGATCTCAGTCAATATATCTCCGCAGCGCTTTTTAAAAAATGATCTGGTGTCTGTTTTTAAAAGCGCCGTTACACAACATGGAATCGAACCGAACTTGATCGAGCTCGAATTAACCGAGTCTTCGCTGATTAACTACTCGGAGAATGTAATATCAGCCTTAACAGAGCTGGGCGAAATGGGTGTGAAAATTGCCCTGGACGATTTCGGAACGGGCTATTCCTCCATCACCCAGCTGAAACAGTATAAGTTTGATGTCTTAAAAATTGATAAATCCTTTATTCAGAACATGGATAAAAGCCCTGAAGATACCGTGATCACTGCCAATCTTATTCAGCTGGCACATGGGCTGAATATGGAGGTTGTTGCAGAAGGGGTCGAAACCTTTGAGCAATATCAATTCTTAAGGCAAAAGGAATGTGACCAAATTCAAGGCTTCCTTTTCAGCAAACCTCTGCCGCACAATATCTTCGAACAAAAGCTAGCAGCTGGAATGCTAAAGCCTAAGGATGCCCAAAGGGAGAATGTCTTTAAAAAGCTGAGGAAATTCTTCCGTGTAGAATTTCCCTATCCGCTTGGAGCCGATATGACGATCCTGAAGCTCAATAACAAGAAAGTCGAAATGGGAACGACTGAGATCTTAATCGAAGACATGGGCCCGGGTGGGGTTAAGTTCTTATCCCCAATCAAATTGCCAGTCAGACAGGATATTATTTTAAAGATTGAAACAGAAATACTGGGAGAAACCGTGTCCTTTACAGGGTTCATCGTCTGGAAAGAGGAGATATCCGATACCCTCAATAACTATGGCTTCCAATTTATATTGGATGAAAATCAAAGGTCAGAACTGGTTACCATGCTGAATAAACTGCAAATCCAGCTGAAAAAACACTCCATGGTCCCGGAATGCCGTTTCATCCAAATTAGCAGCAGCCACATGTATTTTGATTAATTTTTCTATAATTCTCCTTTTCTTCGAGCTATAATGTTGTCAGAAGATAACAGGAAAGGGAGAATCATCATGGCTGAGTTATCAAACTGTCCAAAATGCGACGGCCTTTTTGTAAAAAATCAATTCCGCGAAATCTGCCAGGATTGCTGGAAAGAGGAAGAAAAGATATACGAAACGGTTTATCAATTTATCCGCAAGCGGGAGAATCGGACAGCGAAGCTGCTGGAGGTTGTGGAAGCGACCGGAGTTGAAGAAGAGCTTATTTTGAAATTTATTAAAAGCGGGCGATTAAAGCTTGCTCACTTTCCAAATCTCGGCTATCCGTGCGAAAAATGCGGGACAAGCATTCGCGAAGGAAAGATTTGCGGGAGCTGTGCTGAGGAACTGAGGAAGGATCTTCAGCAATTTACCGCTGAGGAACAACGGAGAAAAGAAATGTTAAAGAAAGAGAAAAACGCGACTTATTTTGTGGTAGATGAAAAACTAAAGGGGCGGTATTAGGCTATGTGTCAGGTGCACATAGCCTTTTCTATAGGCTTTTAGATGTATTTTTTACCAAACATAAATTAATATTTAAAGAAACCGCATCTATAGCCGATAATAGAATTAGATTGAAATCGACCGGAATGAAAGTGAGGGATACCTATGAAAATTAATAACTTTGGACCTTCAGGTGTGAATCCGTACAAACGACAAATGAATAAGCTTGAAAGCACGAGCAAACCAGCGAAGACTGCTTCAGATAAAATCGAAATCAGCTCCACTGCCAAGGAAATGCAGCAGGTATCACAGCTGAGTGAAAACCGCAAAGCAAAGGTAGAAGAGCTTAAAATTCAGGTAGAGAACGGCACGTATAAAATAAATCCAAAAGAATTAGCAAAAAGCATAGCCAGCTTCTATTCGAAAAAATAAAGGGGAGGGAACAGGCATGTCCGCCGAAACGCTAATCACAACCATGGAAAAACTGCTCAAGCTGCATAAAAGCCTTTATGAGCTTGCCGTCAAAAAGACAGACATCATTAAGAACGGCGACATGGACGCCCTGAACCAGATGCTGAAGGATGAGCAAACGCATATAGCTGCGATTGACCGGATGGAAAAGGAACGTCAGAAAGCGGCAAAGATGATTGCTGCCGGGATGGAGAACCCAACAGTTTCAGATTGCATGGCTTTCCTTTCACAGGATGAACAGATCAAGCTGGAGACGATAGCAAAAGAGCTGACTGAGCTGGTATACGAATTAAAGGAACAGAATTACCTGAACCAGCAGCTTGTCCATCATTCCCTGCAGTTTGTCAATGTCTCTATGAATCTCTTAAGGCCGCAGCCGGAAAACATGAACTACGGCCCGCCGGCAAAAAAGAAATCATCCGAAAAGAACACCCCAGGCATCTTTAACTCGAAAGTGTAGCAGAACGGAGGAACAAACATGCGTTCAACCTTTATGGGACTTGAAACGGCCCGCCGCGGCATGTTTACCCAGCAAAGTGCTTTACATACAACAGGCCATAACATTTCAAACGCAAACACGCCCGGCTATTCCCGGCAGCGGATTAATTTTACACAGACAACTCCTTACCCATCTGTCGGCATGAACCGCCCGCAGCTGCCAGGCCAAATGGGAACGGGTGTTGAAGCCGGAAGCGTCCAGCGCATAAGGGAATCCTTCCTGGATGTTCAATTTAGGACAGAGAACACCAAAATGGGCTATTACGGTTCCATGAGCGAATCCCTTACCAAGATGGAAGAGATTATGAATGAACCATCCGAAAGCGGACTGCATAGCACGCTCGAGAAATTTTGGAACGCACTTCAGGATCTATCCAGCCATACTGAAAACACCGGTGCCCGTGATGTAGTGGCTGCATCCGGACAAATGGTCGCCGACACGCTTAATTATTACTATAACTCATTAACAAGAGTGCAGGATGATATCGGCAGCCAGGCTGAAGTGAAAGTAGAAGAAATAAATTCGATTGTGGCGCAAATTGATCATCTTAACAAACAGATTGCTGCGGTAGAGCCGCATGGCTATCTTCCGAATGACCTGTATGATGAACGCGATATGCTTGTTGATAGTCTTTCAAGTCTGGTAAATGTAAAGGTGTCCAAAGTGACCCCTGATAATTATGGCAACGCAAAGAAGATTGCTGATGGATTATATAATATTGAAATCGTGCAGCAGGATGGGAAGTCGTTCGATCCCCCTATAAACCTGGTATCTGCAACCAAAGAGTCAGGTGTCGTGGGTATCAGTAAAGTGGAACTTGAAAAGAACCCTGACAGCGGATTGGTAGCGGGATTGAAAATTGGAGAGAGTAATATCTCTGATTTTAGCAATCTCTCAGGAGGGCTGGCCGGTCTGATAAAAAGCTATGGGTACGAGACAGAAGGCGGCTCGAAAGGAATCTATCCGGAAATGCTGGATAAGCTGAATAAGATGGCTGAGGCATTTGCCAGGGAGTTTAATGAGATTCATAAAAATGGATTCGCCCTTGGAGCAGCTGATCCATCAGGATTGGACTTTTTCCAATTCACGTCTGTAAATGCGGCTCAATCCATTAAGGTTAATCAGGCGATATTGGATGACTCTACTAAAATCGCTGCAGGCAAAGCAAGCGGTGCTTCAGGAGATAACGCCAATGCACAGGAATTGGCGGATTTGCGAAAGAAGAGTTTTAATGAATATACCTCTCTGTCTCCAGATGAAAAGGCCCAATTAAGCGGCAGCCTTGATTCCTATTATTCAGGAATCATAGGCCGGATGGGCGTAGATTCCCAAAGCGCCAAAAAGGATTTGAAAAACTCTTCGATTCTCGCAGACTCGGTTGAACAGAACAGGCAATCCGTCAGCGCGGTTTCATTAGATGAAGAAATGACCAATATGATTAGATTCCAACATGCCTACAATGCTTCGGCCCGCAATATTACGGTGGTCGATGAAATGCTCGATAAAATCATCAACGGCATGGGCGTTGTAGGCAGATAGGCGGTGAATTAATATGCGCGTAACGCAATCAATGCTTTCCAATAACATGCTGCGAAACCTGAGCAACAGCTATAGCCGGCTGGACAAGCTGCAGGACCAGATTTCCACACAAAAGAAATTTACGAAGCCATCTGATGACCCGGTTGCTGCCATGATGGGGATGAACTATCGTACGGATTTAAATCGGATTCAGCAGTATACCCGCAACATCGGAGAAGTGAGGAACTGGGTCGACAGCACGGATGACGCTTTGGATAAAGGCGTGCTGGCACTGCAAAGGATTCGTGAGCTAACTGTCCAGGCCAGCAACGGTACGCTTGAAGGGGACCAGCGAAAGGCTATTGCTGAAGAAGTCAAGCAGTTGAAAGAGCACCTGCAAAACATCGGCGATACTCAGGTTGGCGGAAAATATATTTTTAATGGGAACAAGACAAATGTAAGACCTTCGGAGGCTGGTACTTATGCAAGTGGAAGTATTGAGCTAGAGGTCTTCTCAGGAATTAAGATTCAGGTGAATACAGAGGGATCTGAGTTATTTGGGGATATGCTGTCTGCTGATGGAGATATTCAAAAATTAATCATAGCTCTGGAAACGAATGATCCGTCTATTGGGGACATGCTTGAAAACGTTGATAAGAATATCGATAACTTCTTGTCAGCGCGTGCTCTCATTGGTGCCAAGCAAAACCGTGTCGACCTCATGGAGGACCGCCTTTCCCAGCAGGAAGTATTCTCGACCAGAATTCTTTCTGATAATGAGGATATCGATATGGAAAAAGCGATCATTGAGCTTACAACGCAGGAAAGCGTCCATCGTGCCGCACTAAGTGTCGGTGCCAAGATTATACAGCCCACTCTGACTGACTTTTTAAGATAATAAATGAAAGCTATCCATTTGTGATAGCTTTTTTTCATAAAGGCTGTTTTCTCATAGATTGTTGTTTTAGCTTAGGAATTTTGCCCGTTGATTTCCGCTGCAGGCACTTGCTTTCCGCGGGGAGGAACGGGAGCCTCCTCGACGCCCTGCGTCTGTGGGGTCTCCCGCTCCCTCTCCTCCCGCAGGAGTCAAGTACCCTCCGCTCCAATCAACTCAGCAAATTTAACTAAGTTATTAAAAAGAAACAAACTTTAAAGAGGTGACGCTAATGAATGTCCCGCAAATAAGACTGGAATCCAACTTTATCCGGCTGGGCCTAAACATTGAAAGGCCCATGCAGGAAATCTCGCAGCCGCCTGCTGTTTTATCCATTCAGCAGCCAAAAGCTATACTTGAAATCGAAACCGCTCCAGGTAAGCTGACCATCGACCAGACGAAAGCAAGGGAAGACGTAGATTTAAAAAGCATCGGCAGGAGAATTGAGGAGTTTGCACAAAATGGCTATCAGGACTGGCTGAAAGGGCTTGAAAGAAGGGCAGCACAAGGGACGGAGCTCATGAGAATTGAAAATGGCGGCAATCCGATTGCATACCAAGCAAAAGAAAACAGTGAGGGTTTGCCTAAACAGTTTAATATCGGATGGATTCCATCTCACAATAGTGTAAAGGTTAATTATGAACCTGCTAAGGTAAACGTTAAGGCCCAGCCGCAAAAGCCGAAGATTGACGTTGAAATTAGAAAGCCTATTCATAACTATACGCCTGGGAAAGTAACCGCAGAAATACTTGAAAAAAACAGTCTAAGCTTTGATTTTATAAATCTAACAATCTAACAAAGTGGTGAAAAAATGAAGATACAGACGAAATTTCATGGCGAACAGGATATAAACAGAAAAGATATTATTCAATTTTCAAGTGGCATTCCTGGATTTTTAAAGGAAAAGGAATTTTACATCCTGCTGCTTGAAGGGACAGATCTTTATGTGCTTCAGTCAGTTAATAAAACAGAGGTTGCTTTTATTATTACAGATCCTTTTGTGCTTTTTCCGCAATATGAATTTGATTTGCCGGAAGAGGTACTAGAAAAATTAGAGATCGAATCGGAAAAAGACGTTGCCATCTTTACCATCTTAACGGTAAGAGAGCTCTTCCAGGAAACAACCGCCAACCTGCAGGCGCCGTTAATCATCAACCAAACAAAAAAATTGGGAAAGCAAATCATACTCAATAACCCAGCCTACCAAACAAAGCATAAAATCCCAACTCCTCAAGAACAGGGGGAGAAATAATGCTCGTACTTACCAGAAAGCTTAAAGAATCCATCATGATCGGCGACGACATTGAAATCTCTGTTCTCTCTATCGAAGGAGATCAAGTCAAACTTGGCATCAATGCTCCGAAAAACGTCGACATACATAGAAAAGAAATCTATTTGTCTATTCAGCAGGAAAACAGCAGCGCAGCACAAACCGAAGTAAACGCTATCGATAGTCTAAGCTCCTTCTTTAAAAAAAAATAAAAAATTTTTCCAAACTGTTAAAGACCTGTCTAAATAAGTCGATATAACTATTGTAAAGCTGAAACAGCATAAAGGCGGCCGACTTTTCTGCTGTTGGGCAAAACAAACCACATGGACGTGGGACATATAACTCAAGGAGGAACAAAACAATGAGAATTAATCATAACATTGCGGCTCTTAACACTTATCGTCAGTTAAACAGCGCAACAGGAGCTCAATCAAAATCGATGGAGAAACTATCTTCTGGTCTTCGTATTAATCGTGCAGGAGATGACGCTGCTGGTCTTGCTATTTCTGAAAAAATGCGTGGGCAAATTCGTGGATTAGACCAAGCTTCCCGAAACGCCCAGGATGGTATCTCTCTAATTCAAACTGCTGAAGGTGCATTGAATGAAACGCACTCAATTTTACAGAGAATGAGAGAGTTAACAGTTCAATCAAACAATGATACGAATAATCCTGATGATCTAGCTGAAATCCAAAAGGAGATAGCAGAGCTAAACTCTGAAGTTACAAGAATTGCTGAAAAGACAGAGTTTAATACTAAAACTCTATTGACAGGAAGTTTAGGCGTATCAGCAGCGTCAGCCACAGGTGTAACTGACGCTGAATATCTTGCAGCCGGTATTTCTTTTGATGCGTCTGGAGTACCAAGTGGTGAAACGTTAACTATTACTACAAATGCAACTGATGATACTATTACTGTTACAGGTGCAAACAGTGGTGTATCTCAAACACTTTCTCAGGATCCGGCAGCTGTAGCGGCTGGAACAACTTTAAATTTTGATTCTATAGGACTATCAATTTCTTTTTCTTCAAATGCTAATCTTGAAACCTTAGATGGTGGTACTGCGACCGCGTCAGGTAGTACGCTTTTAACATCAGGAACACAGCTTAGTTTCCAAATTGGAGCAAACTCTGATACGACACTAGATATTAGTATTGGGGATATGAGGGCTTCTGCACTTGGTTCTACCGCATCAAATGCAAATGTTGCAAATTTGGCTGCAGTTAATGTTGTTAATAAAGATTTTGGTGACAACTTAGAAGTAATTGATGAGGCAATCAAAAAAGTATCTGCACAACGTTCTCAACTAGGTGCTTGGCAAAACCGTCTAGACCACACAATCAACAACCTAGGAACATCATCTGAAAACCTAACTGCTGCGGAATCTCGTATCCGTGACGTAGATTATGCTTTAGCTGCATAAGGAGTGACAAGCACAGTCGTCCTAGCTGGTAACGGCTAGCGATCATAATCGGGTGAATTGCTGGAAACCCCTTAGAGCTTTTCTTGCCACAACGTAGTTGGAAACGACAAACGTGATGGTTTGAAAAAAGAAAAGATTGGGCAATCAGCAGCCAAGCTCCTGTCTTGAAAGAGTGGAGAAGGTTCAACGACTAGGATAGACCATCTAAGGCGATAGCTATGATGATGAAATCCATAGGTGAAACAATGTATCATCAGCATTGTGAATCCGAAGTGCCCGACCCCTACCAGAGTTATAGAGGGTGAAGATATAGTCTAGTCATTTGTGAAAGCAAATGTTCGCACGATGGCGAAAGAAATGATGAACCAAACTAAGAATTCAATTCTTTCTCAAGCAGCACAAGCAATGTTGGCTCAATCTAATCAAATGCCTCAAGGAGTGTTACAACTCTTAAGGTAATTGATTAGAAGGGCGTCTAGCTTGGTAACGAGCTAGAGTATAACTGGGTGAATTGCTGGAACTTCCTAAAGCTTCATCAACCACAACGTAATTGGAAACGGTTAGCGTGATGGTTTGAAAATGATGAGGATGGAACAATGGATAATCAGCAGCCAAGCTCCTGTGAGGAAACTCTGGAGAAGGTTCAACGACTAGGGAATACGGTCTAAGGCAAAAGGCTATGACTATGAATCTCGTAGGGCAGTAAAAGCTGTTCGAAGTGCCCAGCCTCTTGGAAGACAAGGGTGAAGATATAGTCTATTCTGTTCTCGAAAGATACAGTCGCAAAGCAAGCGAACCAACAGCCACAAGGGGTTCTTCAACTTCTTCGTTAAATTTAGATTAATCAAAAGGGGCTCTAGATTTTCTGGAGTCCCTTTGTTTAATAGGTAAAAAAATTTATGCAAGCTAAAATTATCAGTTATAGGAATTAGTTATAAATGCTATTACTTATCTCATTGTAAAAGACCAGCCTTCCTCAACTCCTTCAGCTTATAAACAATCGACCAATACGATCTTTGCAGTTCGTTAGCGATTTGTTTATCAGTTTTCCCATTCTTTTTAAAATCAATGATTTGGGCCACTTCGTTTTCTGTATAGTTCCTAAATCTGTTTGAGTCAGAAGAAAGAATTTGATAGCCAGTATGTAGTTTTTTTAACTTTTCTTCTTCTACTTGGAATCTTGTTTCCCAATTAAATTTATACTCCATTTTCTTGCATCCACTTGCTATTTCTCTTATAACACCTAGAAAGTCCAGACTAGCCATTACCGTTGTAAGTCTTAGTATATAACCGTAGCCATCTTTTCTTTTGCTTATCTTAAAGTCAAAACCAAATTTGCTATTAATATGTGTTTTTAATATATGTAGCTGATCTCGAGGATAGTTTTGTAAATAAAGAAAAATATGTGGAGTTAAATAGATGAGCTTCTTTTGGTGATTAACCCTTTTTGATATACATAATGAGCCGTCATCCAGATAAAGAACGGTTAAAAAGTGAAGTAGATTACAGGTTGATAGCAATTCTACAGGAATTCTCTTATTGCCCGAAATATCATAGAAATATGGATATAATTTGGTGAAATAGGGATCAGAACGAGAAACGAGATAATTTCCGTTTGGCCGAATATAAAGCTGTCCATCATAAAAGGAAGCTTTCCACATGCGATAAGCTTCTTGCTGTTTGCCGTAATGCTCTCGGTAACTGTTGTTTTTTCTTCTGCTTCCCGGGTAGCATTTTGTGATCTCCCCGTCAGCAATAATGCTGGCAAATAAGATATTCTGTTGGACAGGACTAAGGCATGAAAAAGTCATTTGGACCACCTCGCCAATATATATATATAGGAATATATGTTCGTATTTATTTTATCCTAAACGGAAACTGATATAAAGGTTTAGTTAATAATTTTTATTTTTTGCCGATATTAGTACTAAGTAAAATAAATAAGGTAGGAGATTGCTATGATAGATCGATTATCATCCCAAACCGTTTCTCTTACATCAAGAACGACAAGCCTCAATGAGAATTCAAATGAAAGCAAAAAAATAGAAACAGTAAGTAAACAGCAGGTTCAAGCACAAGCAAATGAAGCTAAAAAGGAAGAAGAGGTCACTGAAGTAGTAGATAGCATGAATAAATTTTTACAGGCGTCTCATACCTCTTTAAAATTCGAACTTCACGAAAAATTAAATGAATACTATGTGACTTTGGTGGATGATGTTACCCAGGAAGTAGTTCGTGAGATACCTTCTAAAAAGCTGCTTGATGTATACGCTGCGATGACGGAATTCCTTGGCCTTATGGTAGATAAAAAAATTTAAGCGAGTTGATTTAAATGGTAAGAATCGGCGGTCTGGCAAGCGGAATGGATATTGATTCCCTTGTGAAAGACTTGATGAAGGCGGAGCGGATGCCGCTTGATAAGATTATGCAGAAGAAGCAGAAGCTTGAGTGGCAGCGGGATGATTTCCGCGCTATGAATACGTTGCTTCTGGACTTTCGTTCTGAATTAACACAAATGAAATTAACCACTAAATATAGGGTCAGAAATGTAGTTTCTACGAATGATGACAGAGTCACCGCGAATGCAAGCAGTGCGGCTTCGTTATCTTCTTATTCGATTTCCAATGTGAAACAGCTCGCTTCTGCTGCTACAAGGATTAATGCTGGAGGAGTTTCAACTGATCCTGATGCCAAGCTTGATCCTAATATAGGTCTGTATTCACAAACTAGTAAGCTTGACACCAGCACTGGTTATAAATGGTCTCAAGGAATAGTGGGCAGCAAGTCTATAAAGGTGACTGCGGACAATACAGTTGATTATTCATTAGAATTGGGTTCCACCCTAAAGGCAAGTGAAATTCCCAATATGTCCGTGAAGGTGAATGGAACTTCCTTTGAAATCGTTACTTCTGAAGCGGATTTGCTAAAGGACAATCAGGTATTGGTTAGTGCTAATGGATCTTTAAAGTTTAAAAAAGCTCCTATAAAGGAAAGTGTCATCTCAGTTAACTATGTTCTGGAGAACAAGGTGACTGCTCAGACTTTAACGTCTCCTGCTAAGGAATGGCAATTAGCTGAAGGTGCTCTTGCTTCGGATATCTCATTGAAAGTAAACGATGTTACCTACACTGTCAGTGAACCGGCTGCAGTGGATTCTGAGGGGTTTGTTACTCTAACAGATGGAACGAATTCCATTGGAAAAATAAATCTGGAGACCGGTAAAATAAAGTTTGACACTGAGCAGGCGGCAGATACCAAATTAGAAGCTACCTACAAGCATAATTACGCTACCTTCAATTTAACTTCCCACACGTCAAAAGGCGCAGTAAAGGAAAACTTCCTGGTAAAAGGAACGGATTCATTAAACATGGTTATGAGTAAGGTGAACGAATCCAATGCTGGCATCTCCATGTTTTATGATTCTTTCTCCGATCGCATCTCCTTAACACGGAAGGAAACGGGGAATTTCAGAGGAGAGGATCCGACTCTTGCTGCAGATGAGGCCTATACCTATAGCGCAGCAACAGATGGGGAAATTGAAACGGGAGGGGACTTTTTTAATAAGTTATTAAAATTTGATGGTGCCACTGAAACGGGCGGAGAAAATGCTGTTTTTGAAATAAACGGCCTTTCAACTGAACGCAGCAGCAATACATTTGATATTAATGGCGTCACGTTCACTCTCAAGCAAACCTTCAGTGATGCACCAGTTAATTTATCCATCAGCAATGATTCGCAAAAAGTATTTGACAATATTAAAGAGTTTGTAACGAAGTACAACGAACTCATTGGTAAGATTCAAACGAAGATCGGGGAAGACGTGTATCGCTCTTATCAGCCCTTAACAGATGAGCAGCGCGAATCACTCTCCGATAAACAGCAGGAACAATGGGAAGAGAAGGCCAAAAGCGGTTTATTAAAAAGAGACCCTATACTCTCTCAATTATTATCAGGGATGAGAAGTGACTTTTATACACCTGTGCAGAATGATAGTGTGAATCCTCTATACAATCAATTAGCTTCGATTGGCATTAAGACGACAGCAAACTATTTGGAAGGCGGGAAGCTTGAGATTAACGAAGCTGAGCTAAGGAAGGTAATTGAAGCAGATCCAAGTTCGGTTGAAAAGCTTTTTAACGCTTCTGGCACAGCGAATGCCGAAAGAGGAATTGTCCAGCGTCTATATGATACGGTTAATGCTAGCTTTGAAAAATTAAAGAAAAAAGCAGGGGGCAG
The DNA here is from genome assembly GCA_018613035.1 of Pseudomonas sp. ISL-84. GTDB lineage: Bacteria > Bacillota > Bacilli > Bacillales > Cytobacillaceae > Cytobacillus. Next base: position 20,417 of record JAGGRA010000050.1, on the reverse strand, counting down.
CGGTTCTGTTAATACACAGTTTGAGCTAGGGAAACAACTGATTGACATGGACAAAAGAATCGACAGCTTCGAAGATAAATTAAAAAGAGTAGAAGACCGCTACTGGCGCCAATTCACCGCTATGGAAAAAGCGATCCAGCGTTCTAATGAGCAATCCATGTTCCTCATGAATCAATTCAACAGCGGCATGTAATAAAAAGGAGTGTTTGAAATGGCAATAAGCAATCCATACCAATCCTATCAGCAGAACTCGGTGAATACAGCATCACCAGGAGAGCTGACACTTATGCTTTATAACGGCTGCCTGAAGTTTATTCATCAGGCTAAAAAGGCCATTGCAGATCAGAACATTGAAACGAAAAATACCAATATCCAAAAAGCGCAGAATATCATCCAGGAGCTGATGGTGACACTTAATATGGATTTGGACGTTTCGCAGAATATGATGTCTCTATATGATTATATGAACCGGAGATTAATAGAGGCTAATATTAAAAATGATGCTGCGATTCTTGAAGAGGTAGAAGGCCTGGTGACCGAATTCCGTGATACTTGGAAGGAAGTTATCCAGGTTAATCGCCAGAAACAGTTCTCACAAGGCGGCACGGCTTAGTGAGTTCGGTACAAAGCTTTTATGAAGCAACACTTGAGCTGATTGCCACTTTAGAAAATACAACCATCGACCGTGATAAAAAAATAAGTGAGGTAGAAGTGCTCCTTGAGAAGCGCCAGCTGACTATGGCTAACATGGCCCCTCCTTATACAGAAGTCGAAAAGGAATTGGGTGCCAAGCTAATCAAGCTCAACGAAAAGGCAACCCAGCTCATGCAGCGCGAAAAGCTTTTCATCCAAAAAGACATCAAAGACTTAAGCGTCAAAAAAGAATCATCCAATAAATACATCAATCCCTATCAATCCATGGCAACGGACGGCATGTTTTATGATAAAAGAAAATAGGTGACCCATTTGTTAACTTTGACAGAAGAGCAGTACGTTTTTTTGAAAGGATACAGCGACCTTTTATATACGATTGATGAGGCGTTTGATTATATTGTCAAAAGCTATAGCGATTTGAGCAAAACAGAAGGAGACCGTCTCCTTGCTGATGTTTTTCAGGCACTGCCGCAGGTAGCAGCATCTAATGAGCAGATCAGCCAGCTTTTTCATAACGACCATTCGATGCAGAATGCGTTAAAAGATATCAGCACTGTGGCCGATCAAGTTGAGCTGCTTTTGCAATGCTTTGAAGACCTTCCAGTAAGGCAGGAAATCATCTCACAAAAGCTTTATCCAGCTTTTGCTCATTGGCATCAATCCATCCAGCAAGAGCTTAATCCCTATATCCAATCCTGAGCGCTTCCCGACGAAGCGGTTTTATCACGCATTAACGGGCAGTAAGCCCACCTATTTCAAGGATTTGAAAATCAAAATAGATTTCTGAATGGTGGGCCAACTGCCCGTAAAAGCCTGATCGGTGCAACTAACCACCAGCGAGTAATGAAAAACCCCCGCTGATGGAAGGTTCACTTTATTTTCCCCCTATAATTTAGTCACACTCTCGTCACCAATACGCCACAACTTTTGCACATTTTTCACTGTTTCGGCAGGAGTTTTTAAGGGTAAAATAGAAATATAAATACATAGTCTTAATATACTTTTAAGACTAGGCATTCTTTTTCAGAAGCTCATTTTTTAGCTGTTGATTTTACAGCTGGCGTTCTGGGAAATAGCCGCTATTGTATAATGAAAAGGAGGAGTTCACTTATGAATTACAACATTCGTGGTGAAAACATTGAGGTAACTCCAGCAATTAGAGAGTACGTAGAGAAGAAAATTGCTAAGTTAGAAAAGTATTTTACTGAAACTCCTGATGCAAATGTACATGTAAACTTGAAAACGTACAATAATAACCGTTCTAAAGTGGAAGTAACGATTCCGATGCCGAATCTGGTTCTTCGCGCAGAGGAAGATCATGAGGATATGTATGCAGCAATAGACTTGATTACTGATAAATTAGAGCGCCAGATCCGCAAGCACAAAACGAAAGTAAACCGCAAGTTCCGCGAAAAAGGCAATTTGACAGCTGTGTTTGCAGCATTGGCGGATGAAGCAGAAGCACCTGAAGTGGACGATGATCAGGATCTTGAGGTGGTCCGTCAAAAGAGCTTCGATTTGAAGCCAATGGACAGCGAAGAGGCCATCCTGCAAATGAACATGCTGGGCCACAGCTTCTACGTGTTCACGAATGCAGAGTCTAACTTAACAAACGTGGTGTACAAGCGTAAAGACGGCCGTTATGGCTTGATTGAAGCCCAATAATATAAAAACTAAGCCCTGCCGGCATCCGGCAGGGCTTTTATCAATCCTCTAGAACCTTGTACTTTTCCTTCAATTCCTCCGGTGCCATCTTCACCATCTGCTGAAGAACAAACGATGTGACCACAATATCATCTGTAAATCCAAAAATGGATAGGAAGTCGGGTGCGAAATCCAGCGGCAGGAGGATATACAGCAATCCGGCCGCAATCGGAAACAGCTTTTTGCCGGCCGATACTTCTCTTGAGAGAAAGTAGTCTCTCAGGAAGGGCAGGAATTTCCAAAATTTAAATACAAATTTGATGCGTTTTATAAACTTCATCGCTTTCACCTTTTTCTAGTTCATTCGCTGGAAGGGGGCTGCCATGGCCGCCATTTGAACTCTTGGCGGGTTTTTCACTTCAAGTGTGACAGCCGATAGATAGCTGGTTTCAAGGATGCTTCAAAAAGTTAGGATGATAAGCCACTTTTGCAAAGCCGCTGTTTTCAATTGGGTACGAATCTCCTCTTTGTTTATTTTTCTATAATAGAGGGGATTTTTTACACCGCAGTCTTCCTCCTTCGGTTTGTTTAATAGGTAATCGTTATTTTATCCAGGTCCGCGCTTTTGACGCCTTCGTTAAAGATCAGTCTCGTTTTGAATTGAAACGTGCGCTCCGGTGTGGAAGCAGGAATATTTTCAGGTAATTGAAAGTTGAATTCCATCCGGTTGGTTTCTTCCGACTCAATCGTTTGAGATGTCAGGATTGTCGCTGAGTCGATCACTTCTTCCTGCTCATCAGTTAGTGTGATCATGACCAGGTCGCACTCAATCCGTTTAATCTGCTGGTCGATGGTGCCGCCTTCTATTAGGAAGGTGCCGTTCACATTTTCGCCTGGAGTGTATTCATGCTTTGGCAGCTGCAGGTCAATTTTTGCAGAACCGATTCCCAGCATTGACATATATTTTCGCAAAATCAATCAAGATCTCTCCTCTACAGTGGTAAATGATAAAATGTATGCTATTAGCGCTGTTAAACGTGTCTGTTGATTTCCGCTCCAGGCGCTCGCTTTCCGCGGGCGGTCCGGGAGCCTCCTCGGCGTTCCACGCCTGCGGGGTCTCCCTTTGACTCGCTTCTCCCGCAGGAGTCGAGCGCCTTCCGCTCCAATCAACAGGGTGCTAAAACAACCTTTTGCTTTTTCAGCGCTAGCTATGAGAAAGTTTCATATTTCCCCAATCTATTAGCTGTAAACTACATTGGCTTCACCTTCATATATTTCTCATCAAGCTTTCGTTCAATTTTCTCCAGATGTATTTTGTCCTTCAGCAGTTCTTCTTTATTTCGTTTGATCAGTTCATCCATTGTGTATCGTATTTTCTTCTTCATATCCTATTCCTCCATTTTATAAAGTAAAACAATTAGTTGTGTGGGCCTGTATACAAAAAAGGCCTTTACCACAGCTGGTAAAGGCCATAAATAAAGACCTCTACCATATTGGTAAAGGTCTTGCTAACAATTGTTTAGATTGCCAACAAAGCCGAGAGCGTGTGCTCCGTAATGACGACTCTGCTGTAAAAGCTACTCCCCTTTAGGAGAATGACTATTCAATTTATAGCTAAATCATATTAAATTTTTTGAAAAATGTCAATTGGTTTTGTGCTGCCTTTTTACGATGGGCCATCCGGCAAGCAAAATCAGAATGGAGACCATGAAGCTGACGATGATCCCCCTATATTCAGCTCCGGTATAGAGTGCCGTCCAGCCCGTTAGTGCACTAATCAGTACAGCTGCCGGCATCATCCTTCCCTGCTTCTGCTTGCTCCATAAAATTCTCAAAATAACAGGCAAGGCACCAGCAAAAAAGACTCCGGAAATGAAATATAAATTCAGCAGCGAAATCGAGTAGAAGTGCACCCATAATGGGATGACCAGCACAAATAAACTCAATATTCCCCACATATGCTTGTTCAGTTTCCGATCATTCCGGTTATAAAGGACATAGAGGGAGTGAACCTGCGATAAAAAGGTTTCAAAGAAAATAATCATTAAGATAAAAACAAGCAAAACGGTAAAGGTAAAATGCTCGTATCTCAGAAATATTTTTTCAAACACCGCATAAAGGTTTTCAAAACCACCCTTGTAAATGGCCGATAAGGCGATCATGGAGAAGGAGAAGGGGATGGTGCCCCAAATGAGTCCGGTTGTGATAAGGCCGGGGCGCAGCTTCTCCTTTTTGCTTTTTAAAAGCATATTCCACATTTTTAAGTCCAGCAGCAGGTGGCCGAGCATGGCGAGCGTAAAGGCGGTCACTAAACTTGGCAGGACATCCCATTCTACATAAAGCAAATACGGGTGGTACAGCCGGATGCCATCATAAACGACTTCAATTCCTTCCAGCATATACGCATGGACAAGGATCATAATCATAATTAAAAAAAGAATGCCGACCTTCAGCATACTAAAGCGGGTAAACCATTTTAAGCGGAAAAAAATCGCTGCGAGAAATCCGAACAGAAAGAAAAGGCTCATCCCAATTGGAACCGGAGTACCCAGAGGGTAAACGAGAATGCCCGCTGCATATCCCATTACCGTCATCCCGAAAAAGATCGCCAAAAGGAGGATCCGTTTCATCCACTTGAGGGAGGGATCAGACAGACGGCTTGCCATGATTTCGGGGAAAGATGCCGATCCTGCTGACTCCCGAACACGCGTGATAATCGGGATCAGCATAAGGAAGGCAAGGATGCCCGCTGCTGAAAAACTGACTGCTCCGATAAACCCGTAACGCAAAAAAGCTTCCGGCGCTGTAAAGACGGCATTTCCTGATGTCCATCTTGAGATCAAAGCAATGCTTAACAGCCCGAAGCCGTATTGGACTGATTTTGATAAGTTCGTATTCATTAATGCTGCTCCCTGTATTGCTTTGGTGTGATGTCTTCTTTTTTCTTAAATTGGCTTGAGAAGTAATGAAGGCTGTTAAAACCGGTTTTCTCCGCAATTTCTGAAATGCTGCTATTTGTTGTGGCCAAAAGGTGCTTTGCTTTTTCGAGCCGATACACAGTCAAATAATCGATTAAGGAAGTGCCCACTTCCTCGCTGAACTTGCGGCTTAAATAAGCAGGGCTGGCATGTACCTTTGCGGCAATGTCCTGGAGGCTGGTCCGCTGCTCATAATTCTCGTGAATTTGAAGCAATGCTTCATTCACAATTTTAGAATACTCTTTATTGAATATAGGCGTTGAGAATTTCTTCAGCGTTTCCTTTAGTTCATCTTCAATAATAGGCTTGGTTAAATATTCTGAAACGCCCAGCTGAATGGATTTTTTAGCGAATTCAAAGTCCTGGTGGGCTGATAAAATAATAATTTGCAGATGGGGCTGCAGGTCCTTCAAGTCCTTGACCAGCTCAAGCCCTGATTTGCCAGGCATTTCGATGTCGACGAAAGCGAGATGAAAGTAGTTTTCCTTGCTGATGGCAATAGCCTGGCTGCTGTCATAGGCAAAGTGGAAATTCCATAACGGGAAAGCCGGCTTCAGAATATATTCAAGCTGTTCAATTACGATTGGTTCATCATCTATGCATAATACATTCATGCCTGCTCCTCCTTCTTAATCTCTACTTTTGGAATGTTTATTTTCACGGTTGCCCCGTTTTGTTCATTTGCGTAAATATCCAGACCTGCACTGTTAAAAAGCAGCTCGAGACGCTTTTTGACATTGGAAAGGCCCTGTCCCTTTGTCATCATGTCATCAAAAGAGTGATCGCCAATGCCAAGTCCGTTGTCCTCCACATATAAGGTGATACTGTCCTTCCCATCGACTGCTTTAATCCAGAGGGTGAGTGGCCCCGGCTTTTTTTCCAGCCCGTGCTTAAAAGAGTTCTCCACAATCGTCTGCAGAAGATAGGGTGGGACGACATGCTCCAATGCCGCTTCCTCTATATCTTCCGTAATCGTTAACCGATTATGAAACCTAAGCTCCTGAATTTTTAAATAGTATTTCGTATATTTCCATTCTTCCTTTAACGGAATCAGCTGCTCTTTAATCTGGTACTTGAATTTTAAAAATAAAGACAGGGTTTCCATTGCCTTGATGAGTGTATCAATCCGATTGAGGCGGGCGAGCCCGAGCATCAGATTGATGGTATTGAATAAAAAGTGGGGGTGGATCTGCTGGTTCAGCTGCATATATTTGCTTTCCTGCAGTGTATTTTCGAGCTCAACCTGCTGCTTCTCGAAGGATAGGCTGTCGATTTGCTTTTCAAACGCCAGCACCATCATCAAAATAATCGCACCGGCCATCGGCACGAATATGGAAAAAATCGCGAACAATGAAAAGGTTTCATAGGTAATTAGCATGATCTTCACTGCCTTAAAAGAATTTCTAATAGTATAACATGTCTGATAAATAGTAGTAAGTTTATTGCGTAACAGTAATAAAGTGGTATATGCAAATATAAATTCTTAAAAACGCCCCAAAAAAAACAAAAAAAGAGCGAAGCCATCAAGCTCCGCCCAAAAGGGGGTACTATTACTATATGAGATCAGCCGTTTTGGCTGGTACTCGCCAAATTATGAGATTTCCTCCGCATAGTGGCAGGCAGCCTGATGTCCTTCTCCCAAACTCTTAAGCTCAGGATCGGACTGTCTGCAAAGATCGGTTGCCAGCGGGCATCTTGTGTGGAACCGGCACCCGGTAGGCGGATCGATAGGGGATGGCACATCGCCCTTCAGAATAATCCGTTCCTTTTTCTTTTTCCGATTTGGTTCCGGAATCGCTGAAAGCAGCGCCTGCGTGTACGGATGGCGCGGGTTTTCAAACAGACTCTTTTTCTCGGCGATTTCAACGACTTTGCCAAGATACATAACGATGATTCGATCAGAGATATGGCGCACAACCCCTAAGTCATGGGAGATAAATAGATAGGTTAAGCCATATTCCTTTTGCAATTTTTTTAATAGATTCAGTACCTGTGCCTGAACGGACACGTCCAACGCGGATACCGCTTCATCACAGATAATCAGCTTCGGCTCCACCGCCAATGCACGGGCAATCCCGATCCGCTGGCGCTGCCCGCCGCTGAATTCGTGCGGATAGCGGTCAATATGCTCTTCTTTTAGTCCAACCTGCTCAAGCAGCTCAATCGCTCTGCGACGGCGGTCGGCTTTCGGAACCACATTCAAGATTCCCATTGCTTCTTCCAGCGTCTGCCCAATGCTTCTTCTTGGATTCAAAGAAGCAAACGGATCCTGGAAAATGACCTGCAAGTCTTTGCGGATCGAACGCATTTCACTCTTCGATTTAGCTAATAGATCTGTTCCCTGAAAAATAACCTCTCCGCCAGTCGGCTCATCCAAACGCAAGATCGCGCGTCCGGTAGTGGACTTGCCGCAGCCGGATTCGCCAACGATGCTGACAGTTTCGCCTTCATAAATCGTAAAGTTAACGCCATCTACGGCTTTAACATGATTGACAGTCCTGCCGAAGACTCCGCCTTTAATCGGGAAGTACTGCTGCAGGTTTTTGACTTGAAGGATTTCTTTTTCTTTAGTTAGCGGTGCTGACATCTGCTGCAACCTCCTTACCTGCCGGGCCGTTCCATCTTTCCGAATACATCCAGCAGCGAACTTTATCATCATGATCCGTTAATAATGGCGGTTCTTCCGTTCTGCACAAATCAGTGGCAAACGGGCATCTTGGTGCAAAGCTGCATCCTGCCGGAAGATTGTCCGGGCTTGGAACGGTTCCAGGGATGGTTTCCAGCTCTTCCACGTCCCGATCCACTGTCGGAATGCTTCTCAGCAAGCCCTGTGTATATGGATGCTTCGGGTTTTCAAAAAGGGAATCCACATCGGAATGCTCCACAATTTTTCCGCAATACATAACCGCAACCCGGTCACAGGTTTCAGAAACAACACCCATATCATGTGTAATCATGATAACGGCGGTGCCCAGCTGTTCCTGCAGATTTTTTAATAGATCCAGGATTTGCGCCTGAATTGTTACATCAAGAGCAGTTGTCGGTTCATCGGCGATCAGCAGCTCCGGCTTGCATGCCAATGCCATTGCGATCATGACACGCTGGCGCATACCGCCGCTCAGTTCATGCGGCTCCTGCTTCGCTCTTTTTTCAGGAGAAGGAATGCCGACTAAACGCAGCATTTCAACGGCTTTCTGCCATGCTTCTTTTTTCGGCAGCTTTTGATGGATGCGAAAAGCTTCTGCAATCTGTTCCCCTACGGAATAGACAGGATTAAGGGAAGTCATCGGCTCCTGGAAAATCATCGAAATTTTGTTTCCGCGCATTTGGCGCATGCCTTCTTCGGTTTCGGCAAGCAGGTTCTTCCCTTTAAAATTAATCTCACCGTCCACAATTTTTCCGGGAGGCTCTGCAATCAGCCGCATGATGGAGAGGGAGGTAATGCTCTTTCCGCTCCCAGACTCTCCGACAATGCCTAGCGTTTCTCCTCTTTTCACATCAAAGTCTACGCCGTCCACGGCTTTGATGACCTTTTTTCCGGAGAAGAAATGAGTTTTTAAGTTTTTCACTTCCAGTATTGTTTCTTTATGTTCAGTTCCCATTATTCTTGCTCCTCTCAATCGGGAATGGTTTTAATTCAATTCAACACGTTTATTCAGGAATCGGTACGACAGGTCGACAAGCAGGTTGACGATAACAAACAGCACCGATACGAATAAAATTGATCCTTGTACAAGCGGCAGGTCACGCATCCGGATGGCATCAATGATTAAGCGGCCGACTCCATTGATGGCAAAGACGGATTCTGTTAAAACGGTCCCGCCAAGAAGGGCTCCGAATTGGAGACCGACTACGGTAATAACAGGGATTAGTGCATTTTTTAAAGCGTGCTTATAAATAATCAGGCGCTGGCGGACACCTTTTGCCTTGGCTGTACGGATATAATCCTGGCGAATAACCTCCAGCATGCTGGCACGAGTCATTCTGGCAACAATCGCTGCACCGCCTGTCCCCAATGTGAGGGCTGGAAGAATGACGTGGCTGAAGGTACCCCAGCCGGCAACCGGAAACCATTGAAGCTCAACGGAGAAATAAATGATAAGCATAAGGCCGAGCCAGAAGTTCGGCAAGGAAACGCCAAGCAGGGCAACCATCATTAACCCTACATCTGTAAAGCTGTTTTGCTTCGTTGCTGCGATAATTCCAATAAGAACACCTAAAACGACAGTAATGACAATACTCCAAAACGCCAATTCAAGGGTAATCGGCAAACGGACGAGTATTTCATCCAGAACCGGACGGCTTGTCCGGATGGATTCACCGAGGTCTCCCTTTACAACATTGCCGACATAATCAAGATATTGAACGAAAATAGGCTGATCCAGGCCAAGGTCATGGCGGATGGCTTCTACTTGTTCGTCACTGGCGCCTTCACCTGCGACAAGAACGGCAGGGTCACCGGGAACCATTTGCATGATGAAGAAAACCATAAGGGTAACGCCCAGCAGAACCGGGATGATTTGAACAAGCCTTCGCATCAGAAAGATAAACATATGACAACCTCCTTAATTTTTCATTCGCGGATCAAGCGCATCGCGCAGTCCGTCTCCAAACAGGTTAAAGCCCAGAACAATCAACGCAATGGCGATACCAGGGAATAGCGCGATATGCGGTGCTGTGAATAAGAAGTCACGGCCATCACTCAGCATGGCTCCCCATTCAGGTGTTGGCGGCTGTGCACCCATTCCAAGGAAGGAAAGGCCGGCTACCGATAAAATAGAAGTCGCGAGTCTTAATGTTCCCTGTACAATAATTGGACTCATAATGTTAGGCAGTATATGAACAAAAATAATTTTCGCGTCGCTTGCCCCTAATACGCGAATGGCATCGATATATTCCATTTTCTTTACACTTAACGTCGAGCCGCGAACAATACGGGCAAAAGTCGGAACCGAGAAAACACCGACAGCGATCATGACATTGATCAGGCTTGGCCCCAGCGCACTCACAATGGCGAGAGCTAGAAGCAATCCAGGGAATGCAAGCAATACATCGATGAAACGCATGATAATCGTATCCACCCAGCCTCCGTAGTAGCCGGAAACGATTCCTAAAATAATTCCAAACAGCGCTCCGATAAAGACAGATACAAAACCTACTGCCAGGGATAGCTGTGATCCATATAAAATCCGGCTGAAAATATCCCGGCCTTTATCATCTGTCCCCATAATATGGTCAGCCGATGGGGCCTGCAGTTTATTCACCAAATCAATCTCGTATGGATCATAAGGCGAGATAAGAGGTGCGAGTGCGGCCAGAATAATATAGATTAAAACAATGCTGCCCCCAACGAGCGACATTTTATTTTTAATAAGAGCTTTGGCTAGCCCAGCTCCTTTAGCCTTCCTTTTGGGTACAGGCACAGGAGCTTTTGCGGTTTCTTGCGGATTTGCAATTGTGCTCATGATAAAAACCTCCCAGTGTCTTATTTGGTTGAAACCTAATTTATCAAAAATATTATCTATTTTGTCTGAATTTTATGATTAAGTATAAAATTCACAAAAACACGACAAAAAAATGAAAACATCGACAAATTATTTTTCCTATAATGGACACACAGAAGGCGAAAGCGCCTTGTTTATGAGGAACGCAGACTAAAAGCGCCACGTCCTGTGGCAACGTCTGCATGACCCTCATCCTGAGGGTCTCAAGCACAAGACAAGCCCTGCAAGAAGGCGTTCTTTCCTTCTGAAAAGGATTGGCTTGTGACCTCGAGGGGCTAGGCGCTGCAGCTAGACAGTCCATTTACAAATGGGCGGCAGAATCAGCTCTGCTCGACTCAACTGTACTTCATGAAAAACAGCAATGATTATCATATTTTTACTTTTTGGCTGTTTTCGTAAAGTTGTTGCTTCTTGACTGCAAACTTAGTTTGTTTATCTGAGTTGATTGGAGCGGAGGGCATTTGACTCCTGCGGGAGGAGAGGGAGTGAGAGACCCCACAGGCGAAGCCGAGGAGGCTCTCATTCCTCCCCGCGGAAAGCAAATGCCCGCAGCGGAAATCAACGGGCAGAATTCAAAAGTAAAAACAACAACCTATATGAAAAGAGCCTTTACTTATTAACAGGGGGTGTAACTTTGAAGCAGCGTCTAGATAAGCTTAGAAAGAAAATGTCGGAAAAAGGATGGAAGGGTGTTTTCATCTTTTCACCGGAAAACAGATACTATTTCTCCGGGTACAAAGGATCAGCGGGAGCACTCTTAATAGAAGAAGATTCGCAAAAGCTATTCACAGACTTCCGTTATGTGGACCAGGCCAAAGACCAGGCACCGGATTTCGAGGTGATCCAGCACCAGCAAAACCTAATTGAAATGGTTTGCGATTCCTTTTCTTCCTATCATAAAGGAACACTCGCCCTTGAGCTTGGTGATGTACCGGCATCTGTTTATCTTGAAATTCAGTCAAGGCTGCCGGAAGCTGACTTGGTTGATGTAACAGCGGCAACCAATGAAATCCGCATGATTAAGGATAAAGAAGAAATCGAAAACATGCGAAAAGGGATTGAGATTTGCGACCAGGCTTTTTCACACATTTTAAATTTTATCCGTCCAGGCATGACCGAGAAGGATATCGGCCTGGAGCTTGAGATTTTTATGAAAAAGCAAGGTGCTGAACGCATCAAGCCGAATCATGTGATTGCTTCCGGACCGCGTTCCTGCCTTCCGCATGGACAAGCTACAGACCGGGTTGTCAAAGTGGGCGATTTTGTCAAAATGGATTACGGTGCAATCGTAAACGGATATTTTTCCGATTTTACAAGAACAGTCGTGCTTGGAGAGCCTTCCGACAAGCAGGTGGAGATTTATAATATTGTCCGCCATGCACAGGAGGAATCGTTGAAAGCGATTGGTCCAGGAAAAACGTGCAGTGAGCTTGATGAGGTCGGCCGGGGAATCATCCGGGAAGCCGGATATGGCGATAACTTCGGCCATAGCCTGGGCCATTCGCTTGGACTGGCCATTCATGAACAGCCCGCCATGAGGGCCACGGATGATACCGTTCTTCAGGAAGGAATGGTCATCACGGTTGAGCCGGGGATTTATATTCCTGAATTTGGCGGAGTCAGGATAGAAGATTTGGTCGTCATAACAAAGGATGGCCATGTGAATTTCACTAAATCCACAAAGGATTTGCAAGTAATATCATAAAAAACAGGGGGTAGTGAGGATGAGAAAGAGAAGTTTTTGGTTAGGGTTAGTAGCAGCGATTCTATTGCTTGCCGGATGCTCAGGCGGCAGTGATCCGGGCAGCCTGGAATCTTCCGGGGGAGAAGCGGCATCAAATAAGGATTTAATCATTGCCGTACTGTCAGATGCGACAAAGCTGGATCCGCATCTTGGCACTGACATTCCTTCAGCGAACGTTTATCACGGAAAAATTTATGAAGGCCTTGTACAGCAGGATGAAAACATGGAAATCCAGCCTGCGCTTGCAACAGAATGGAAGCAGCTTGATGATTTGACTTGGGAATTCAAGCTTCGTGAAGGCGTGAAATTCCATGACGGCACTGACTTTACAGCCGAAGCAGTACAAAAAACGATCGAAAGAGTTTTAGCAGAAGAAACAGCTTCACCGCGTTCAAACCTTTTTGAAATGATTACTGAAGTTAAGGTAGTAGATGACCACACCGTTCAATTAATTACCGAATATCCATATGCGCCTTTATTGGCTAACCTTGCTCACTATGCAGCAGGCATCCTAAGCCCAACTGCGATTGAATCAGGTGAAAATCTTGGACAAAATCCGGTTGGTACAGGCCCTTATAAGCTTGGCGAATGGAAGCCTGGCCAGGAAATTAAATTGGCTGCCTTTGAAGATTACTGGGGCGATAAGCCAACCATGGAAACGGTCACTTATAAAGTCGTTCCTGAAGATTCAACACGTATTGCCATGGTTGAAACAGGAGAAGCTCATATCGCTGAACCTGTACCTGTAACAGAAGTAGAACGCATTGAAAATAGCGACAGCATGGAGCTTGTGCGCAGTGATGCTTTAGGTGTTGACTACATCGGCTTTAATGTTGAAAAAGAACCTTTTAACAATGTAAAAGTGCGTCAGGCAATCAGCTATGCCATTGATACAGAAGCAATTGTAAATGGTGTCTATAACAATGTTGGTACTGTGGCAACTGCACCTATGGGACCTGCAATCTGGGGACATAACGCAGAGCTGGAAGGCTATAAATATGATCTTGAAAAAGCGAAAAAGCTTTTAGCAGAAGCCGGCTATCCGGATGGCTTTAAAACAACGATCTGGACAAACGATAACAAAGCACGTATGGACGTAGCGGAAGTTGTTCAGTCCCAATTAAAAGGCATCGGCATTGATGTTGAAACAAAAGTTGTTGAGTGGGGAGCTTACCTTGAAGGTACAGCAAAAGGTGATCACGATATGTTCATCCTTGGCTGGTCTAACATGACTGGTGACGCGGATTATAACCAATACTTCCTGTTCCACAGTGATGCACGCGGAAACCCTGGTAACCGTTCTTTCTACAGCAATCCTAAAGTCGATGAGTTAATTGACAAAGGACGCCAGGAAACAGACGAACAAAAACGTCTTGAAATCTATGCAGAAGCACAAGAAATTGAAATGGAAGAAGCACCAATTGTCTTCCTTCGCAATGACGAAGATCTTGCCGTTATCGGAAGCAATGTAAAAGGCTTCTGGATGCATCCATCAGGATTGTACATGCTTGAAAAGGTAACAGTTGAATAAGTAAACTTTTATAAAACTAGGACAAAAAATAGGATCATAAAGGAGCTGTAGCCATTCGGATACGGCTCCTTTCATCGAAAAAAATATTTCTTAACCCGAAATTTTTATGGAATTAAAACGTTAATAGTTTAATAATTTGCTATAATCAGAACTAAAGATACGTAAATATAACACAGAGGTGATCAGCTTGAAATTTGATTTTCAGAACCATCCATATGCATCACAGCGAACGACAGTTATGGCAAATAACGGCATGGTTGCGACTTCCCAGCCGCTTGCTGCACAGGCAGGACTCGATATGTTGAAAAAAGGCGGAAATGCGATCGATGCAGCGATTGCCACAGCTGCTGCTCTGACAGTAGTTGAACCGACTTCAAACGGAATCGGCGGTGACGCATTTGCCCTTGTTTGGACAAAGGGAGAACTGCACGGATTGAATGCCAGCGGCCCGGCACCAAAGTCCATTTCCATTGAAGCACTAAAGGAAAGAGGCCATGAAAAAATGCCGGTGCACGGCTGGATGCCCGTTACCGTACCAGGCGCGCCTTCCGCATGGGCAGAGCTATCCAAGCGTTTCGGTAAGCTTCCATTAAAAGAAGTGCTGCAACCGGCCATTGATTATGCGGAAAAAGGCTATCCATTAACGCCAATTCTCGGCAAGTACTGGAAGTTTGCTTATAACAAATTCAAGCAAATTTTTACAGATGACGAATTCCAGCATTGGTTTGAAACGTTTGCTCCAGACGGAAAGTGTCCTGAAGTTGGCGAGGTGTGGCGCTCGGAAGGGCATGCCGCTACGTTAAGATCCATTGGCGAGACAGCCGGCGAAAGCTTTTACCGCGGAGAAATTGCTGACAAAATCGACGCCTTCTCCAAAAAATATAATGCATTTCTTTCTAAAGAAGATTTGGCTGATTTTAAAGCGGAATGGGTTGACCCGATTAAGGTCAGCTACCGCGGCTATGATGTGTGGGAAATCCCGCCGAACGGCCAGGGGCTTGTCGCACTATTAGGGTTGAATATTGCCAAAGGCTTTGAGTTCGGCGATAAAGATACGGTGGATACATACCACAAGCAAATCGAAGCCATGAAGTTAGCTTTCACCGACGGAAAGGCATTTATTACGGATCCAGCCGATATGAGAGTAACGGTTGAAGAATTGCTTTCTGAGCAATATGGCGAATCCCGCCGCAGCGAGATTGGCAATGATGCTCTTACTCCTGAGCCATACCAGCCGCCAAGCGGAGGCACCGTTTACCTTGCAGCAGCTGACAGTGAAGGCAACATGGTTTCATTTATCCAAAGCAACTACATGGGCTTTGGTTCAGGGCTAGTTGTTCCGGGAACAGGTATTGCGCTGCAAAACCGCGGACACGACTTCTCGCTTGATCCTGAGCACCATAACGCATTGAAGCCAGGCAAGAAAACGTATCACACAATTATCCCTGGTTTCCTGACAAAAGACGGGGAAGCAGTCGGGCCGTTCGGCGTTATGGGAGGCTATATGCAGCCGCAGGGCCATATGCAGGTGGTCATGAACACTGTTGACTTCCACCTGAACCCGCAGGCAGCATTGGATGCGCCAAGATGGCAATGGATTGAAGGCAAAAAGGTTCAAGTGGAACCGAACTTCCCGAACCATATTGCCCAGGCCTTAGCGCGTAAGGGACATCAAATCGAAGTAACCGTTGATACCGGCGGATTCGGCCGCGGGCAAATCATCTGGCGTGATCCGAAAACCGGCGTCCTTATGGGCGGAACCGAGCCGCGTACAGATGGCAGCATTGCTGCTTGGTAATAAAAAAAGAGGAAGAAGCTCGCATATCAGCGTAAAATAACCATATAAAAGGTACTGAGGAGCGGAAAAGAAAGGCGCTCCTTCGCCTGCTTTTTCCGGATGGGGAAACAGGCACGATTGAATGAAAAGAGGTGTGGCATCTTGAAGCAGGTTGACATCTTTATGGCTTTTTTCAGAGTGGGCATTTTGGGTTACGGCGGCGGTCCGTCGTCGATTCCGCTTGTCCATAAAGAGGTTGTTGATAAATATAAATGGATGGATACGGATGAGTTTGGCGATGTGCTGGCGCTTGGTAATGCCCTGCCTGGCCCGATTGCCACGAAAATGGCCGGCTATATCGGCTACCGCGTCGGCGGAATACTTGGAATGGTAACAGCGCTTGTAGCAACAATGGTACCGACGATTGTCCTTATGATTATTCTTCTTACAGCATTAAATACATTCAAAGACCAGCCATGGGTCGCAGGCATGACCAAAGCCGTTGTTCCGGTTGTGGCAGTCATGCTCGCCACACTGACATGGGACTTTGTAAAAAAGTCGACGAAATCATCACTTGGCTGGGGCTGGACACTCCTTTTTGTAGCGGCAAGCTTAATTCTTCTCGAATTTGTAAACATTCATCCTGCCATTATCATTTTTGCTTTACTCTTAACAGCTCTTCTGAAAAAGGATGCAGCCGAAAAAAATGAAGCGAAAAAGGAGAAGAATCCAGCATGATATACGTACAGATTTTCCTGGCATTTTTCATCCCGGGGATTCTTGGATACGGTGGGGGACCGGCATCCATTCCTTTGGTGGAAAATGAAGTGGTAGATAATTATGAATGGCTGACCGTCAATGAATTTAGTGAAGTGCTGGCAATGGGCAACGCACTGCCTGGCCCGATTGCGACTAAAATGGCCGGCTATATTGGCTTCCAGCAGGCAGGGGTGCTCGGAGCCATTGTTGGGGTGTTTGCAACCGTTGCGCCTTCCCTGATTCTGATGATTACCTTGCTTGGACTGCTGATGAAATATAAGGAATCACCGCGCGTAAAGCGGATGACTACTTTTATCCGTCCGGTGATCGCCGTGCTGCTTGGCATCATGACGTATGATTTCTTTTTCTCAGCCTATGAGGGCGTCGGCATCTGGCAGACATTATTCATTGGCATACTGAGCTTTTTCCTGATGGAAAAGCTTAAAGTGCATCCGGCTTATGTCATTGCCGGAGCGCTCGTCTACGGGGGACTTGTTTTAGCATAGGGGAGGACTAATATATGACGTTTTCTATTGTAGGATACGATCCGAAGGAAAAAGAATGGGGAATTGCGGTTCAATCTAAATTTTTAGGTGTTGGCGCCGTTGTGCCGTTTGCAAAAGCGGGAGTGGGAGCAGTTGCGACCCAGTCATATATATCGGGAAAGTGACTGATAAAATGAAAAACTGGCTGATAAACATGGGGGAGTGACTGAAATATCCTCAGCGTGCCTGAAATTTATTCATTAATACCGTATTATAATTAGAAAATATTAACTATAGCTCACTACTTGATTCAAAGCTATCTGACAAGAGCCAATTGTTTTAATTTACTTGAAAAATGCCCAAACTGCTGATAAATGTTAGGATAGTAGAATCGAACGAAATTAGTGGGAGAGATTTAAAGCATGTCAACAGTTAAAGTAAGCAGAAATGAACCTTGCCCATGCGGCAGCGGAAAAAAATATAAAAAATGCTGCGGCAGCAAGGAAGCAGTATCTATTAAGGAAGTCCTGAATCATGAGGTTATTGAGCTTCAAAAGGAAGTAAGGGCGTTTGCTCTTACCCATTATGCCGGCGACATGAAAGAGGATTTCACTGACCTTTTGGAAATACTCGAGGATATTGATCGGGAAGAGAAAGAGTTCTATGAATTCGTCCATTCGTTTTGGTACATACTTTTTGGAACTGTAGACGATGAAGACTCTATTATGGATGAGTTCATCCACGAGAAAACGCCTTACATTGCGCGTCCGAGGTTAAAAAGCATTCTGCAATCCTGGGCTGAGGGCAAAGCTGTGGCTGGAATAATGACTGAAGTCACTGATGAAAAAGCAGCCATTAAAGATAGCTTGACTGGGAAGGTATACAATGTTTCACTCTTCGGCGAGATGAATGGTTTTGAAGAAGGAAACTTTGCGTTTGCCATCCTCCTTCCTTATGGGGAAGAACACTTAGCTTTTCCGGCCATTTTAGATCTGCCAAAAGAAAATGCTTCACGTTTTGAAGACTATATTCAATATTCTTTCGAGGATGCAGGCTATGACCACCCCGAAGTATACTTGGCTGAATACTTCATTGATCTCATGAATGAAACACCAAAATCATTATCCGCTCCATCTATGGACAATTTTGACTGGCCGAGCAAGGGTGCAGAGAATGTAGCGGACATTTTTAGAAAAGACATGGAACAGGCTGGAGAGGAACCATGGATTATCGGCATGGGGATTTCACTTTGGATGGAGTACTGCGAGAAGACCGGCAAACAGGTTAAAAAGCCGGATAATTATGTAGCAGGGCTGCGATATCTTGTGACAACAATTGCTCCTGTCATGGAAACCCTGACACAGAAGGAAATTGGCGAGAAGTATGGTATTTCCGGAAGCCGGGTATCAAACTACTATGGTGATATCTATAATGAAGTTGAGGATACAATTCGTCAGCTGATTGAGTCTTCTAATGTTGAGGAGGTTCCTCCAGTTCAATCTCATAACTTGGCTATGGAATCCGAAATGCACGACATTGTAAAAGAGATCCAAGAGTTAGGTTTAACAGACATGGAAGAAATCAATGATTACATGGAAAAGCGGGTGAATGAACCAGGTCCGAAAAGAAATACAAGCCAGTCAAAAGAAGATAAGGCACAGGATCTGATTTACGCTGCAATGGAGGAATCCGGAAAAAAACGTGTCCAGCTGGCTGAACAAGCACTTGAGCTAAATCCAAATCACCCGGACGCCTATAATATTCTAGGAGAGGAAGCCTCATCTATCACTGCCGCACTTACACTATTTGAAAAAGGTGTTAAACTTGGAAGGGAAGAGCTTGGGCAAGACTTCTTCAAGCAAAATAAAGGCTATTTCTGGGGATTAATTGAAACTCGTCCATACATGCGTGCTGCTGCAAACTTTGCTGCCGCTCTTGAAGGTGCCGGCAGAATAAAAGATGCTATCAGCCAATACGAAGAGTTGCTTGAACTTAACCCAGATGACAATCAGGGCATTCGCGATTTGCTCTTCTCCGCCTACTGTGCAGACGGGCAGCTAAAAAAGGCTCAAAAGCTGCTAAAGCAGTATGAGGAAACTACAGCGGAAAATGCCTATAACCAAGTTCTTCTTGAACTTTTAGCAAACGGATTCACAGCAAAAGCGGATAAACTGCTAAAAGAAGCGAAGAGAAGCAACAAATACGTTGTCGATTATTTAACAGGCAAAAAGAAATTGCCTGCGGAACTCCCTGATTACTACGGATTCGGCGATCAAAATGAAGCAATGATCATTGCAGGATTAAAGAAGCATCTTTGGGACAAGATTTCCGGTGTAAAAGAATGGCTTAAAAAATAAACGGAGGGCTTTTGGGCTAACGGGTTCGGTTTTCGAGTACGAAAACTTAATTAGCAAACAAATTAGCAGTCCAATTCGCAACTGAATTGGACTGCATCTTTTTTGTTGAATATTAAGGCTTTTTATAAATGTAATGGTATTTTAGCACCATAATTCGCACCTTTTTTAACAGGATGACAAAAGTTAGTGTCAGTGTTCGAAATTGTTTGCTAATTTAATTGGGGATGGATGTGCTTAAAAATGGTTGGTAGGTTTTTTGATATTCAAGTCAGAAAAGACTCTGTTGTTATCCATTGTTGACTTTTTTGCGGAGGTATAGGAATTCATAGGCGGAGAAATTCCGGTTAATGTGTATAGTAGGGGTACAAGAAGCAGATATAAGCGGATATATTCCGATTAACTTCTATATATATAACTAACTCTAAAGATTAGGTTCATATAAGCGGAAAAACTCCACGTATTTTGCGAGAAATGTTGGTATTTCCCAAAATAAACGGAATTTTTCCGTTTATTTTTCAAACTTAGTGAAATCAATGCTCTATTATTTTGTTCAACTATAGAGTGCCAGATAATATAAAAGATGCTTGGAGACACCATGTTCCAAGCATTTTTGCTTATCAAATTGCCTGTTAATTTAAATGTGAATTACCGTTTGATTAGCAAGGTTAGTTCTAATTTTGCACTTCAAAACCGAACTACTTACTTTTGGGCTCTTCGTTTTTTTTATTTACACCTTGAGAATGCAGGAATGTTGATAGGACGCGAAGTGACCGATATATTGAAAAAGTGACTGATAAAAATGAAATTTGACCGATATATCAAAAAAGTGACCGATAAAATCTTAATCTGACCGATAAACTCTGTAAAGTGACTGATAAATCATTTGGTGCCTAAAAATGAAGTAAAAAAGCAGGAGATTTCTCCGCCAAAACAGAATTCCTATTCTAAATTCTAATAAGGGAGGATAAAGTCCATATAATTGTG
>JAGGRA010000049.1 GCA_018613035.1 Pseudomonas sp. ISL-84 | reverse complement strand
TTGCAATCCTACACAAAACCCTCGATAACTCCTACTGGAGTAATCGAGGGCTCAAAAGTCTTTATCAACGATATGAAGTTCTGCGTCACACTTAATTGAACCGCCGTATACCGAACGGTACGTACGGTGGTGTGAGAGGTCGGGGGTTAGTCACCCCCTCCTACTCGATTGTTTCCAGATTATTTATTTGTTATTGCTGAAAATCAGGTTGAGTTTCCGGGAATGGAACTGATTATCATGCTGTTTTACCTTACATATTATTGGCACTGGGCCATATTTGTTAAAATTATGGCCACTTACCAATTTGCGTTTGAAAGAAGAATTTCCATATTTAAAGCCAAATAATTCATTTGACAAATCCTCCTGGGGAGTTTGATAATCGACATGTACAGATTATGGCATTGGCTAAAGGACGTGAATACATCAATGGGTGAACAAACAAATATGTATAGAGATACTTGGGCAGAGATAAATCTTGACCATATTTCATATAATGTAGAGTCAATGAAAAAGCATGTAAAAGAAGGCACAATTGTCATTGCTGTTGTAAAGGCGAACGGTTACGGCCATGGCGACGCCGCTGTGGCTGAAGCAGCATTGGATGCAGGCGCTTCCTATCTTGCAGTTGCAACACTCGATGAGGCAATGGCTTTGAGAAAGAAAAAGGTTGCAGCTCCCATTTTAGTAATGGGTGCGAGCCGTCCGGAAAATGCGGGTGATGCAGCCAAAGAGAATATTTCCGTTACAGTATTTCAAAAGGATTGGTTATCTGCTGCCAAAAGCTTTATTGAGAGCAGTGAGGTGCTGGCCGTCCACTTAAAGTTTGACACAGGAATGGGACGTTTGGGCATTCGCAGCCAGGATGAGCTGCAGGAAATTGAGAACGTTATCAAAGGGGACAAGCGTTTTCTGATTGAAGGGGCATTTACCCATTTTGCCACAGCAGACTCTTTGGATAATGGTTATTTTGATCAGCAGCTGAGCCGATTTGAGGAGATGGTGGACTGGATGGAAGCGGTTCCGAAATATGTCCATTCCAGTAATAGCGCTGCTGGCCTGAGATTTCCCCAGGCCCATTTAAATGCTGTGAGAATGGGCATCAGCATGTACGGGCTGGTTCCTTCAATGGAAATGAAGCCTGAGCTTCCTTTTCCGCTGAAAGAGGCTTTTTCCCTTCATACAAGAATGGCTCATGTCAAGAAGCTTCATAAGGGTGAAAAGGTTAGCTATGGTGCTACTTATGAGGCTAGTGAGGATGAATGGATCGCGACTTTGCCGATCGGTTATGCGGATGGCTGGATCCGAAAGCTTCAGGGGCAGGAAGTTCTTGCAGAAGGTATGAGGGCTCCGATTGTTGGGAGAATATGCATGGATCAATGCATGATTAAGCTTCCTCATGAGATGCCTGTTGGAACGCAGGTTACTCTGATTGGCAAACAGGGCGGCGAAAGAGTTACGGTAGATGAAGTTGCCGAAAAACTTGAAACAATTAACTATGAAATTACCTGTATGGTATCTTCTCGGGTTCCGCGCATATATAAAAGAGATGGCCAGATTATCGGGGGAGTCAATTATCTGCTATAATGATGAGGGCAATTGCTTTTAATTGCCATTTCATCGAATTTCATGCATAAAAGGCTATTTTTTTGGCCGATAATACAGAAGAATTAAAGAACCCCCTTTGCAGTAGGCGTTATTAATGGTAATATTGAAAATGGTAGATATAAAAATGGTGTGTAGTGATGGTGGAGGTGTATGTTTGTGTCTGAGTCCAGCACAACAACAGAGATAATGGTAAAATTACCGCAACATCTTTTAACCGAGTTAGACGGATTTGCAAAGCAAGAAAACGTTAACCGGAGCGAATTCATTTATCAGGCAACCAAAATGTATTTGCGTGAACGCAAAAAGAGACAAATTCGCGAATCCATGAGACGAGGCTATATGGAGATGGCGAAAATAAATTTGACGATTGCATCTGAAGCATTTCAAGCGGAATACGAGGCAGAACACACAGTTGAACGTCTAGTAAGCGGAGGATAATCCTTTGATTGTCAAACGTGGTGACGTTTATTTTGCAGACCTATCCCCAGTTGTTGGTTCAGAACAAGGCGGCGTCCGTCCAGTGCTTGTCATCCAAAACGACATCGGGAATCGGTTTAGTCCCACAGTAATTGTTGCAGCAATCACAGCTCAAATTCAAAAAGCTAAGCTGCCTACTCACGTTGAAATTGATGCGAAGCGTTATGGTTTTGAAAGGGATTCGGTCATCTTATTAGAACAGATTCGTACAATTGATAAACAACGCTTAACCGATAAAATAACCCATCTCGATGACGAAATGATGGAAAAAGTGGATGAAGCCGTGCAAATCAGCTTAGGCCTCATCGAATTCTAACAAAAACGCTCTTTTAAGGGCGTTTTTTTTGTTTTTAGGCAAAAAAGGTTTACTTCTTTTGAAAGAGGGTAAAAAAGAAAGTCTTTTATTTTTTTAAAAAGCATCCGTTGTGTAAATATACCCAATTAAATGGAGGAATACACTTCAGTGTTTTAATAGTCAGCCCCTTAGTTTAACCCTATTTATAGGTTGAAAAGAGGTTTTTTATAAAAAACTGTCGAAATAACAAATGCATCGTCCTATTAATAGGGAATCATAATAGGTATCATTTGACTGGCAATCCTTGTTATCATTAAATAGATGTATATGGAACGGGTTTTACTTATTTTTTTACAAATTTTTTGTTTGCTTTACAATAAAGGGGATTTGGAAGGCTAATAATATATATATGATAAAATAGGGAGGAACTAATGGATTCCACAATTTTAAATTATATTCAGCAAAATAAAGACGCTATTTTCAATGACTGGCTTCAAGCCACTAAGGAGAATGCGGATGAAAGAGTTACCAGGGTTGTTTCCGATCAGGTATTTGTTGGGACGAGCCGGGAGTTTATCGACCTGATTATTTCAAATATAAAAAGCTCAAATGAGGAATTCACTTCAAAGCTAAGTGATTTCTCCGAGAAAATTGTCCGCTTGGGCTGGCCTCTTAGTTTTGTAACTAAGGGATTGCAAACCATCGGAAAAATTGTATTTGAGAGCATGCAGGATGCAGGAATTGTTACTCAAGAAAACCAGCTGAAAATTGTATATGAATTTGACAGCTGGATGACTCCGATGGTAAATGAAGTGGTTAATATGTATTCAACCACATGGGAAAGAACGGTCTCCCTGCAAAAAATCGCTCTCCAGGAATTGTCTGCTCCGCTGATACCTGTTTTTGAAGGAATAACGGTTATGCCGCTTGTCGGTACTATTGATACGGAGCGGGCGAAACAGATCATGGAGAATCTTTTAAATGGAGTCGTTAAACACCGTTCTGAAGTGGTTCTCATTGATATTACCGGTGTGCCGGTTGTCGATACGATGGTAGCCCATCATATTATTCAGGCTGCTGATGCTGTAAGGCTTGTCGGAGCGAAATGCATGCTTGTAGGCATTCGGCCTGAAATTGCCCAAACGATTGTAAACCTGGGCATCGATTTAAACCAGTTTACTACAAAGAATACGCTTAAAAAGGGTGTTGAAGCGGCTCTTGAGTTAACGAGCCGCAAAATTGTGAATGTGGAGGGAGCGGAGTGAGAGTGAGAATTCCGATTTTAAAGTTAAACGATTGTTTGTTAGTCTCCATCCAATGGGAATTAGATGACCAGACTGCACTTCAGTTTCAGGAGGATTTGCTTCATAAAATCCATGAAACAAGTGCAAATGGAGTCGTGATTGATTTAACATCTATTGACTTTATTGATTCATTCATCGCTAAAGTTTTAGGCGACGTAATAAATATGTCCAAACTGATGGGTGCAAAAGTAGTCATTACCGGAATACAGCCTGCCGTCGCTATTACGCTGATTGAGTTAGGTATTGGGTTAGATGATGTCCTTACTGCATTAGATTTAGAAAAAGGTTTGGAGAAATTACAACAGGAATTGGGGGAGTAACTGTATGGAAAACCAATCCTGCGTTAAAATCATAAACGAATGGGACATCGTTGCAGCCCGCCAGCTTGGGCGGAATGTTGCTAAAGAGCTTGGTTTTGGTACAGTTGACCAGGCCAGAATCACTACAGCCATTAGTGAACTTGCCCGGAACATCTATTTATACGCCGGACAAGGACAGATCTGTATAGAAAAAATATATGACGGCGGAAAAGCGGGATTGCGTATAGTTGCAGTAGACAGCGGCCCTGGAATAAATGATTTACGCCAAGTAATGGAAGATGGATTCTCTACATCGGGGGGATTAGGAGCCGGCCTGCCAGGTGTCAAACGGTTAATGGATGAGTTCTTAATTGACTCCAATCCGGGAACTGGAACAGATATAAAAGCAACTAAGTGGCTCCGTTAGGGGGAAGCGGTATGGATTTCCGAGAAATGATGGAGTCAAAGTATCGGGATATTCTGGAGAATTATATAAAGGAACAATCTGAACAGGCTTTGTATCAGGGCCAGAAGTTCAGCAGGAAGTCGATTGAACACAAAGTCTCTCCTGAAGAGATTATCAGCGTTCATAAAAGTCTGATGGGTGAACTGTATCCAGACTTGCCTGAGTATGTTCATCATTCTTTTGATATCCTTTTGGAAGTCATGATTGGGTATGGATTTGCCTATAGGGAGCACCAGAACTTGAAGCATATTCAGCAGGAGCTAAGAACGGAAATGGAAATTGCCGCTAATGTGCAGCAAACTCTGCTGGGTACCCAGGTTCCTTCTGTAGAAGGCCTGGACATTGGTGCAATTAGTGTTCCTGCTAAACATATGAACGGTGATTATTTCCATTTTGTTCAGGATGAAAATGGCAGTATAAGCATCGCGATTGCTGATGTTATCGGAAAAGGCCTTCCGGCAGCTTTATGTATGTCCATGATTAAATACGCCATGGATAGTTTGCCTGAAAACCGCAATGATCCTAAAAGTGTCCTTGAGAGCCTTAATCGGGTTGTGGAACAAAACGTAGATCTGACCATGTTCATAACGATGTTCTACGGGATTTACGATACAAATACCCATATGTTCTCATATGGTTCTGCCGGCCATGAGCCAGGGCTTTTCTTTAATGCCGATGAAGGTGAATTTACAGAGCTGGTGGCTAAAGGCCTCCTTCTGGGCATAGATAAAAAAACTAAATACCGCCAGTACGAAAAAGGAGTAAATCCCGGAGATATGATTATATTAATGTCAGATGGGGTAACAGAATGCCGTACTGAAGAAGGTTTTATTGAAAAAGAAACGTTGCTTGAATTAATCAAGAAATATATTCATTTGAGTGCACAGGAAATTGTTAATAGCGTATATAAAGAACTCGAAAAGCTCCAGCATTTTCAATTGCGAGACGATTTTACCTTAATTATTTTAAAAAGAAATGTTTAACCTGTTTAAACAACGGGTAAGTAGTAAAATGCAGTTGACATGTAAAGAGGTGGGTCAGTTATGAATATTACAATAGATGTAAAAGAAAATGATATGCTAATTGAAGCAATGGTTAGCGGAGAAATTGATGCATATACAGCTCCAAAGCTCCGGGAAGAGCTTTTTCCTTTAACGGAAAAAGAGGGAGTTGAAATGGTGGTAAACCTCTCTGAAGTCTCTTATATGGATAGTACCGGCTTAGGCGTATTTGTTGGTGTATTTAAAAATGTACGTGCAAATAACGGCAAGTTTAAAATAATAGGTTTGTCGGATCGCTTAAAGAGACTTTTTGAAATTACTGGTCTAGCCGATATTATTGATATAAACAGCGGGATTGAAGGTGGAGTACAATGAACGAACCATTTGATTATATAGAGGTGAAAATTCCGGCTAAGCCGGAATTCGTTGGGGTAATCCGCCTGACTCTATCCGGGATTGCCAGCAGAATGGGATTTGCCTATGAAGAAATTGAAGATTTAAAAATTGCAACGAGTGAAGCATGCACCAATGCAGTCCAACACGCATACAAGCAGAATGAACAAGGTGAAGTAGTCATCGGTTTCGGGTTGTATAATGACCGTCTTGAAGTTATGGTTGCAGACAGCGGCAAGAGTTTTGATTTTCAATCTGCGAGACAAGGCATTGGACCATATGACCAGACTGATTCTGTGGAATTTTTGCGTGAAGGAGGCTTGGGCCTTTACCTGATTGAAACATTGATGGATGAAGTAAGAATTCATCACAAAGAGGGTGTTACGGTCTTCATGACCAAATACCTAGAAGGAGAGCAGGTGGAGAGGGATGCAAAAACAATCTCAACCTAATCAAAAATCCAAAGAAGAAACAAATGCTTTAATCAAGGCTTACCAGCTTCACCAAGATGAAGAAGCCCAAAATGCGCTTGTCCTACAGTATCAGAACCTGGTCGAAGCTATTGCCCGCAAATATTCAAAAGGCCGTTCGTATCATGAAGATATTGTCCAAGTCGGCATTATCGGGCTATTAGGGGCGATCCGCCGGTATGATGAATCTTACGGAAAAACATTCGAAGCCTTTGCGGTTCCGACTATCATTGGTGAAATTAAGCGCTTTTTAAGGGATAAAACATGGAGTGTCCATGTGCCTCGCCGAATAAAAGAGCTGGGCCCGAAAATAAAGGCTACAGTTGAAGAGCTAACAACTGAGCTTCATCGTTCTCCTAGAGTGGACGAAATTGCCGATGTGCTCGGTGTATCAGAAGAAGAAGTGCTGGAAGCAATGGAAATGGGCAAAAGCTACCAGGCGCTTTCTGTTGACCACTCAATCGAAGCTGACTCTGATGGCGGAACAGTAACATTGCTGGATATCGTCGGGAATGAGGACGAGGGCTTCGAAAAGGTAAACCAAATGCTTGTACTTGAAAAAGTCCTGCATGTCTTATCAGAGAGAGAAAAATTGATTATCCAATACACATATCTTGAGAATATGAGCCAGAAAGAAGCCGGGGATAAGCTGGGAATTTCCCAAATGCATGTCTCAAGACTTCAAAGGCGTGCGATCAAGAAACTCCAAGAAGCTATTCATGCTGAAACAAATAACTCGGAGTGCCTTTCATGACCAAATTGGTTAGGGACAACATCGAAGTGATCGCTCACCAGACGGCTAAAGAAGGAAAATCATTCTGCGGGGATGGCTATTATTTTACCGCAACAGATGAATACTTTGTATGTGTACTAGCAGACGGCCTTGGAAGCGGAGAATTTGCGTATGAAGCATCTTCTGCCGTTATAGGAGTTGTAGAAGAGCACCATGAAAAAGACGTAGATGCAATCATGAAGCTTTGCAATGAGGTGCTTATGCAAAAGCGAGGGGCTGCAGTTGCTCTGTTTAAGGTTCATTTTGCCACAAGGGAGTTTGTTTATAGCTGCGTAGGAAATATTCGATTTTTCCTTTACTCCTCAACTGGCAAACTAACCTATCCTCTCCCTGTGACGGGGTATCTTTCAGGGAGGCCGCAGGTGTTTCACACTCAACGGTTTACGTATGAAGCTGATTCGAAATTCTTAATATACTCAGATGGCTTAAATATTCAAGGGGTTAAATCTTTGCTAAAAGCATTTCTCCCTATTGATCTTATCTCGGAGGATATAAAAAAGCAGTATCCATCAACAGCCGATGATGCTACTTTTATACTTGGAAGCTTACTCTAAAACAGGGTAAGCTTTTTGTTTTAGGCTCTGTTAACTTGCCTGTTAAACAAGAAACTCAGCTAAATGCGGACAGTCCGTAAAGCGCTAAGACCTATGGGCTCCCTTTGACTAGCCGCGGGAGTCTAGTGCCTTCCAATCAGTGGGTGCCATTATCAACAATGAGCTTTAGCAGAATCTGGCTTAAAAAGGACTGGTCCGTCGTGGCAAGTGTGAAACTTTAAAAAGGTTTTGTTAAAATAAAAGATGAAACTCTATGATGGAGGAATGAACTTGGAGAAAACATTGGATAAACAAGATCAAGTGCTAAATATGATTGCTGGAGAGCTATCAATAGCAGTTAAACAAGTGAAGAATACAATAAGCTTATTGGAAGAAGGAAATACCGTTCCATTTATTGCCCGGTATAGAAAAGAACAGACTGGCGCATTGGATGAGGTTCAAATCCGGGGTATTATGGAGCGCTGGCAATACATACAAAACCTTAATCACAGGAAAGAAGAAGTAGTCCGTCTAATTGAAGAGCAGGACAAATTGACAGATGAATTAAAAGCTAAAATTGAAAAAGCCGTTAAATTGCAGGAGGTTGAGGATTTATACCGCCCTTTCAAGCAGAAACGCCGTACGAAAGCGACTGTGGCAAAAGAAAAGGGGCTTGAGCCTTTGGCTGAATGGCTGCTTACCTTTTCGCTTAATGAAAAGCCTGAAATAAAAGCGAAGGAATTTTTGTCAGAAGAAAAGGAAGTAAACACTGTCGAGGAAGCAATCTTAGGTGCAAAAGACATTGTCGCAGAATGGGTATCGGACGAAGCAGACAGCAGGAAATGGATCCGTACAGAAACTGCCAGAAAAGGAACAATCGAATCGTCTATAAAAAATAAAGAAAATGACGAAAAGGGCGTTTATGAAATGTATTATGAATATGAGGAGCCCATTAATAAAATTGTTCCTCACCGAACGCTGGCATTAAACAGAGGAGAAAAGGAAGATGTATTAAAAATAAATATAAAGCCAAATACAGACTTTATCCTGAACTACTTATTTAAAAAATGGGTGCAGGACGGCCGTTCTCTCGCTGCCCCAATAGTAAAAGAAGCGATTGAGGACGGGTATAAGCGGTTAATACAGCCTTCCATTGAACGTGAAATACGCAATGAGTTAACAGAAAAGGCTGAAGAGCAGGCGATCATGATTTTCTCGGAAAACCTCAGAAAACTTTTGCTGCAGCCTCCGTTAAAAGGCAAGGTTGTACTAGGTGTAGACCCTGCTTATAGAACAGGCTGTAAGCTTGCTGTTGTTGATGATACAGGGAAAGTCCTAAATATCGATGTCATTTATCCTCATCCTCCTGTTTCTAAAACAAAACAGGCTAGAGAAAAAGTTATTCATATACTCAATAACTATAAGGTAGAAATGGTTGCGATCGGCAATGGAACTGCATCGAGAGAAACAGAACAATTTATAGCAGACATTTTAAAAGAAATGAAGGATGAGATTTTCTATTTAATCGTTAATGAAGCAGGAGCTAGCGTCTATTCTGCATCTGATTTGGCAAGAGAGGAATTCCCTAATCTGCAGGTAGAAGAAAGGAGTGCTATATCCATTGCACGCCGCCTTCAAGATCCGCTTGCAGAGCTTGTGAAAATTGATCCGAAATCTGTTGGAGTGGGGCAATATCAGCATGATGTATCTCAAAAGAGGCTGTCCGGGTCGCTGGACTTTGTAGTAGAGACTGCAGTAAACCAGGTAGGCGTCAATGTCAATACAGCATCATCATCACTTCTCCAGCATGTTGCGGGACTCTCTAAAACAGTTGCCAATAATATAGTCAAGAAGCGTGAAGAGGATGGAAAGTTTGCAGACCGCAAGCAGCTGAAAAAAATTCCGCGCCTTGGAGCGAAAACCTATGAGCAGGCGATCGGATTCTTAAGAGTTGTGGATGGAAAAGAGCCGTTGGACAGGACAGGCATTCACCCTGAAACGTATGCAGAAGTAAATAAACTGCTGACCAATCTTGGCTTTAAGTCCAATGATCTTGGAACCCTTTCATTAAGAGATGCCCTAGCAGGATTGAACATTAGCCAAACAGCACAAGAGCTTGAAATTGGCGAACTGACGTTAAAAGATATAATTGATGCGTTAATGAGACCCGAAAGAGACCCTCGTGATGAATTGCCGAAGCCTCTATTAAAGAAGGAAGTATTAAAGCTCGAAGATTTACAGGAGGGCATGGAACTTCAGGGGACAGTGCGAAACGTAGTTGACTTTGGGGCTTTTGTAGATATTGGGGTCAAACAGGATGGCCTTGTTCATATCTCCAAACTTAGCCGTCAATTTGTAAAGCATCCTTTGGATGTTGTATCTGTAGGTGATGTAGTCACAGTCTGGGTTGACTCTGTAGATAAACAGAAAGGAAGAGTCGCTTTAACTATGCTGGACCCGACAAGTTAAAAAGAAAAACACTGGCTCATTTTGTCTAGCTTCAGCGCCTAGCTCCTCGAGTCATAAGCCACATCACTCAGAAATCAGGAGTTCCTGCGTGATTGCCTTATGCTTGTCGCAAGGCGCTCAGCTTTTCTATGAGCAGTGTTTTTTTCTATAAAAAAACCAGCATTGATTTAATAATTTAATCTGATAACGGTCCTTCTCGTAAAACGCACGCTGGATTTGGTTCTGAAACCAAACAGGCATATGATTACCTCCCGTATGTTATTTAATCCTTAAGGTGTATGTGGATATGGTATGGCTTCCTTATCGTAAGGAAAGAAGTGGCTCCTAAAAATAAGTAGAGCTCCTTCTCTGTAAAAGGTATATATAATGTATGCTATAATAGGTTGTCATGTTCACTATAAAAGGGGAAAACATTGCGATGAAAGACAAAGATCTTCAAATACTTGTTGAAAAGATATCTTTAGAAAGCTTTGGCAAACTATTTCGCCACCAAGCATACTTTAATGCCAGGCTTAGATCGACGGGCGGAAGGTATTTGTTAAACTCTCATCATATAGAAATAAATAAAAAATATTATGAGCAGCTTGGAATGGAAGAACTTGTTGGCATAATTAAGCATGAGCTATGCCATTATCATTTGCACTTAGAGGGCAGAGGATATAAACACCGTGATCAGGATTTCAGGCAGTTAATGAAGAAAGTGGGTGCGCCACGATTTTGCTCAGCTTTGCCCGATCGCCAAAAAAGAAGAACACCCAAGAAAATACTTATTTATATTTGCGAAGAGTGCAATCAAACTTATCATAGAAGAAGAGCTATTGATACCAAGAGATATGTTTGCGGAAAATGCAGAGGGAAATTATTGTTCGAAAAAGAATTGACAATGGACTAAAAAGGATTTATATTTAGTAATTGTCGCAGGACAAAAACAGGACGAGAGGTTAATAAATTCTTTCAAAAACAAGCTTGACTTTTGAAGTCCACGTCCTTATAATGTAAAGAGTCGATAAGATGATTACCACGATATCGACTATGATTCATTACTATTCCGCAGTAGCTCAGTGGTAGAGCATTCGGCTGTTAACCGAACGGTCGCAGGTTCGAATCCTGCCTGCGGAGCCATATTTGGGGAAGTACTCAAGTGGCTGAAGAGGCGCCCCTGCTAAGGGTGTAGGTCGCGTAAGCGGCGCGAGGGTTCAAATCCCTCCTTCTCCGCCAGAATATTCTCACAATGGCCCGTTGGTCAAGCGGTTAAGACACCGCCCTTTCACGGCGGTAACACGGGTTCGAATCCCGTACGGGTCACTTTCTTTTAAAAAAACAATAAGCAGGTCCCGTGGTGTAGCGGTTAACATGCCTGCCTGTCACGCAGGAGATCGCGGGTTCGATTCCCGTCGGGACCGCCATTTGTTGGGCTATAGCCAAGCGGTAAGGCACCGGACTTTGACTCCGTCACTCGCAGGTTCGAATCCTGCTAGCCCAGCCATTTTTTTGTTTGTGAGCCATTAGCTCAGTCGGTAGAGCATCTGACTTTTAATCAGAGGGTCGAAGGTTCGAGTCCTTCATGGCTCACCATTTTAATTTAATATTGCGGGTGTGGCGGAATTGGCAGACGCACCAGACTTAGGATCTGGCGCCGCAAGGCGTGGGGGTTCGACTCCCTTCACCCGCACCATTAATTACTATTGAATTATTTATTTCACCCTGGTATGATAGTTATTGTCGCTTCATTAAGCGGTCGTGGCGGAATGGCAGACGCGCTAGGTTGAGGGCCTAGTGGGGGCAACCCCGTGGAGGTTCAAGTCCTCTCGGCCGCACCAAAAAAAGTTGTTGACAAGCGGTTTTTAAGCCATTATAATACAAGAGTTGCTTTTATAAATGCGCCCGTAGCTCAATTGGATAGAGCGTTTGACTACGGATCAAAAGGTTAGGGGTTCGACTCCTCTCGGGCGCGCCAATACGGGGAGTAGCTCAGCTTGGTAGAGCACTTGGTTTGGGACCAAGGGGTCGCAGGTTCGAATCCTGTCTTCCCGACCATTCGGGAAAAATAATTATATATGCGGGTGTAGTTTAGTGGTAAAACCTCAGCCTTCCAAGCTGATGATGAGGGTTCGATTCCCTTCACCCGCTCCAAAATTTTATTGATCTTTGAAAACTGAACGAACAAAAACGTCAACGTTAATTCTTTAGTCTTTTTTAAAAAGACAACTTATGAGCTTAATCAACTCTTATATGGAGAGTTTGATCCTGGCTCAGGACGAACGCTGGCGGCGTGCCTAATACATGCAAGTCGAGCGGATGGATGGGAGCTTGCTCCCTGA
>JAGGRA010000004.1 GCA_018613035.1 Pseudomonas sp. ISL-84 | reverse complement strand
TCGATCGAGGACTTAACCAAGTTATTGGTGATACTCGGCAACTTCTTCATGCATTATCTAGTTTTGAAGGAATGAATGTTCTTCAAATCAAATAGTCTGGTGGCGATAGCGAGAAGGTCACACCCGTTCCCATACCGAACACGGAAGTTAAGCTTCTCAGCGCCGATGGTAGTTGGGGGCTGTCCCCCTGTGAGAGTAGGACGTTGCTAGGCGAACCCCAAACGGGGTATTTATTTTGCCAAATTATGAAATGGCCCCTTGGTCAAGCGGTTAAGACACCGCCCTTTCACGGCGGTAACACGGGTTCGAATCCCGTAGGGGTCACCATTTGGAGGATTAGCTCAGCTGGGAGAGCATCTGCCTTACAAGCAGAGGGTCGGCGGTTCGATCCCGTCATCCTCCACCATATTCTTTGGGACGAGCTACTTGCTCCTTCACAAAAGTATGAGCCATTAGCTCAGTCGGTAGAGCTTCTGACTTTTAATCAGAGGGTCGAAGGTTCGAGTCCTTCATGGCTCACCATTTTAATTTAATATTGCGGGTGTGGCGGAATTGGCAGACGCACCAGACTTAGGATCTGGCGCCGCAAGGCGTGGGGGTTCGACTCCCTTCACCCGCACCATTTTTAAGCGGAAGTAGTTCAGTGGTAGAACATCACCTTGCCAAGGTGGGGGTCGCGGGTTCGAATCCCGTCTTCCGCTCCATTATTTTGCGCCCGTAGCTCAATTGGATAGAGCGTTTGACTACGGATCAAAAGGTTAGGGGTTCGACTCCTCTCGGGCGCGCCATAAAACGGGGAGTAGCTCAGCTTGGTAGAGCACTTGGTTTGGGACCAAGGGGTCGCAGGTTCAAATCCTGTCTTCCCGACCAGCGACACTTTTTTTATAAACCATGGGGCCTTAGCTCAGCTGGGAGAGCGCCTGCTTTGCACGCAGGAGGTCAGCGGTTCGATCCCGCTAGGCTCCACCATGAAAATTTAATCATTTTGGCGGTGTAGCTCAGCTGGCTAGAGCGTACGGTTCATACCCGTGAGGTCGGGGGTTCGATCCCCTCCGCCGCTACCATTATGATCTTTGATCTTAATATTTCGGAGGAATACCCAAGTCCGGCTGAAGGGATCGGTCTTGAAAACCGACAGGCGGGTCAAACCGCGCAGGGGTTCGAATCCCCTTTCCTCCTCCATTATTTTAATACTATTATCGCGGGGTGGAGCACGCCCGAATAAGCTTCGAAGGAATTACTTCAGCGCAACGATTGAGCTGCTGCTTGAATAATCTTTCTGAAATCGGGGCGGTACTTCATTGAATAAGCTGCGAGATGAAATGCTAGATGTGAGCATAGAAAAATCACATAAATACTATTATCGCGGGGTGGAGCAGTCCGGTAGCTCGTCGGGCTCATAACCCGAAGGTCGCAGGTTCAAATCCTGCCCCCGCAATCTGGTCCGGTAGTTCAGTTGGTTAGAATGCCTGCCTGTCACGCAGGAGGTCGCGGGTTCGAGTCCCGTCCGGACCGCCATTTTTAAACTAAATAGATAAATGGCTCAGTAGCTCAGTCGGTAGAGGATTTTAAAAGAATGCAGCTGCGAAGCTTTAGCATCATCGAATGGCATGCTTTTAAAATCTGCGACAAAGAACGCAGGGCTTTGAAGCACAGCTATTAAACTTTAGGGTAATTAAATTAATACGGCTCAGTAGCTCAGTCGGTAGAGGATTTTAAAAGAATGCAGCTGCGAAGCTTTAGCATCATCGAATGGCATGCTTTTAAAATCTGCAACAAAGAACGCAGAGCTTTGAAGCACAGCTATCTAACTTTAGGGTTATTAATTTAATACGGCTCAGTAGCTCAGTCGGTAGAGCAAAGGACTGAAAATCCTTGTGTCGGCGGTTCGATTCCGTCCTGAGCCACCATATTTCCTAAGTCTTTTCAGACGATGGAGGGGTAGCGAAGTGGCTAAACGCGGCGGACTGTAAATCCGCTCCTTCGGGTTCGGCAGTTCGAATCTGCCCCCCTCCACCATTTATATAGGGGTATAGTTTAATGGTAAAACGAAGGTCTCCAAAACCTTTGATGTGGGTTCGATTCCTACTACCCCTGCCAGTAGGAAGATGGCGGTTGTGGCGAAGTGGTTAACGCATCGGATTGTGGCTCCGACACTCGTGGGTTCGATTCCCATCAATCGCCCCATTTTTCTTTTAAAAGAATCATTAATGGGCTATAGCCAAGCGGTAAGGCACCGGACTTTGACTCCGTCACTCGCAGGTTCGAATCCTGCTAGCCCAGCCATTTTTAAGGCAGCATAGCCAAGTGGTAAGGCAGAGGTCTGCAAAACCTCCATCCCCGGTTCAAATCCGGGTGTTGCCTCCAAACAATGTAAACGCGGGTGTAGTTTAGTGGTAAAACCTCAGCCACGAGCAATGCTCCCATGAATCAACATCGAGTTGCCTCGACGCATCAGCTTCCTGAATAAGCTTTTAGAGGAAGAGGCATGCAAGGGCAGGAAATTATATAGTAGTTTTAATATTAATTATATATGCGGGTGTAGTTTAGTGGTAAAACCTCAGCCTTCCAAGCTGATGATGAGGGTTCGATTCCCTTCACCCGCTCCAAAAATGGGCCTATAGCTCAGCTGGTTAGAGCGCACGCCTGATAAGCGTGAGGTCGGTGGTTCGAGTCCACTTAGGCCCACCATTATACATACCATTTTTAACCTAATCCTACACGGGATTAGGTTTTTTTGTTTACATTGTTAGAAAGATGATGAAGGGAAATCATTTGTTAAGAAAAGCCTGTCTTAGGAAGAGACAGGCTTTTCTATTATAGAATTTCAGCTTTGCCGTTCCAGATAAAAATGGAAGTGAAAAAGTGAAGAAGAAGGGAACGAAACGAAGTGAATCGTGCCGCTGGGATCGGAAAAGCGAAGGTGAAGGGAATTAATCGGAGAATAAAGGGACCCGAATATGAACGATTTGTGAACAGTGCAAAATTGAATATATGTATTTAATTAGTTTGAAAACGGCGTAAAGCGTTGATAACTCTGAGGATTTTTAGATAATGGACCTAATTTTTAACGGGAAAGTTGTGATATAAGTGTGATGCAGTTCACTTTTGTGAAAAACGTTCTCAATTATGATATAAGTAACAAAAACTTAAGGGGGATGATGGAAGGTGGAAACGAAAAAAGTGATCCAGGGGGGCAAGGCAGCAAAGGAGCATGGCACGCTGAAGGGGACCATTTTTTCAGTAACCGTTGTGGGGTTAGGGATCTTTGTTACGTATCTAATTGTTTATGGCCTGTATATGGCCAGATTATAGGGGGGATTAAAAATGATGCATCGCTCTGAGAAGATATGGCTTTTCTTAAGTTTTGGGATGATTATCGGATTTATGCTCATTACGGGTTATCAGACATTTGCTTTAGAAATGGGGCCGCCAAGCTATGGGGAACGGATTGATCCGCAAAAAGTGGATGAAACAGCACCGTTTGACCAGCCTGGCATCAAAAAGATTGGTGAGAATGAATATGAAGTGGTCATGACGCTGCAGGTGTTTAGTTTTACACCAAACGAAATCGAAGTGCCTGCCGGATCAACCGTTCATTTTACACTAACTTCTAAAGATGTCGTACACGGGTTCCAGGTTGCAGAAACCAACTTGAATGCCATGGTGGTTCCTGGCTATGTGCAAAAGATTACTCAAAAATTTGATAAGCCAGGTGAATATTTAGTTTTGTGCAACGAGTACTGCGGTGCCGGGCACCAAATGATGAGCACAACGATTACGGTTAAATAAAGGGGGGAGAAACAGTGGAAACCATTATTAACAAGTCAGGGAAGACACAAGTTTTTAGGGAAAAAGCAAATAAAGTCATGGGCATCAGCCTGGAGGATGCGAGATTAACGAAATCATACCTATCTGTAGCCTTCTTAGCCATCCTGCTGGGCGGATTGCTTGGATTATTGCAAGGCTTGAACCGGGCAGGGATGCTTGAATTGCCGGTTTGGCTTAACTACTATAAAGTATTGACTGCACACGGACTCCTCTTGGTAGTCGTACTGTCCGCGTTCTTTACAATTGGTTACTTCTATGCGGGATTATCCCATACATTGGGCGGCCTGCTTCCGAAGGTCAGAAAGATGGCCTGGATCGGTTTTTGGATGAAGATTTTCGGATTTGTATTAGCTGTTATTCCTATTTTAATGAATGAAGCATCTGTCATGTATACCTTCTACCCGCCAATGGCAGCTTCACCCATTTTCTATATTGGCTTGGTATTTATCGTCTTAGGGGTTTGGATGTGCGCATTTGGTGCCTTCATCAATGTGGCAAGCTGGAGAAAACGCAATCCTGGACAGCATATTCCAATTCTCTCTTTCTTTGCAACAGGTGTGTTTGTACTCTTATTCTTCGGAAGCCTTCCGGTTGCAATTGAAGTATTTACAATCATCCCGTGGGCTTTCGGCTGGGTTGAAACCATCAATGTCATGGTTGCGCGTACGCTGTTTTGGGCTTTTGGCCATACACTCGTGAATATCTGGTATTTAACAGCGGTTTCAGCCTGGTATGTGATTGTGCCGAAAATCATCGGCGGGCACAGATGGAATGATCTTTTAACAAGAATTGTGGTCATTGCACTCGTTATTATGAATATTACCGGTGGATTCCACCATCAGATCATTGACCCTGGTATTTCTGAGCCTGTAAAATACATGCACGTGTTTATGAGTTTAGCAATTGGCTTCCCATCCTTGATGACTGCTTATGCGATGTTTGCGGTATTTGAACGTACAGCCAGAAAGAAAGGCGGAAGAGGTCTTGTTGGCTGGTATAAAAAATTACCTTGGGGCGATGTCCGTTTCCTTGCACCATTTATCGCGATGGCAGCCTTTATCCCTGCCGGAGCGGGCGGTATTGTCCAAAGCACAAACCAATTGAATCAGGTTGTCCACAACACCATGTGGATCGTGGGCCACTTCCACTTAACACTTGGCATGTCTGTTGTGATGACATTCTTCGGCATCAGCTACTGGCTTGTTCCTTATGTGTCGAAAAGAGTGCTGACACCGCAGATTAACAAGTTAGGTGTTATCCAAACGATTATTTGGACCATCGGTATGATCATCATGTCTGGAGCAATGCACTGGGTCGGATTATTGGGATCACCAAGAAGAACTTCTTATTCCACTTATTTTGACAATGCAACGGCTCTAAGCTGGGATCCATACTTATTCTTCCTGGCGATCGGCGGAACTTTGCTAATGATCGGTGTGCTTATCCAGGTGTATGCAGTATTCTACCTCATGTTCTTTGCACCAAAAGGAAACACTGAGTTCCCGGTAGCGGAAGTGGAAGAGGATGCAGCGCCAACACCAAGGTGGACAGAGCGCTGGGGCTTATGGATTGTGTGCATGCTTGTTCTTGTCGGCATGGCGTATGTCATTCCGCTCGTTGACTTCATCGTTAATGCGCCTCCGGGTTCACCTCCATATAAGACCTGGTAAGGAAAAAGAGATAGCTCGGATGGCTGGGCTGCCTCTTTCTTTTAGGCTGTTTTCGCAAAATTTGCTGCTATTTAAATAAATTTTGTAAAAAAACTTGGTAAATAAGGTTAGTTGATTGGAGCGCAAGGTGCGAGACTCCAGCGGGAGGAGTGGGACAGGTGAGACCCCACAGGTGCTGCGCGCCGAGGATGCTCACCGCCCGCCCCGCGTTCGCTGAGCATCCTGGAGCGGAAATCAACTACTCCTCACAACTAGTTTAAAAGTCAACAATCTTTTAGAAAAGAGCCGGTTTTTAAAGGAAGTGATGAACATGTTTCCAAAGAATAGAACAGCTTTATCCAGCTTAATTGTATTGTTATTCGGAGTGGCCTTGTTTTTTATTGGCACAGACGGCTTTCAGGCCTTTACAGCAGAGTCTGCCCGTGTGAACCAACTGATGGATGAAAAGCCTCAGTTTCCGGATGTTATGCTTGAGGACAATAAAGGAAGGACCTACTCTTTTTCCGAGTTTGAAGGAAAGTATGTGTTTATTACCTTTTTGTATACTTCATGCGGAACGGTTTGCCCCGAGCTTGAGGTCAATATGTCTGAAGTGTATAAGCGGATTCCAAAGAAATACATCGGAAAGGACATCCAATTCCTCAGCATTAGCTTTGATCCGGAGCGGGATGATCCCGAGACACTTGATACGTATCGAAAGGCATTTGGCAGTGACGGGGAAACGTGGAGAATGGCGAGGATTCCGGACCAGCAGGAGCTGAAGTCACTATTAGATCGTTTCGGTGTCATCGTTATTCCGGATGAGTACGGAAATTTTGCCCATAACTCCGCCTTCTATCTGGTGAATCCTGAAGGGCGATTAATGGAAGTCATGGATTACACGCTGATTGAGGAAGCGGCGGATCAGGTAACGGATATTTTAGAGAGCGGAGGGAAGAAGAGATGAAGCAATCAGCCTATGGTTTCTTGCTGCTTCTTGCTTTAATGCTCCCGCCTGTCGCCGATTTGCTGGAATCCATCATGATTACCCATATGCATATGCAAATGCCGATGCTGGTGTTTGCGGGATTTCTGATGGCGAAGTTCTTTCAGCAGCGTTTTCCTCAGTTTTTTGAAAAGTGGAATGAAAACGGCGTTCCGGGCATTCTGCTGTTTACCATCATCATGGTGTATTGGTCCCTTCCAAGGACGATGGATGAAGCCTTGACGCTGACAAGTGTGGAAGCCTTTAAATTCATCTCTCTGCCATTTTTGGCAGGAGTGCCATTGCGGGACAGCTGGCCAAAGTTAAGTTCTTTCGGGAAACATGCTTTTATTATATTTTTTACCGTAGTATTCCTGGCGTTGGGATGGCTGTATATTTGGTCGCCTGTGCAGCTGTGCAATAACTATTTGGTGATCGAACAGATTACATTGGGATGGGGATTTATCTCTACAGCATTTGCTATGGTCGTTTACTTGGTTTATAGCTATTTTATGGATTTTTCGAAGTATGAATAAGAGGATGCCTGCTGCCCAATTTGGCAGCAGGTTTTTGATTGGCTTAGGAGCTTGCCAAGAGAGTTAGGTGGTATTAGGCCACAAAACCATTCATATATATAGATGGGAGTGTGAAAATCAGGGGGGATAACATGGCGGATCCAATTGTTGCAAGATCGCTGGACGAAATTAAATTTTGGTCCAGAATTATGAAAGAGCATGCCTTATTTTTAAGTTTGGGGTTTACTTATGAACAGAAACAATTAATTGCCGAAGCCCAGCAATTTATCGCTCTTTTTGAAAGAATAGAGGAAAGGCTGGCTAGATTTACAGTCAACTCAGAACTAGGTCAAGTTCAAGCTTTTAATAACGAAGTTTATCAAGCAGCGGCTGCTATCTGGAGCTATAAAAGGAAAGTACTGGGTCTGACATTGCGCTGTGAAATTCGTTCCAATAATTATCCTTTATTAATCGACCATATCAGCAGGGAAGCTGCCTATTTTGCCAATCGATTAAAAGATCTTAACGCAGGGATACTCGCACCAAAACCGGAAGCTATTATTGAAGAGAATGTTTTCTTCCTTAAAATTATGGCTGATCATGCCAAGTTTATCGGCCATCTTTTAGATCCTTCGGAAAGAAAGCTAGTTGAACAGGCCAGGGAGTTTAGCCATGATTTTGACCAATTGGTATTTCAGGCTGTTGATCTAGAATCCATGCAGCCGCAATCAGAAACAAAACCTTTACTTAGTCAATTTTTAAACCAGAATAAAGTATCCGTTGCTTCGTTAAGGGACTTTAAGAAAACAGCAAGAGAATTAATTGAGGCATGCCGCATCAAGAGCAATATTCACCCGCTTCTAGCCGACCATACATTTAGGGAAGCTGAAAGGTTTTTGGAGATCATTGATTTGTTTGAAGCCAGCCTAAAAAGGAATTAGCTTGCAGATAGTAGGAATAAACAAGCCGGCCGATTAAGGCTGGCTTTTCACATGTGCGCCCGGCA
>JAGGRA010000048.1 GCA_018613035.1 Pseudomonas sp. ISL-84 | reverse complement strand
AATTATATGGACTTTATCTTCAGCATTGGTTTGACTCTTCAACTTTTAGTTATTGTTCATTATTTATACAGGATAAAGGTCAATTTTGTTTTTATAAACCAGGTTTTGTTGAACATCCCCTGACCGATAATCCATTTCCAGCAGACAAACATAAAAAGAAAGCGCCATTCGGCGCTTTCCCCTTTACCCAGCTAGTGTCGATCCCTGCTGGAGCTGATACATTTGATAATACTTTCCGTTCTGCCTCATTAATTCATCGTGGTTTCCTTTTTCAACGATTTTTCCCCGGTCGAGAACAAGGATTTGATCAGCGTTGCGGATTGTTGACAGACGGTGGGCGATGATAAAGGTCGTTCTTCCCTTTTTCAGCACATTCATTGCTTCCTGTATGACCATTTCCGTCTCTGTATCAATGCTGGAGGTTGCTTCATCCAGTATCAAAATGGCAGGGTCAAAAGCCAGTGCCCGCGCAAAGGAAATGAGCTGCCTTTGCCCGCTGGATAGTGTGCTGCCTTTTTCAATAACTGGTTCGTCAAAGCCTTTCTCAAGATGCTTAAAAATTTTATCTGCCCCTACATCCTTAAGAGCCTTTTCGACGGTCTCACGCGAGATATTGGGATCATCCAGGCTTACGTTTGAAGCGATGGTCCCGGTAAACAGGAACGGATCCTGCAGGACGATCCCCATATGCTTGCGAAGCTCCTGCCTTGGAACTTCCTTAATATCTATGCCGTCAATCATGATTCTTCCTTCCTGGGGATCATAAAAACGGAACAGCAAATTCATAATAGAGCTTTTTCCTGAACCGGTATGGCCGACCAGCGCCACTGTTTCCCCGTGCTTTGCTTCAAAGTTGATATCCTTCAAAACATATTCATTCTCTTTATAGCCGAAATGCACATGGTCGAATATAACATTACCTTTATAGCGCGGAATTTGCTTATCGCTTACATCAATACCTTCGTCATCAAGCAGACGAAATACCCTATCTCCTGCTACAAGCGCCTGTTCCAAATTGGCTAACTGATTCACAATACCCTGTACCGGCTGGAATAGACGGTTAATATAGTCGACAAAAGCGTATAGCATTCCAAGTGAAATGACTGATGATGCATTTAAGGATTCTCCCCCAAAGTACCAGATAAATGCTACGAATACTATATTCCTTAACACTGCGGTTAAATTATGAGAGGTCAGCGAATTCAAGCTTAGAAGTTTATTTTGATACGTAAAATGCTCTGTATTCAGCTTTTCAAAATCCTTTTGTGTCTCTTTTTCCCGGCTGAATGCCTGGATGATGTTCATTCCCTGAATCGATTCGTTAATCATTCCGTTAATATCACTCACCCTGGATCGGATAACGTGATTGTATTTGGATGCATATTTACGGTACACTACCGTCCATACGTAAAGAATCGGCAGCAGGATTAAACAGATTGCCGCAAGCTTGGCATTCAGAATAAATAAAGCGATATAAATACCAGAAATATAAATAGCGCTTGTAAAGAAGGTAGCCAATACGGTTACGTATAATTCGCGAATTGCTTCCGTATCGTTGGTAATTCTGGCCACCACCTTGCCGGCCGGCAAATTATCAAAATAACCGATTGGAAGCCTTTGGATCTGTTCAAATACATCCTTCCGCATTTTTTGAATAATCCTGTTTGCCGACTTCTGGAGATAAAAGCGCTGTCCATACTGAAAGAATGCAGCGATAACCAGCATACCAAAGTAAAAGGCCAGCAGCTTAAAAATCTTCGGAATCTCCGGCCTGTAAAATTGCATTAATTCGTCACTGGTCAGTACCTTCCCTTTATAAGCTTCCGTTTGCCCGCCCTTTTCTATTACCAGTGTGCCATCTTTAAAGGTTCTGCTCCCATCAAAAGTAATTTCTTCATTTACAAAAATAAATTGGCTGCCCACCTGAAAAATGCGGGCCTGATCGATTGTTTTCTCTCCTTTGGAGATATTTTGTTCTTTTTTATAAAAGTGGCCATCATACGGTACTGCCTCTTTATCCCCCTGTGTCTGGTACCAGACAGATTCAATGCCAAGGATATGATCATCAATCATTTTCTTCGCGATAAATGGCCCTGCGAGATCCGCAGCGACAGCTACCGTTAGCATCAGTAACGCAGCAATAATTATTTTTTTATAATGAAGTGCATAGCGGAATAATCGCTTCCCCGTTGTCATGAAAGCACCTCCTCTTCAGCAGCAGCCTGGGTCTGCTGCCTTTCAAACTGTTCCTTGTACCAGCCATTCCCGGCCATCAATTCCTCATGTGAACCTTCTTCAACAATTACACCTTCATCGAGGACGATAATATGATCGGCATGCTGGACAGCCGACATCCGGTGGGTTGTGATAATCGTTGTTCTATTCTTTCGTTCAGATCGAATATTATCGATAATACTTTTCTCTGTTTTTGCATCAACTGCTGACAGCGAATCATCCAGTATGAGTATTTCCGGATCTTTTACAAGTGCACGAGCGATGGAAATCCTCTGTTTTTGACCTCCTGATAAAGCAACCCCTTTTTCGCCAACAAGCGTTTCAAGCCCTTCTGGAAGCATCTCCAGATCTTTGCGGAATGCCGCCAAATCAATGGCCTTTTGCATATCTTCTTCAGTCGCATCCTTTTTACCCAAAAGAATGTTTTCACGTACGGTTCTTGAAAATAGAACGTGATCCTGGGGGACATAACCGATCCAGCCCCTTGTTCTCTCAAGCTCCTGTTCTTCAATCGGTACATTAGCAATTGCAAGTGTACCGGTTCCCGCCGGATACTCTCTCAGCAGCTGTTTAATAAAAGTGGTTTTCCCGCTGCCTGTTTTTCCGACAATCCCCAGCGTTTCCCCGCGCTCAATATGCAATTGTATCCCTTTCAGGTTTGCTGCTTTGGATGAAGGATATTGGAAGTGTACATCCGCAAAAGAAACACTATCAGGTGTTTCAACAAAAGAAGGTGTTTCCGGATTTTTTATATCCTGTTTTGCAGATAAAGTTTCCTGTACCCGATCGAGTGAGGCGTTTCCTCTTTGCATAACATTGATTAATTCTCCGATTGCAAACATCGGCCAAATCAGCATCCCTAAATACACATTGAAAGAAACTAGCTGGCCCAATGTAATGGATTGATGGAAAACAAGATAAGCCCCGTATCCAAGCCCAATAAGATAGCTTAGACCGACAATGACTTTGATGGTTGGCTCAAACAGAGAGTCAATTTTGGCCACTTGAATATTTTTCTTATAAACATCCTCGGTAAGATTATGGAAGCGCTGCTGATCGGCTCTTTCCTGTACATAAGCGCGCACAACCCTTACGCCCGAAACCGATTCAAGGACCCGGTCATTCAGCTCTCCAAATGCATCCTGGGCACTCATAAATCGGGTATGGATCTTCTTGCCGTATACCTTTATCAAATAAGCCATAATAGGCAGAGGCAAAATGGCTGCAAAAGTTAATTTCCAGCTCACTAAAAACCCCATAGTAAACAGAATCGTCAGCATAAAGACACTAGAATCCACAAGGGTTAGTATCCCAAATCCGGCTGTGACCGAAATGGCTTTTAAATCATTTGTCGCCCTGGCCATTAAGTCACCTGTACGGTTCTTCTCAAAAAATGTTGGAGTCATTTTCAGCAAATGGCCCATAAACTGTGTCCGCAGCTTTCTTTCTACCAGAAATGCCCCGCCAAAGAGCTGATACATCCAAATATACGTAATGGCATAGGACACTACAGTGATTAATGCCAATAAACCCAGATATTCCATAATTTTTGCACTGTCCAATGCACCGAGATGAATATCGTCAATCGCCATTCCTACAAGCCTCGGCGGCATCACATCCAGGATGCCGACAATGATTAACAGGGTGATTGCTATTGTATACCTTTTCCAGTTTTCTTTAAAAAACCAGCTTAATTTCCCTAAAATTGAAAACAAAGTTCTCTCCCCTTTCCGCAGAAAGTTCAGAATTAAATGTCTAATTCAA
This sequence comes from Pseudomonas sp. ISL-84, assembly GCA_018613035.1. Taxonomy (GTDB): domain Bacteria; phylum Bacillota; class Bacilli; order Bacillales; family Cytobacillaceae; genus Cytobacillus. The sequence goes on along the minus strand of JAGGRA010000048.1, from coordinate 103,576 downwards.
TCCGTGAACCTCCCTTAGCCAATACCTGATCCTTACCTAGCCTCCATCGAGATCCTCTGGCAAAACTGCTTTTCTTTCCACTCTTACTTCAATCATGTAAATCTCCTCCTAATGTTTGTTTTTCTGCTGTTCAACAGCAGGCGCTCTCTTTCAAGCGAAAGTATATGGAAACAGGCATATCCTGCAGTTCCTACTGGTAAAACCGTCTGAAATTTTGTCCAATAGCTATAAAAAAGCTTTTTTGACTTTGTTATTACATTGAAAAAAGGCGTGTTCCCCTTGAGATTGCATTCGAATTTCCTTTGTGCAGAGATTTATTCGAGGATGCTGTTTCAATCTCCGGGGGATTAGCGAGTAAAAGGGAGTCCTCAACAGGGCATTTTGCCGATGAGGCTCCCGGATCGATCCCACCTGGAGCTGAAACAAAAGACAAAAAAAGACATACCGCGGCATGCGATATGTCTTAAAAGACAAAAGAGCCCACGTTACGATTCGTAACCTGAGCTCCCTAAAAAAGTGCAGAAAATACCCTGCTTACATTTTCATTTTATTTATAGGAGAGGTTACAATTTTTGTGTATTCAGCTTTTTTCTGAAGATGATGGATAAAGATCATTTTGTACCCCTCCTTTTCATTATTTTCCATATTGGTAAGATTATCATCGCCATTCACAAAAGTCAATCGGCTTTTTTCCCATTCTTAAAAATTTTCTGTATTCAAAAAAAAGATCCCTATTTATTAAGGATCTTTTTTCATGAAGCCAGTCTTCGTTTTTGTCTATTGATAAAATCAATTGTAATTTGATTAAATAAATCTGGTTCATCAATATTGCAGACGTGCCCCGCTCCTTTGATAACCTTAAATGTAGCCGTTTTTGCTTTTTGGGTGATCGTTTTAACAGACTTAATAAACAGGTGGTCCTCCTGCCCCATGATGAAGAGGGTAGGAATATGCGAAATGCTCGTTTGCAATTTTTCAAGGTAAGGATTCACCGACTTGGTCAGTGAGAGCCAGTTTATAAATTCCTTTTGGCACATTTTCGCAGCCTGCCTTACAAATGCGTGCCTTGATTCAAGATGATTCTTCTTTGGCATAATGATCCAGGCAAACAAACGGTAAAGAACCATATAAGGCATCATATACTTTGTCATATTAGCTATCGCAATCAAAAATCTTGTCCGCCAATTCAATTCCGTAATGGCACCGCCAAGAATCATAGATGCAACTCTTGAAGGATGGTCCTGGGCAATTGTTTGAATCACAATGGTTCCCAAAGAAATACCGACAAAATGGGATTCCTCGATACACAAATGATCCAGTACATCAATAATTTCCCGGGACACCTCTGAGAAATGATCCCCTTCTTCCCAAGTTCCTCTGCCGGACTGTCCATGGCCGCGCAAATCTACCAGCAGTACATTAAAATACTTTTTATACTCTCTCATTTGTTTATACCAAATAGCAGAGCTTCCTCCTGCGCCATGCACAAAGGTTACCCAGGGCAAAGATTCATCTTTCACATAGGTGCGGTAATATAGCATAAAAAACTCCTAACCTCTTTCCAGCGTCATTAGATCTAGGTAATTAAAATAAATGAACTATCACTTTATTGTAAAGGATTTCACTAAAAAAAGCTTTGAAAATCACATAATATTCTTTAGTCAATTTTAAAGTATTTTTTCCCAAAAATATTATCCTTCAAATAACTTCCCTCTTTTTAGAATCCAAAACCAAATCAGCATCTTTTTCCATTTATTTGTTAATTGCACAATAAAAAAACCAGCCGAATTCAGTAACGGGTTCTTTTACCTGTCGCAAATATTAGAATGACCATCAATTTGCATGTGAATTTGATGGTCATTTTTCATGATATAACGCGAATAATTATAAAAATAGGCCGGAAAAAGTGGTCCAATTTGTATTTCGAAATGTAAGGTTACAGAGATTTCTGTTACCTCGCAAATTGGATTGCAAAATGCTGTGATTTTTAGTTACAAACTAAGTTTCTCTTTGGCTCGTAATTATTCATTAATGATTTTCGTATAGATATGAGAATTAATAGGCGGAGAATTTCCGGCTAATGTATATAGTGGAAGCTTAAGAAGCAGAGATAAGCGGAGGAATTCCGGTTAACTGCTCTAAATAAGCCAAAATTCAAAGATTTAGATCATATAAGCGAAAAAACTCCGCTTATTCTTAAGGAAATATGGGTATTTCCCATTTTAAACGGAATTTTTCCGGTTATTTTTCAAACACAGTGAAATCAACATTTAGTTTTATAACAGTACTTTGGCCATAAAATGCATTATACATTAGGTGGCACTTTGTAATATTCTTACATAATAAAAAGCCCTGCATTTTGCAGGACAAAATGTATAACAATTATAAGCAGATTTTCAAGCGTATTTTTGTGAAAAGTGACAGGTATCCGAACCCGTGCCGAATTCAGCTGGTTAATTTCCCATTATTCTTCAACAACTGCTGCTGTTCCATAGGCGATAATCTCCGCAGCATTTTGCATGACTGCCGAAGTTTGCAGGCGCATGCCAATGATTGCATTTGCCCCTTTTGCCCTGGCATCCTCCACCATTCTCCCAATAGCCTTTTGCCTTGCTTCATCCATCATTTCTGTATACTCGCCAATTTCTCCGCCTACAATCGTTTTTAACCCTGCCAATAAATCTTTCCCGATATGTTTGGTCTGGACAGTACTGCCTCTTACAAATCCTTTTATTTCTTTAATTTCTTTTCCATGTACAATATCAGTAGTTACGATAATCATTCCCGTCATCCTCCTCTTTTTCTTTCTTTCTCTCAACCAGCAGTACAATAAATATCGCAAAAATCATAATTGCATATAAAATATAAAACATAATTGCTGCCTTAATATTAATGAATAGCATGATAACGCCTAGAAGCTGGCCGCCTGTAGCCGTAAGCAGGAGCATCTGCTTTAATTTTTTCATTCATCCATCCCTCAATACTTATCTTTTTTCTGCCAAATCTTTCTAACAAAAATCAAATAAAACAGCGTCGGCATTGGTGCCTGAATCAAGCCGATTATTCCCCATAGCCAATAATTATGCCCATGCTTTCTTGCATTCAAAAATAAAAAGGTGCTTTGTGCAATTAAAATGATCCCGACAACTATAAGTAATGGAAGGGAGATTTCTTCGTTATTCATGTACCATTCACCTGCTTAACAAAGCTGACTGTACTATAAGCAATAATAAAAACAGTGACAATTCCCTGCAAAATAAAAAATGCAACCGGAAGCTGGTACAGCATGAACAAAACAGAACTTACAACAAGGAGCGCAACAACTATAAAGATGGCCACTTCCCTCATGAACTTCTTTTTCATGATTTGCCTTTGATCCAAAACCAATTGTTCAAAGAATTGCAGATCAGGTGTGTACATCTGGACATTATTTTCAAGCAAATCTAATCCATCCTCTATCTCCTTTATAGCTGCCAAATCGTTTTCATTTTGATGTTCGTGTTCGAGCGGCAGCACTTTTCGGTTCGTCATGAAGTTTCAACTCCTCTCTTACAGCCATTATCCCGTTATGGACTCTTGACTTAACAGTGCCAGCAGATATTTTCATCATCTCTCCTATTTCCTCATAAGAATAGCCGTAATAATGTTTCAGTATAATTGGGATTCGGATATCTTCTTTAAGCTTTCCAAGGGCTGATAAGGCATCATTCCATTCCTCATTTCGGCTTTCAAGCTGCCATTTCATCCTCCTGAATGCTTCTTCCTGCTGTCTCCAATTTCTCTCTCTTTTAGACTTTCGCTGCTGATCAATATATAAATTGGTCGCAATCGAAATCAGCCAAGAGGAAAATTTCGCTTTACCATTATACATACTGATTTTTTCCACACATTTCGCCATCGTTTCCTGAGCGAGCTCTTCTGCAGTGTCAGGATTCATCGTAATTTTGATTAAGTACTTAACCAGAAAGGGATAGTTATTTTTAAAAAGCATGGCAAAAGCTAGCTGATCTCCTCGTTTGGCACTTATAATAAGGTATTTCTCCTCCATCAGCTTCTTTCCTCTCTTCTCCATCATCCCATTGTTAACTGTTTATTTCACTCATAAGACGCTCAAGAGATGAATTCGTTCATTATTTTTAAAAATAATTTTTTTATATACAAAAAGCCCCTATTAAAGGGACTATTATACTACTAATATTATTATACTGTACCAGTTTGTTCCAAAGAATGTGTTTTTGTATTTTTTTCTGATTCTTTTGTTAACTTCGGCAACACAAGGCTGTAAAAAACACCGACAAGCGCCAAACAGCCGCCTACCATCCAATAAAGCATTTCAACTTTAAGGAATCCAGGGAAGCTGACAGCAATGAATCCAAGTGTTAAAGATTGGGAAAGCATCATCAACGGGCTGATCCATCCCTGAACCCTTCCCATCATTTTTGGGTCAACAATGCTTGGCATCCATCCTCCTAAGGCGATATTCACGAAAGGCAATCCAAACGCTGCAGCAAATAACAGGGAAAGAAAAATAAATGTAGTTTCTGCGAATGAAGCTGCAACTATAAAACTTCCCGAAATCAGCAGTCCAGAAATGATCAGCTGGTAGAGCTTGAATTTTTGAGTAAGCAAAGAAGCAATAAAGCTTCCAATCAGCACACCGACCCCAAATAGTATACCTAGTAAGATGGAATATTCTTCGTATGATTGCGGCTCGAGTTTGTACTTCAGCATGAAAATAGGCATTACTGAAAACCCTCCATTCACAACCCCGAAAACAAAGAAACCAATAAGCAAGGCAGATAATAATTTATGCTGGAAAATATACTTCATTCCTAGATTAAAATCTTTAAAGACTAGCGGTATATTAAGATCTTTCAGCTTATGGCTTCCATTTGGCAGTCTGACTTCCTCAGGGATACGGCAGGATTTTATTAATAACGCACTAATAATGAATGTAATCGCATCAGCCAAAATCGCCCCGTAAACGCCGACCGTCCAATATACGAGAATGCCAAGACCATTGCCAAAAAGCATGAATAAGCTCATAACAACCTGATTCAGACCCGCAGCAGTTGTGTAGTCTTCATTTTTTAATATTCCTTGTATCATGGCATGCTCAGCAGGGAAGAAGAACTTTTGGATTGCGCTTCTTAGAAATAATACTATAAAAATCAGCGGCATCCAGCCGATGATAATGGTCATCAGGAGCACAATGGACAGCAATGCGCTAATCCAATCACAATAATAAGCTATTTTCTGGCGGTCCATCCTGTCCGCAAACACACCGACAAGGAAAAATACAGTTAAAGTCGGCACCGAAAACATCAGCTCAGTTAAAGTTGCATATAAAGGCTGCTCTGAAAAACGATCGAGAAGAAAAAACATAAATGCTGTAAGGCCGATCGTACTGCCCATCTGTGAAGTAAAATTAGCAAAAAACAATTTAACATAATTGGCATTTTGAAAAATTTCTTTAAATTTCTTCATCACATTTACCTCAGTTCCCCTGTTTTATAGCTAAATTTTATCTCAGGAATAACCTTTGCATAAGCGGCTTCTGATGGTATCCATCTCCTCCTGGAGACTGATAATGCTTATAAAATACTAGCTTAATTATATGAATTTTTTGAGTTTTAAATCCTTATTAAAGATTATGTAAGGCTTTTACTATTCAAACTGATCCATTTTACCAGCCGGAAAGGACTTTATCATCAACTTTAGGAGAAATATCCTCAACTGCGGATATATATCATCAACTAAGCCAATAAATCAACAACTTTATCAAATTTATCGTCAACTCCTCGTATTTTACCGGCCAAACCTTATAAAAAAGCTTGAACCTTTACAGTCCAAGCCCTCTCGTTTTTATTCAAATGTCCCTTTAACAAGCGCTTCCCCATTCTCAGCCATTTTCCTGCCGAGGGCAAATACAGAATGGATTGACAAATCTTCTTTATTTAATAGCACCAGATCTGAATCCTTTCCTGCCTCTACTGATCCCTTGCGATGTAGCTTTAAAATGGAAGCCGGGTTTTTAGTAATAACAGATATTGCATCTTCAATGGATACTCCCTCATTTAAAATGGCATCTCGGACTTCTTTATAAAGTGTGGAGACTTTGCCGATTTGTAGCCCGATTAACTCGCCATGTTCATTAAAGTCCGGCAGACTGGCTTGTCCATCAGAGGTAAAAGTAATTTGCGAAATTGGTACTCCTTCATCAAGCATCCTTTTGAGGCCAACGCTGCATTTAACCTCCCCTTCCTCAAAAAACATCGGAATGCTGCTTGTCGTAAAGTCGACAAAGCCGCCTTTTTTGGCAAAGCGAATGCCCTCTTCAAATAAATGAGGATTGCGGTTAATATGCGTTGGATAAAATTGCTTGATTGGAATATCCGTTTTTTCCACTACTTCTTCAATGAGTTTCAAGTGATCGTAACTGTCTCCAACATGGACATTCACGATTCCAGATTTGCCGGAGAGCATGCCGCCGATCCGTGCTGAAGAGGCAATTTTGGCTATTTCTTCAACTGTTGGCTGGGATGAACGATGATCAGCAATAGCTATTTCCCCAACACCAATAATTTTATCAATCAAGATAAGATCATCCTCAATCTTGCCTGTCAGTGTCTTGACTGGGACCTGGTACGAGCCGGTCTGTACATAGCAGGTAATGCCTTCTTCCTCCAGACCTCTTGCTTTGGCAACTAGGCTAGCCATCGCCCTCGTTGTTCCGTCTGTCCCGATAACCCCTACCAGAGTAGTGATGCCTGATAAGGTAGCATCTGTCAGCTGTATCTCGGGAGTCCGTGTTTTATAGCTGCCTTCCCCGCCGCCTCCGATAATATGGACATGGGAATCAATAAAACCTGGAACCGCAATCTTCCCTTCTGCTTCAACTACTTCGATATCAACGAAGCCCTCGGGTTTTTGTATGGAATCTTGAATAAAACCGATTTTGTCATTAACGATTAAAAGATCTTTTTTCCCTAAATATTTAGGAGCATAAACTTCTGCGTTTTTTATGAGAGTTAGCATGAATTTCTCCCTTCTAAAGATCAACTGCTACTGCTATCTTATCTATTGGCCGCCTTTCAGTGCAACCCTCGCCATCTATACCGTTAATTGGAAAAATAACAGGTAATTATTCACACTTTGTTGATGTGTGGTTTACCTTTTCTCCCCCCTGGGTAAATTCCTAGTACAAACGACATCACCTATTAATCGATTAATATAAAAAACTTTTAAAAGGAGATTTTAAAAATGAAAGAAATTATTTCTACTAACGTTCTCGTACAAAATAAATTCACAATGAAGAAAATGCTGGAAATCTATCAGGCATCAAAACAATTTAAAGGCACTACATATTTATACAGTAAGCATAAAGCTGTAGATGCCTCAAACCTTTCCAAGTTGGTTTCATTTCTGCTGACTGTTAAACCGCAAACGACACTAAAAATTATTGTAGAAGGAAATGAAGTGCAGGACCACCTTGAAAAGATTAAGGATATGTGTACAAGCCATATTTCAGTGCTGCGCATGACAGAAAAACGCTTCATCAATTCTTCCGAAACAATTCAAATCTAACTAACTATATAAACTATACAAATTGTTTATCTGAAATGGAACGGGGTGAATTTGAATGATACGCACTATTTTTATGGTTGTTGGAGCTATTGTGGTAATCGGCGCTTTAATTAGCTGGTTATTCTAATTTATATATAACTGTTAAAAAGGTCTGGACTCCAGGCCTTTTTTTATTTTATTTATAGGCAATTGCAATCGGCTGATAGAATCCTGTTGCTCTCGGAAAGAGCCATTTTACACGCTTAAACCCCGCTTTTATTGCTAGTTCATCCAGCTCATGCCTTTTATAGGCACGGTACTGTGAAACCCTCTCGGAGACTGTCCATTCCCCTTCCTTTTGCAGCATGGTAAAATGCTTTAAATCATAAATATTGCTTTCTTTATGCCACTGCCAAAGCTGAAAGGTTATCGTATTTTGCCTTTGCGCTGGCAAAGTGGAAGCTGGCTTAGTTTTAAGAATTTCATCGTAATCCCGGATGGAATAAAGAAAGAATCCCTCCGGTTTAAGAAGACTATGAATCTCTGAAAATGCCGATGCACACTCCTCTTCAGTCAGCAGATGCGGCAGGGCATTATCGATTGAAAGAATAACCTGGAACGGATCGGAGAAAATAGATGACAATGCCCGCATATCAGCCTGAACAAATGGGATATTCAGGTTTCTCAATTTAGCTTCACTCTTCGCACGTTCAATCGATTTGCTGCTAATATCCGAGGCGCTTATTTTGTATCCTCTTTTAGCAAGTCCCAATGTCTGTGTTCCAATGCCACATGAGCAATCCAAAATACCGGAAGAATTCTTTACACCTTCTGCGGTTAACAGCCTTGCAAAAACTTCCCCCTGCCGGTCGATGGAATGATCCCAGTCTTTAAAAATTAAGTGATATTCTCCTGCCAATTCATCATAGAACTTATTTGCCATTATGTATGACCTCCCAATGGGTATAAAAAAGAGTACAGCTTTTCAACCGTACTCTGAAGGTTTATACTATTAATCATTCTTCTTTTCTCTATCTTTTCCTTTACCTTTGCCCTTTTCTTTCCCTTTATTCCATTTCTTTTTCCATTTTTCTTTTTCCTTTTCAATTTTTTCTTTTATCTTCTCTGCTTCCTTTTTAATGTTTTCCTCCCAAGCTTTTCTTTGCTGCTCCCTTTGTCTTTTCTCCATAAGTGCAGCAACTTGAGGAACATTAAAGGACTCAGGTTCCTGATTCTTAAGGGCTCCTGACATAATCTCACGGAATATCGGCGCTGTTCCTTCACTGCTGGATGTAGTAAGGTAGTTATTTGCATCTGTTTTATCATGCCCTACCCAAACAGCGCCAACGAGCTGTGGTGTATACCCGACAAACCATTGGTCTTTAACCCCGTCTATTCCTTCTATTGTCATTTGTGTGCTGCCAGTTTTTCCTGCTACTTCTCTCCCGGGAATTTGGGCAGCTTTACCCGTACCATGCTGGACAACTCCCAGCAGCATGGTCGTAACTTTATCAGCTACTTCCTTAGATATGACTCTTGTATTCTTACCTTTCCATTCTGCAACTGTCTCCCCATCTTTATCTACTATTTTGGTAATGGCGTGAGCTTCCGGCCTTTGACCGCCATTCGCAAAGACAGCGTACGCCCGAGCCATTGTTAATGGTGAAACATTCTCACTCGTGCCTCCCAGCGCAAGCGCGAGATTCCGATTTATGGCTTCATCAGGTATTCCAAATCGCTTTGCAGCATCTACCCCTTTATCCATTCCAATCTCATCAAGGAGCCACACTGCAGGAACATTTAAAGAATCCTTGACCGCTTCATACATTGGAACATTTCCGCGGAATTGTCCATTATAGTTGTTTGGCTCATAATCCTTTCCAAAAGTCATTTTTTCATCTTTTAGCTCGTCTTCTATATTCCATCCCATTTCCAGGGCAGCTGTATAAGGTACGATTGGCTTCATGGTTGATCCAGGCTGTCCTACCGCATGAACTGCACGGTTATGGCCTAAAAGAGTATGCTCACCCCTGCCGCCAGCAAGAGCACGGATGCTGCCATTTTGAGGATCAAGCAGGATGGCTCCGCTCTGTACCAATCGATCGCCAGTGCCTTGAGGGAATAGGGCATCATTCTTATAAGTTTCTTCTACACTTCTTTGCATCTCCTGATCCAATTCAGTGTAGATTTGATAACCATCGCTAAGCAGCTCATCGAGTGAAAGATCATATTTCTCTATAGCTTCCTCCAGCACAACATCTACATAATAAGGAAATTTCCCCTTTAAAGGATCACCGCCGCTGTCATCAAAAACAAGCTTTTCATTCTTCGCTATTTCCCATTCCTTTTCAGAAATGAAGTTGTGTTCCTTCATTCGATCCAGGACTAAGTTTCTTCGTTCAATTGCCTTCTCTTCACTTTGATAAGGATTAATTGCTGAAGGAGCCTTAACCAACCCTGCAAGCAAAGCTGCTTCGCTTACAGTCAGGTCCTGCACATCTTTTGCATAGTATTTCATAGCAGCCCGCTTAATGCCCCAAGCCCCTTCTCCAAAATAAACCTGGTTTAGATACATTTGTAAAATTTCATCTTTGCTATATTCCTTTTCAATTTCCAGCGCTAGAAAGAATTCTTCCAATTTTCGCTTGTAGGTTTTCTCAGACGACAGAAGGGCATTTTTAGTCAGCTGCTGGGTAAGCGTGCTCCCCCCCTCAACGATCTCCCCGGCCTTCATGTTAGTGAAAAATGCTCTGCCTATTCCCTTTAAATCAATTCCTCCATGCTCATAAAAGCGGTGATCTTCAATGGCAATGACAGCATTTTTCATATGATCCGGAACTTGGTCAATCGAAACTCCCTCGTTTTTATTTGCCGAAATTTTGCTGGCGATTTCTCCATCAGCGTCATAAATAATGGTAGACTGTGCCAATCCGGCTTCAAGCGCACTTATATCTGCATCTTTGTATGAAAAATAAACGAAGCTTAGGAATGCTAAAACCAATGTGGATGCCAGTAATATAGATACTTGCGTTAAGTGGAGCTTTTTCCATGTTGATTGAAATCTGTTAATAAATGAAGTTTTCTTGCTCATAAGTCCTCCAATTTCTCTTACTTTAAAGCTTCTGCTGGGCTCACTTGTATTGAAGCGAACCCCAGTGTTTTGATCCAAATTTGAACCTTGCCTAATTAGGCAGCTATCAGTCTATACGGTTATCAGGATAACTGCAAAGATAAAGTTTTCATATAGTATTTTATTCCCAAATCGGTAAACAGAAATATGCCTGACATATACATTTACCCAAAAAAACAGCTATTACACACCTTTGTTGAAAAAAACAGAACTTTCATAAAAAAAAAGCAATCGAAGAGATCGAATGCTTACCTTATTTCAATGCTATGGCTGTACAGTAACTTTCGCTTTTATATCTGCTCAAATACTTCTACACTAATCCAAAGTATTACTAAAATTTTCGCGGCTCCCTTGGGTTTTTTGGGGGCTTTAAAATAATATGCCGATTCCAGTCTGACTGTGTGAAGATTGTTTTTTGTGCAGGCGGGTATATATACAATAGGTAACTTCATTTTTATTCCTCACGAAAGGATGATCGAGAATGAGTTTACAATTTAACCGTATCGTAGTTGGTTATGATGATACAGAAGGAAGCAAGAAAGCTTTAAATTTAGCTATTAGCTTAGTGAAAGAAAATCATGATGCCCAATTGCTGGTTGCCCAGGTTTTTGAAGAAAAAATTGAAAATATTCCTGTTAGTAATGAAAAGGTCGTAGAGCCGGTTAGAACAAACGGCTATTTGCTTGAAGGGATTCAGATTCCTCCGCTGCCAGTCTACCACGATGAATCAAATATCACCACACATGCAAAAGTCACACACAGTGTCGACAAAGCCTTTTACAACGCAAGGGAATCAATTGAACCGTACAATATTAATGCCAAATATGATGTTCTCGAAGGAAACCCTGCCGATAGCATTTGTGACTATGCTGCTGTTGAAGATGCAGATTTGATTATTGTCGGGAACTCCGGTAAAGGGGGAATTAAAAGGATGTTTCTTGGAAGCACAAGTGCCAAGATCGCACGAAACGCTCCATGTCCGGTGCTGATTGCCAAAGATAAGGAAAATCCAAAGATGCTTTAATACAGATTAGCCATTTCAATAAAAGAGGCAGCCTGATAAAGGCTGCTTCTTTTATGAAACGGTCCTATAGTGCTTCTTTTTTGCTGTTCGATAATCTGCCTTGCTTCATCCGTATTTTTCGCGCTTCAGCTGGAATTCTGTCATATCCCCTAAGAAATAAAAAACTTATGCCTATGTATAGAAAGGTGAATGTATTAGGTACCAAAAATATATCTATCCATTGCCGGATCTTTAAGTCTGTAAACAGTCCAGGCTTGAGTATATCCTGATTAAGCAGCCCTTTTGCAAAGGCTCCCTCCACAAACAGATAGATTCCAAAATTGAAAGAATATATATTAAGAGAATGATCCAGCCATTAGCCCTGTTAGAGCCGCAAAACACAATTTTAAAAAATGCGGCAATCACAATAGCCGAAAGCGGGTAAATGAGGAAAAGCGCGATGTTTGGAGCCATCTTCACCCCTCCGAAACTATACTATTAGCCCAAAAGGCCACCATTTTCTGCTGACAATTCTTCAAACCGTTCTTTCGAGGAAGCTTCATCAAAACTGCTGTAGATGCGGAAATGATCCTGGTCAATGATCCGGTAATGCTGGCTGATTATGTTCTGCTGAAGAATTAAACCATTGCTTCTCTTTATTTCACGCCACCAGATTTTACCGCCAAGCGTCTTTTCCTTTCTATAATCGATTCCCTCTCTGGCAACCGTTTCCAAAACCTCAAGCGGTTCATTTCCAAAAAGAAATCTGACTGTTTCAGTTTCCCGGAACAAAGCACAGACAGCGACAACTGTTGACCAGCCTGCTTCCGCTCTCCCTTTTTCAATTTGTACAAGGGTCTTCTTTGAAACTCCAATTATTTCTGCCATCTTATCTTGTGTATAGCCTGCTTCCGTACGGATTAAGCGGATTTTATCAGATACCTTTAGGATAATTTCATCTCTTGTCAATGCAGCTTCATTCCTTTTCATTTATGGTGTAAATTTACACCTGATCATCTTATTATAAAAGAAATAGTGGCAAAATTTCAAATAAAATAAACTGCTGTTTTTCTCAGCAGTTTATGTCAGTTTTTTCATTTACTTTATATGATCATTCCCTTTAGCTGTATGGCATATAGAAGAGCAGGAGTTCTTTATAGCACAACTTGCACATTTGCCTTCTTTAGATTTATGAATAAACTTAAACAGTGAAAAGCCTGCATATCCAAAAATCAATACACCCAGTATAATATTTGCCGCCATATCGATCTCACCCCACCTTTATGCAAATCCAAGAAATCTGCCCAATTGATAAATCACCAAGGATAAAATATAAGCGATGACCAGGGCATAAATTATCGAGAATGCTGTCCATTTTTTGAAGCAGTCTCTTTGTAAATCGTAGCCGTTGTTGCAAGGCAAGGAATATATAAAAGAATAAAAGCCATGAAGCTATAAGCTGAAAGAGGCGTAAAATAGTCTGCCATTAATCCTTGCAGGCTGCCTGTATCCGGAACATAGTAAATGATATTCATGGTAGAAATGATCGCTTCTTTTGCAAGAAATCCGGTTAACAGCGCTGCCCCTGCCTGCCAGGAATCAAATCCCAGCGGCTGAAGCACCGGTGCTATTATCCCGCCTACCCCTGCAAGATAGCTGGAATCCATCTCCACATTGATTCCTTGAGGCCCTGCATAAGATGCCACCCAAACCAAAACAGATCCTGCAAAAATAAACGTGCCGGCTTTTTTAATAAAACCTTTCCCTTTATCCCAGGTGCTTCTCCATAATGCCTTGAATTGGGGCATCCGGTAAGGCGGAAGTTCGATCACGAATAAGGAAGTCTCCCCTTTAAGTATTGTAGAAGAAAAAATCTTTGCTAATATAAGGGCAACTGCACTTCCCAATATATAGAGGGACAAAACAGCTAAAGCTTTTTGCTGGGCAAAAAACGCTCCGACAAATAAGGCATATACAGGTAATCTTGCTGAACATGACATTAATGGAGTCAGAAGGATTGTCAGCAGTCTTTCTTTTGGAGTTTCAATTGTACGGGCTGCCATGATGCCCGGAACATTGCATCCAAAACCAATAATCATAGGTATGAAAGCTTTTCCATTTAAGCCAACCGTCTCCATCAGCCGATCCATAACAAGCGCAACCCTTGCCATATAACCTGAGTCTTCAAGTAAAGAAATAAAGAAAAAGAGAATAAAAATCTGTGGAACAAATACCAGAACTCCCCCTACTCCCGCCACAATTCCGTCCAGAATAAGAGAATGGATAAACGAAGAGGCTCCGGCCATCGTTAGCAGCTGTGCCAATAATTCCGAAATATTACCCGTTATGAAAGCATCCAGCACGTCAGATAAAGGAAAACCAAGCCAGTCAAATGTCAGCATAAACATAAAATACATTAACGAAAAAAAGATCGGCATCCCTAAAAATTTATGAGTGACAACTCTATCAATCCTTAAGGAAAGCGGAGTGTCATGCTCATTTATTCTAAATGCTGCTTCAGCGAAAATTTTATCAATCTTTTCTTTTCGTTTTTGGTATATCCAGCGTTCAAGTTCCATTCCTGGAGTGCTCATTTTTAAGGCTTCTCCAACCTCATTCACAAGCTGTTTAAGTATTTCCTCGCCCGTAAGCTCTTTCACATAATCGTACACAAACTGGTTTCCTTCAAAAAGCTGCAGGGCAAGCCATCTTGTCGATAGATTAGTTTGATCTTTCAATCTTTGATCAAGAATTTTGATGGCTTCCTCTATTTCTTTTCCATAATATACAATGCGGGCATGGGGAAATTTCACAGACTGGTCTGATGCAATCAGGCTCAGCTCTTCACATCCCTTTCCCGTCCTTGCTACAATAGGGGAAACGGGAACTCCGATTGTATTTGAAAGTGTATTCGGGTTTAGTAAGATTCCCCTTTTGGCCGCCACATCTATCATATTCAACCCTATGATAACCGGCTTGTCATATTCAAGCAGCTGAATAGTCAGATGCATATTCCGTTCAAGTTGGCTTGCATCTAGAATATTGAGCATTTTATCAACTGGTTCTTCCAGCAAGAACCGGGTAACAACTCCTTCGTCCTTTGATAAAGGATTAAGTGTTACAGCCCCGGTAAATCAATCAATTTATCTTGATTATTTTTAAATACACCGACTTTCTTCTCAACAGTAACGCCGCTCCAATTTCCGACATATTCATACGAGCCTGTCAGATGGTTAAAAAGAGATGTTTTCCCTGTATTCGGGTTTCCAATCAGCGCAATTTCCATTACAATCTCTCCACTTCTATTTGAAGAGCTTCCTTTCTGCGGATGCCCACACATTGGCCACAAGACTCTACCATTACAGGACCTCCAAATGGCATCAGACATTTAATACACACCTCTGTGCCTTCCGTAATGCCAAGATCAAGCAGTCTCCTTCTGACAGCAAAATCAATATTGGCCAAATTCAAAATTTTGCACTTATCACCAATCATTAATGTTCCAAGCATAATCCTTCACCCTAATCTATTAATAAGTGAGAATGATTCTCTTTATTTATAACAATATTTTTGAAAGATTGCTGTGTTATTTATCACTGTGCTCTAAAGCTAATTCGTAAAATCTGCTTTAAAATTGGCCTCTGCTAAATCTTCTTGTTGATATTTGCACCCTGTTGATTGGAAAGTAAGAGCTGAAATTATTATAAAAGCTGCTTTAATTTTCCATAAAATTTACAAAGGATTTTGCCGCATTCTAGCGAAATCTATGGAATAGACTGTTTTTTTGCGAAAGAGTGGAGGTAAAAATGGCAATCGAAACAAATGATGTCGTATTGGAACTATTGCTTAACGAGAGAGAAACCCTTTTGAATGAATGGAAGAAAAAAGTTCTCATCACAGACGATGATCCATATAAAGAAAAGATTCGAGACAACGGCGATGCGATGTTCAATCTTGTTATCCAGTTTCTGCTAAGGAATGAGAATGATCTGGAAATATATATTCAGCAGCTCGCATACTCTGTGGCCGAACAGCGTGTTAAAGCTGAAATAAACATTGGAGACTTTGTTCACAATGTGAACATCGGCCGTTCAATCGTTCAAAAGTATTTGAACCATGCTGATATTAGCTTCCATGAATTGCAGGAGTACCATGAAAAAATCAGTTATTGCTTTGATCAATTTTTATATCATGCAGTTTCAAGATATACAGATGCTAAAGACCAGATTATCAAAGAAAAAACCCAATTTATCGATTCTACCCATAAGGACAGATTAACTCTGCTTGGGCAAATGACATCGAGCTTTATCCATGAATTCAGAAACCCGCTTACTTCCGTACAGGGTTTTATCCAGCTGCTGAAATCCGAACATCCAAATATGAAATATTTGGATATCATTTCAAATGAACTGGAACAATTGAATTTTCGAATATCCCAATTTTTGCTTCTTTCCAAAAAGGAATTGATTGGAAAGGAAAAAATCACTTTTTCCTTAAATGAATTAATAGAAGAAGTGCTGATTTTTTTGTACCCAAGTATTTTGGATGGAAAGGTCAAAATTTTGCAGGACTTGAAGCAGGAAATTCACCTGAAAGGCTATGCAGATGAAATCCGCCAGGTGTTAATTAATATCATTTTTAATGCAATCGATGTCCTAACCCAATACCGAAGCGATCCTGTAATTGAAATTAAAAGCAAGTTAACTGGAAAAGGGCAAATCAAACTTGATATTGCTAACAACGGTCCGAGTATTCCCGACCATCTTGTTTCATCCATATTTGAGCCATTTGTAACGACAAAAACTCTTGGAACCGGACTTGGATTATTTGTTTGCAGGGAAATAATTGAAAAGCATCAAGGAAAGCTTACATGTGACTCTAACCCCGATCGAACTGTATTCAGCATACTCCTGCCGATTATTGAACAAAAAGCTGATTAAATAAAAAAGGGCTGACTCCCTAAAATTAGGAGTCAGCCTTTATTTTATATTTCATTCATGGATGTCTTGTAGGATTTTTCTTTTTTTCCGGCAGAAAGCTTGAGGGTCCGCTTTCTTTCCGTTTCTGCCACTACAACCGCACATGATGCGTCACCGGTTATGTTGACTGAAGTACGGATCATGTCCAGCAAACGGTCAATTCCGAGAATCAAGCCAATCCCCTCCACAGGAAGGTTAACAGATTGGAGAACCATGGCCAGCATGATCAACCCTACACCTGGAACGCCTGCTGTACCAATGCTTGCCAATACAGCTGTCAGGACAACTGCAGCCATTTGCCCAATGGTTAAATCTGTATTGTACACCTGGGCAATAAAAATTGTCGCAACCCCCTGCATAATGGCAGTGCCATCCATATTAATCGTTGCCCCAAGAGGCTGCACAAAGCTGCTGACCGATTCGGGAACTTTGAGATTTTTTTGGGCAGTTTCCATCGAAATTGGAAGAGTCGCATTACTGCTTGAAGTACTAAAACCCACTCCCATGGCAGGAGCAAATCCTTTAAAGAAAGAAATAGGGTTTCTGTCTCCCAGAAAGTATACGGCTGTTCCATAGGTAACAATAGCATGGAAAAATAATGCTCCCACAACAACAAGCATATAAATGCCCATTGCCTTTATAGCATCCAGCCCCTGGCTGCCAATTGCAGAGGCAATCAGCCCAAAGGTTCCGTATGGGGCAAATTTCATCACAATGCTAACCAGGAACATCATAATTTCGTTTCCTTGCTCAACCAGATTTAGGATGCCTTTTGTTTTCTCGCCTAATGCAGTAAGAGCAAAACCAACAAATATAGCAAAAGCAATAACCTGGAGCATGTTTCCAGAAGTTAATGCCTCAAAAGGGTTTACTGGAATAATATTCAATAATGTCTCACTGACAGGCGGTGCTTCTTCAGACTTGAACTCTGCCCCGGAAGTATCAAATTTCCCCATTTCACCAGGTTTAATGACTAAAGCGAGTGAAATCCCGATAATAAGGGCAATGGCTGTCGTGGAAAGGAAATAGGCTATTGTTTTAGCACCAATTCGGCCAAGCTTTTTCGGATCGCCCAAACCTGCTACACCCAGAATGATTGAGAATAATACAATCGGTACAACAAGCATGCTGATTAAATTGATGAATATCTTACCAAGAGGGCCAAATAGCCATGTATCTGCTGTTTTAAATAATTCAGGTGCTGCCATATTTAACACCAAGCCTGTTATGGTACCCAAAATTAAGCCCAGAATAATTTTTGTTGTGAGCTTCATAGGTTATACCTCCGTTAATATAATTTTAAAAAATATTATTTAAGACAAAATATTTTCAGGAATTATACCCGGATAATTTTTTCTTGAAACTCACATTTCTCTGGAAGAATAAGTTTTTTGTTGTTTTTACCAAAAATTTATGTATTATTTTAAAGTTTCCTATTATTATAGAACTATTTAAATAAAAGGTTCTGTTAAACTTGCTTATTGGCTTCCACTCCAGGGCAATCAAGCGAACCAATGGCGGTCTGGGAGCCCCCACGGCGCCTGTGGACTGCCGGGTCTCCCCTTGCACTCGATTCTCCTGCTGGGCGTTGATTCTGCATCCTTGAATCAACACCACACCAAGGAAATGCGAATGTATTTTCGAGGGTCTTACGTTTCTAATCAACAGGGTGCCAATATCAAACAGGAAATTTTACAGAGCCAAATAAAAAAAGAAGGAGAGTTGCCTGTGTTTTCCTTAAAAGTAGATAAGAATATTGAATTGCAATTGTTTCAGCTGCACCACTCCGAAGATCTTTTCAATCTAGTCGATAGCAACCGCAAGCATTTAAGGGAGTGGCTGCCCTGGGTTGATAACATGGCATCGCCTGTCCAGTATCATTCCATTATTCCAATGTGGCTGAAACAATTTGCTGATAATAATGGCTTTAATGCTGGCATCCGATATCGGGGCCGGCTTGCAGGCTCAATCGGCTTTCATCAGATTGACTGGCACAATGGGCAGACTAGCATCGGGTATTACCTGGCTAAAGGCTTTGAGGGCAAGGGAATTATGACGCGCAGTGTCCAGGCCATGGTTAATCACGCTTTTATTGATTTGAAGTTAAACAGAGTCGAAATTCGCTGTGGAGTTAAAAATTTGAAAAGCAGGGCGATTCCTGAAAGGCTCGGCTTTAAACAAGAAGGAATTATCCGTGACGGGGAGCTTCTTTATAATCGATATCATGACCTTGCCGTGTACGGAATGCTTGCAAGAGAATGGAATTTTTAATTAAGGAAGCCTCTTTGCAGGCTTCTTTTTCATGATAACTCTTGATTTTTATATACCATTGAACATGACAGGTTCATCCCACGCAATGCCTAAACACGCCTCACTTGGTTTTGTCACCTTTTCGAATTTCAGCCCCATATCTGTACCCAAAAATGAATAAGCATTTTTATTAGCAGCAGTTTCCCCTTCTCAGGTGCAAACTTATCAATAAATAATAGAAATCGCCTTTTTGTGACTCTCAAAAGCTCTGCAGAAGCCTTTCCAGCTCAGGAACCACTATTATCGTAAGGCTGGCATTAACAGCATCAAAGTGTTCTTACTCAAATTCAGTTTGTCAAAGAAATTCTTGTGACATCTTTCAGCTTATTGCCCCTTTTATTGTTATCTTTCTCCTATATAAGGGTAGTTTCATGGTAAACAAAGCTTTTTAAGCGTATCTATTTGTAAAATCCATGAAGAAAGGGAAAAGTACATTATAAAGGAGGTGCTGTCCCTTACATATCATGTAAGGATTTAATATGACTATCCTTAACTTATTGTTATTATTCTTCTTAATCGCTTTAACTGCCTTTTTTGTTGCTTCTGAATTTGCCATTGTAAAGGTTCGTACTTCACGGATTGATCAGCTGATTGCTGAAGGAAACGCCAAAGCTCATTCAGCGAAACGGGTCATCAGCAATCTGGATGAATATTTATCTGCCTGCCAGCTTGGAATAACGATTACAGCACTGGGCCTTGGCTGGCTGGGAGAACCTACCATTGAAAGGCTGCTGCGGCCTGTTTTTGAAAGCTTGAACCTGCAGGCATCTATTACCCATATTCTTTCTTTTGTTATTGCATTTGCTGTTGTGACTTTTCTGCATGTGGTAATTGGAGAGCTTGCGCCTAAAACATTTGCCATTCAAAAAGCAGAGGCTATAACGCTAACTTTCTCAAAGCCATTAATATGGTTTTACCGAATTATGTATCCATTTATTTGGATTCTAAATGGTTCAGCAAGGATTGTCACTGGGCTTTTTGGACTTAAACCTGTGTCGGAACACGAGATGGCCCATTCGGAAGAGGAACTTCGCATCATTTTATCCGAAAGCTTAAAGAGCGGTGAAATCAACCCTTCAGAGTTTCAATATGTCGACCGGATTTTTGAGTTTGATAACCGGGTAGCAAAAGAAATCATGGTTCCAAGAACCGAGATTGTCAGTCTCCCCGAGGAATCCACTTTATCAGAAATACTGGACGTCATACTGGATGAGCGATATACCAGATATCCCGTCACTTCGGGTGATAAGGATAATATTCTGGGCATTATTAATGTCAAAGAAATATTAACAGATTGTGTAAGAAAACAATGTGAAGGCGAAAAACCATTGTTGCAGTATATTAAGCCTGTTATAAGGGTTATTGAAACCATTCCTATTCATGATTTACTTTTAAAAATGCAAAAAGACCGATCACATATGGCTATTCTCCTGGATGAATATGGCGGAACAGCAGGATTAGTCACAGTTGAGGACATCCTTGAAGAGATAGTTGGTGAAATCCGTGACGAATTTGACACAGACGAACTCCCGCTTGTACAGAAAATGGATGAAGGCCATTTTATCCTGGATGCAAAGCTGTTGATTTCGGAGGCAAATGACCTTCTTGGCACTAATCTTAGCGAAGAGGATGTAGATACAATTGGAGGCTGGATCCTGACTCAAAAGTATGATCTTGTTCAGGGTGACTTTGTGGAAGAAGAGGGCTACAAATTCATTATTCAAGAAATAGATGGCCACCACATATCGTATATTGAAGTCATAAAAACTTAACAGCTGCTTTTGCATAGGTTCCAGGGTCTGATATTTTTCTCCTGGAACTTAGAGTAAAAGCATTTTTTTAATTTTTCCGAATGTTTTTATTTCATATTTTATTCATTTTTTCATAAAATAAAAGTAACCCTTTTTTCCAAACTGCTACGTTTGACTGTATGGTTTGGGCTAAAGTATAATTAATTCTAACTATATCTCTTTACGGAGCGGTACTCGGGTGAGATATAAGTAACCAAAAGCAGAGGTGATATGATGGGGCTTACTATCGTATCGGCGAATTAGCAAGTATTGCTAATGTATCTAAAAGAACAATTGACTATTATACTAGCATTGGCCTTATAAAAGCGAAACGCTCAAAATCAAACTACCGAATATATTCTGAAGACGTACTGTCCGATTTAAGATTTATTGAAGAATGCAAAAAACTGCATCTTCCGCTTGAAGAGATTAAAAGAAAACTAGAAATGAAGACGAAAAGGGAGATACGTACAGGGGATGTTGAAAAGCACATCGACGCAGTCACACTGCAAATGAAGCAGCTTCACCAGGAAATATCCGTTCTCATGCCGCTAATTAATACACTGGATGAAGAACAGAAGGATGGCCTTTCCAAGAAGCTGACTGTTGAAAGCAATGCACTGCTCCGTTCCCTTTCCAGCCTAACAAGCTAATCCCATTTTCACATTATCAGGAGGTGACACCCTGCCCGTTTCTAGCGGGATATGGGGAACTTATTTGGACATATTAAACTTGGTTTTTATAGCCATTTTAATTGCTTTAACGGCTTTTTTCGTAACTTCGGAATTTGCCATCGTAAAGATACGAAGTTCAAGAATTGATCAATTAATAGAAGAAGGCAATAAAAATGCAATTGCTGCCAAGAAAGTTGTTTCAAACCTGGATGAATACCTTTCAGCCTGCCAGCTTGGAATCACGATAACCGCCCTTGGCCTTGGCTGGCTTGGTGAACCAACGATTGAACATCTGCTTCGGCCTGTGATTAACCAGTTCGACTTACCAGGTTCGATTGCTCAAGTCGTTTCATTCAGCATCGCGTTTGCTTTTATTACCTTCCTTCACGTGGTTGTTGGCGAATTGGCTCCTAAGACGCTGGCTATTCAAAAAGCTGAAGCCGTTACCCTTTTAACATCGCGTCCTTTAATTTGGTTTTACCGGATCATGTATCCGATTATTTGGGCGTTGAATGGCTCTGCCCGTCTTTTAACCAGTATGTTTGGACTAAAGCCCGCTTCTGAACACGAATTGGCCCATTCGGAAGAAGAACTTCGCATTATTTTATCTGAGAGCTATGAAAGCGGCGAAATTAACCAATCTGAGTTTAAGTATGTAAATAAAATTTTCGAGTTTGACAATCGTATTGCGAAAGAAATTATGGTTCCGCGCACAGAAATTGTCTCACTCTCTAAAGATGATACACTGGAAAACTTTCTTCAAATCGTTCAGGAAGAAAAATTCACACGTTATCCAATTATAGACGGAGATAAGGACCATATTATCGGCATGGTCAATATTAAAGAAGTCATGACAGACCTGATCATGAACCGAGAGTTATCTTCAAGCACACTTGAATCATATATACGTCCGATTATCAGAGTCATTGACAGCATTCCGATCCATGAACTGCTTCTAAAAATGCAGAAGGAACGAATCCACATGGCTATTTTGATGGATGAATATGGCGGAACTTCAGGTCTCGTAACTGTAGAAGATATTATTGAAGAAATTGTCGGGGAAATCCGTGATGAATTTGATATGGATGAAGTTCCTATGGTCCGAAATACAAAAGAGGGCCACTATATTATTGATTCAAAAGTTCTTGTCAGCGAGGTCAATGACCTTCTTGGAACTGATATCAATGATGAAGATGTCGACACAATCGGCGGATGGATCCTGACTGAAAATTATGAAGCTAAACAGGGCGATACAATCCAGCATGAAAAGTACCTCTTTAAAATCCTTGATATGGAGGAACACCATATTAAGTACATTGAGGTAACAGCCGTTCCCGAAACAGAAACTGCTCCGGCGCAAAAATTGCCCTTAACGGAGACCCAGGTCATGTCATAGAATGTAAATAAAGGAACAGCCCTCTGGGAGCTGTTCCTTTTTTTAATGGTCCACTTACCTATTAACGAAAAGGCAAGCTAATAATATATCCTATATAGAAAAAAAGCTCTCTAAAGAAAAAAGGAATTTTCGTTTCTAATGATGTATAAACCGAACTCTGTGTCGGAGAAGGATAAGCCTCTACCCCATCATTCTTTGTCATAAGCATAGCCCTTTTCATGTGCAAAGGATCGCTCACAATAAGAAATGTCTCTAAGTGATGATCAAAAGCAACCTTAATGGCGTACTTAAGATTCTCTTCTGTTATGGCAGATTTCGTTTCAATTAGAATGTCTTCTGCCTTAACATTATTATTAATAGCATATTCCCTCGCTACCTCCGATTCAGCAAACCTGTCCTCACCGTTCTTGCCGCCTGTAAAAATTAGCTTCTCAGCATAACCATTGTCATAGAGCCAAATCGCGTGGTTTATTCGCTCGCGCAAAACAGGAGAGGGCTCATCATCCCAAGCTGCAGCCCCAAGGACAATCGCAGCATCAGCCATAACCAATTCATTTTTCGAACTGAAAGACCAAATGCTGTACGCTGAATAGGCTATGAAAAAAAGAAAACCAATGATGATAATAAAGAAAATCCTGCCTATCCTTTTTTGTGGCATCAATATCCACCCTTCATATGTATCTGATACTAATATGGATTTCCGTTCCTATTCTCTTAACGTTTCCTGGTGTGCTTTGGTACGAATCCGATGCCCACGTTCCCGTTCTCTCCTCTTTTCTTCATCCATGGGCACAAAGGAATTCGGCTTCACAAAGATGCTTGTCTTCAAAAAAGGCCGGCTGTACCAATTAGCCCTGCGCTCTCGGAATCCTAATCGTAAATTTTGTTCCCTTTTCTCTCTCGCTGCTCACCATTATTTTTCCATCATGCAGCTGGACAAGCTGTTTAACAATTGAAAGCCCAATGCCGAATTCACCGAAAGAATGATTGGTTCTGGATAAATCAGCCTTGTAAAATCGCAGCCAGATGGATTCAATTTCCTTCGGATCAATACCAATGCCCGTATCTTCAATTTCAATGATGGTTTCATCAGGTCTCTTATTCCCTCTTAAAAACACGCTGCCATTTTCCGTAAATTGGATACTGTTCTTGACAATATTGACAAGTATTTGGATGAGACGGTCATAATCTGCATAAACATAAATTTCTTCATCAGCCTCTATATAAATCCTATTTCCTTTTTCCTCTGCCTGAATTTCAAGTTGTTCCTTTACAATTTCAAAGGCTTCCATCAGATTAATATCCATTTTATTTAACTGCAGCTGATTCGATCTGATTTTCTCATAATCAAGATTTTCATTTACAAGCCGAATGAGCCTTTTTGCCTCCCGGTCAATCAGTACCATCCCTTTAGCTTTTTCCTCCTCCGGGATCAATCCATCCTTGATCCCTTCAGCCAATCCGCTTATTGTAGTTAGGGGTGTGCGTAACTCATGCGACACGTCGGCAATAAATTTTCTTCTTCTATTTTCCAGCCGCTTGATTTCTTCGTTTGATTTCTTTAGTTTAGCTGCCATTTCATTAAAATCCTTGGCCAGATCACCGATTTCATCCTTATATGTATATGGGACATTCACATCATAATTCCCGGAAGAAATCATGGAGGCAGCACTTCGAAGATGAGTAATCCTTTTAATCAGGTTTTTGGAAAGGACAAGACTTAATAATATAGTAGCTGTTAATGAAATAATGATGGTATATAATAAAAATCTGTTTAGCTGACTTACCACTTCCATAGCGCCGGTGATGGGCGATAAAAGCAGCACCCCGCCAATGAGCCTGCCTCTTTGCATATAAGGAAGGGCAACCAAAGTTACTTCCTGATCAAAACGCTTAATATCATGCTTAACAGATACTCTTTTCCCTTTTGAGATTTCCTCCCATTCAGCATTTGTCAGCTGAATCATCGGATCTGATTTTAACTCGGGATACAAGACTCTGCCTTTATTGTCAAAAAGAATATATTTAATATTTCTTGCGTCCAGCAGCTGGCTGTATTCGGTTAAAAATTGCTCGTTTCCTTCAATCCTGACAGTTAAATCTGTTAAAATCCGTTCTCCATAGGAATTTAATTCATCCACTTTATTTTCGAAAATATAATTCTCAACAAACTGGGAGAAAAGCAGGCTTAATAACAGGAACGCCAAAATTAAAATACTGACGTGGCTGATCAGCAGCTGATAAAAATATTTAATTTTCATTATCCGCTGCCGTTTCATCAAATTTATAGCCAACTCCCCAAACTGTATGGATATATGGCTGCTCTGCCGTTCCTATCTTTTTCCTGAGACGTTTTATATGTACATCAACTGTCCGCTCATCTCCGTAAAACTGATATCCCCAGACGCTGTCAAGCAGCTGTTCCCTTGTAAAAACCTGCTTCGGGTGTTTAACCATATAATATAACAAATCAAACTCTTTAGGAGTCAGATTACTGAGAAGCTGGCCATTATAATACGCCTCTCTTGATTCTTTGCTGATTTTGAAAAATTCACTGGAAATAGATTGGCTGTCCTCTCCTGAAGCCGTTTCGGCCTGAAACCGTCTTGTGACAGCTTTAACTCTTGCCATTAGCGTTAGGGGGCTAAATGGCTTTGTTACATAATCATCAGCTCCCATTTCAAGCCCTAAAACCTGATCAGATTCACTATCCTTGGCCGTGAGCATAATAATTGGCACCTTGCTCAGCTCCCTAATTTTTCGGCATAGAGTCACACCATCCATAATGGGAAGCATCCAGTCCACAATTATGAGATCCCATTTCTCTTTATTAAACCGCACAAAGCCTTCTTGGCCATCATGGACAAAAACTCCCTGATATCCTTCCTTCATAAAAAACATCTCAAGCATTGAACAGACACTTTGGTTATCTTCCACAACAAGAATTTTCATTTT
Organism: Pseudomonas sp. ISL-84; assembly: GCA_018613035.1. Classification (GTDB taxonomy): domain Bacteria; phylum Bacillota; class Bacilli; order Bacillales; family Cytobacillaceae; genus Cytobacillus. The sequence continues at coordinate 77,773 of JAGGRA010000048.1, read as the reverse complement.
CCACACCATCCCGGAACATCTTCTTCCCTTAAATTAAATCGAAATTAACCTTTTTTTTCAATAAATATCTCTGACCCTTTAGGCTTTGACTTTAGAAAATTTTATTCATGGTTTTACTATATCTTGGGACATGCTATTAACGAAGCATTATTTCGAAAAGGAGTGTTAACACCATGAAAAAAAGATTATTAACAGTATTGGCTTTTTGCTTCCTTTTAATTGGATCAGCCTTTTCAGTGAACGCAGAAACACAGCCAGACAAAATACCAAATCAAGAAGATATAGGCGAACATACTCACAGCATTATTGATGAGTCACTTTTAAAAAGCCTGCAAGAGAAAGGGTATACGAAAAAAGAAATTTATATAGCATCCCATATTGCCAAATTTTCAAATCAAAAGGTTGAAGAGATATTAGCCTTTTATAAAAAAAATGACTCCTCCTGGGAGAAAACGGCCCAGCATTATGGAGTTGATTTAAATAAAATTAAGAAAAACCATCATCACATGGATAAGTTCCTTGAAAAAAATAAAGACATTGTCCTTAAAAACGTGTCAGAGTTTTCAGGAAAGACAGCTCAAGAATTACAGGGTTATCTTGATAAAGAAATACCTTTACGTTTCCTCGTTTCCGGTTCAGCCATGGCTAAGGCGGCCAACAAGGATTTAGACGAGATAATAAAAATGAAGGAACAGGGAAAGTCATTTCATGAGATAAAAAAAGAACTCAATATTGAAAAAGAACAAATCCATACTGAAATGAGAAAACTTGTTGATAAAATCCAAGAAGATATTAAAAAGGGAGAGTAACCTTATTTCACAGCAATAAAACCGCAGCGGCCCCTACTCTGCGGTTTTGTTTTTTTTTATTCAGGATTATAATTTAATTGGAGGTGTTAACTATGAAGAATGAAAACCCGCTTCCGTCTCCTGACGGCTTAGATGAAGAAACACTATTTATGGTTTCCCAGACTTTCAAAGCCTTATCCGATCCAACCAGACTGCGCATTTTGCATTTATTATTTCACGGGGAGTATTCGGTTAATGAAATAGCAGAAAAACTCTCCCTTTTGCAGTCAACTGTCTCACACCAGCTCCGTTTTTTAAAAAACCTTAGACTGGTAAAGTTCCGCCGGGAAGGAACTACACTTTTTTACAGCCATGACGATGAACATGTCATCAGTTTATTAAAGCAGGCTATCGAACATGCCCAGCATTCCTGATTAGCTGTTCTGTCGCCTGCAGCACTAATTGCAGCTCTCACTATGGCCGGGACAGCCTTCTTTCTCTCCCTCTACCTGTATAGTACTGTGCTCAACGCCGTATTCATCATGAAGCACAGACTGTGCTTCATGAAGGACAGTATCATGGCCTCCAGCATGTTCAATCACAAGGTGGCAGCTCAGAGAAGGGAAACCCGATGTAATCGTCCAAATATGAAGATCATGAACATCCTTGACATGTTTAACTTGGAGAAGCTTCTTTTTTATATCTTCAGGATCCAAATGGGAAGGAGTCCCCTCCATTAAAATGTGGAATGATTCCTTTACAACTCTCCAGCCGCTAATTAAAATCAGAATAGCCACAATCACACTTGCAATCGGATCTGCAATACCCCAGCCGAAGAAGTAAATCAAAAGTGCAGCCGCAATGGCCCCAACAGAACCAAGCAAATCTCCCAAAACATGCAAAAATGCGCTCCTGACATTCAAGTTGTGATCCTTATCTCCTCTCATTAATATAAAGGCTGCAGCAATGTTCACTAGCAGGCCAATAGATGAGATAACAAGCATTCCCAAGCTTTGAACAGCCGGCGGCTCAAGAATACGATGATACGCTTCATAGAAAATATAAAAGGAAATCAGGAGAAGTGTCATTCCGTTAATCGATGCTGCAATGATTTCAAACCTTTTATATCCAAATGTTTTCGAACTTGTTGCCTTCTTTTCTCCCATTTTTATGGCTAAAAAGCTTAACCCCAGTGCGGCTGCATCACTCAGCATATGTCCCGCATCCGATAAGAGCGCAAGGCTATTGGTCAGAATACCGCCTATTACCTCCACAATCATAAAGGAAGCGATCAGAAAAAATGCCCACATTAAAGCTTTTTTATTGCCTGTATGATGGTGATCATGTGAATGTCCATGTCCGTGTCCCATACTCTGCACCCCTTTTATATGAATATATGCTCATATATATTATGTATGACATTGTTCTATTGTTCAATGTTTTTTTACTGCCTTCCTTTTATATTTAGACTAATTACATAAAATAAAACAAAAGTCTCTGTTAAATTTGCCCGTTAATTTCCGCTGCAGAGTGCAAAAAACAACAATAAGCATTAACAGAGCCAAACAAAAAAAGACTGCCTGAATGAACAGGCAGGCTTCAGTTTATGCCAGATAAACAAAATAGCCCATAAAAGCAATACAAAGTCCGTACATAATGGGATGAATCTCTTTTGGCTTACGGAGTGCCAGCATTGTAATGGGGTAAAGAATGAATCCCAAGGCGATTCCTGTTGCTACACTAAATGTTAGAGGCATCATCAGGATCGTTACAAACGCCGGAATGGCTATTTCAAGTTTGCCCCAATCAATATGCTTAACCTCCATTGCCATTAATGCACCTACAATAATCAGCGCCGGTGATGTTACTTCCGCTGTAATTACACTCAGCAATGGGGAGAAAAACAACGCAATTGTGAAACATGCTGAGATAATCACAGAGGTGAAGCCAGTTCTTCCTCCAGCCGCAATTCCAGAGCTTGATTCTATCATCGAAGCAGTGGTAGAAGTGCCTAATACAGAACCGACTACAGTTGCACTTGAATCCGCCAGCAGTGCTCTCCCCGCATTTGGAATTTCATTATTTTTCATAAGCCCTGCCTGGCTGGCAATCGCAATCAATGCTCCAGCTGTATCAAAAAAGGCTACAAATAAGAAAGTAAATATGACGGCAAGCATCTCTGCAGTATAGATTTGATCAATATGCAAAAATACTTCTCCAAAAGTTGGCTCAAGACTTGGGATCGCACCAATTATTTTTTCTGGCTTATCAATTAGACCCAGAAGCATCCCGATAGCAGCAGAGATGACCATTCCATAAAATATAGCACCTTTAACGCCTCTGATCATTAAAACAATGGTTAATATAAAACAAAAGACAGCGAGTAGTGTTACTGGTGATTTAATATCGCCTATCGAAACAAACGTCGCTTCATTGCCCACAATCAGACCGGCATTTTTCAAACCGATAAAAGCGATAAAAAAGCCGATTCCGCCAGCAATTGCATGCTTTAAATCCTTTGGGATGATGTTAATAATTTTTTCCCTTATCTTTAATAAGCTTAATATCACAAATAAAATTCCGGAAACAAATACACCCGTTAGTGCTGTTTGCCATGGGATGCCCATCCCGATGCAAACAGAAAAGGTGAAAAAGGAATTTAGGCCCATACTTGGCGCAATTCCGATCGGATAGTTGGATAGCATGCCAATTAGAAGAGAGCCAATAATAGCTGACAATGCTGTGGCAGTAAATACTGCCCCCTTATCCATTCCAGCCTGGCTGAGAATAATAGGATTTACAATTAATATATAAGCCATTGACAAAAAGGTGGTGAAACCCGCAATTGTCTCCTGCTTGAATGATGTTCCTCTTTCATGAAACTGAAAAAATGATGACACACAATTTCCCTCCTTCTTCTAAATAACTAAAAAAAGCTCCGCAATATGCGAAGCTGCCCATAAAGAATACAGAAGAAAATAGCATGTAAATAAAACCAGGCTACATCCCCTGTAGTCAAGCTAGCTATTTACGGCAGCCTGGTAGAAACGTTCAGACCCTATTTCTGAACATATACAGGTAATAAGAAACGCGCATAGAACCGAATTTATGGCACCCGGGCTAAATCTTATAATATATTAATATAATGATGATTATTCTAGCAAACTCATATATGGAGGTCAATTCTTTAATTTATTCTGAGAATTCTCCTTATTCCTATGCTTTAAGAGAAAGATCCCGATGTTACTTTTTTCGGAAAAAGGGTAAACACTAAAAAAGCAACATGAGGAGGTGGATCACTATGTACATTGTTTATGCAAGCCTGATACTAATCGTCGCATCATTGGTATTTCTCGGCATCTACGCATTTAAAACTTACAAGGATGCCAAGCCGGCCATTGAAAAGCTGACAGCGATAAGCACTGTCATGCAGCTAAAAGCTGATCAAATAAAAAGTGGAGTTGATGAGCTGACATCAACACAACAAGAGATCCAGAAGGATATTGATTATAAGAAACAAACGTTTCATAATACTGTATCAGCTGTAAAAGAAACACCGAAGAAATTCAAAAAATGGTGGAACATCAAAATACCATTCATCCACCAAATCAAATAAAACGAGGGCTAACCCCTCGTTTTTTTTGTGTTACTTTATGGAAAGAGTACTATAAGCCTCTGCATCCAACTTCCCGCTGCTATTATCTTTATCAATATCCTTCTTATTATCGTCAGGCTTTTTCGTCTTATGCCTATGGTAAATAGCACTGATTTCTCCGCCAATAACAAGAGCAAGACCTGTCAAAAAGAACCATAGCATCATAACAATTACCCCGCCTAAACTTCCATAAGTTGCGGAGTAATTTCCAAAGTTGCTAACGTAAAAAGATAACCCAAGTGATATCATCAGCCACATTACTGTTGCAGCCAGTGCACCAGGGATAACATGTTTAAACGGGTAATGCTTATTTGGAGCCACCTTATAAAGGATGGCTAAAACAGATACCATGATCGCAAATGCAATTACCCATCTTAAAACTGTAATAAGGATTTGCATGCCGTTTGGTATATGAATAAAATTCTCCACAAAATTCATAATCAGTTTTCCGAAAACCGGCAAAACCATTGCAATGATAACGGCCACAATCAATCCTATTGTCAAACCAATCGATATGAGCCTTGATTTAATAAACGACCTTGTTTCTTTAACATCAAAAGCATCATTCATAGCTCTTATAAATGCCTGCATACCGTTAGAGGCCGACCATAATGTACCGATAATACCAAAAGTCAGCAGCCCGCCATTGGGCTTCGTTATAATATTTATTACATTGTCCTCAATTACACTATATGAATCTGCCGGCATCACTGCCTGCAAATAAGATAATGCTTTTTGAGGATCCAAAGAAAGATATGGAACTATGGAAATAAGCAAGATTAACAAAGGGAAAATGGAGAGCATATAGTAATAGGCTTGTTCAGCTGCAAGCCCGGTTGCCCGATCATTTTTGAATTCCTTCCCGAGCTTCTTGCCGTATTTGATCACCTTATTCATTTTTACATCCTCCCTTTTTCAACATAAACCTTGTAAAAAGTCTTTTCCCCCCGGATAGGGTTCATAATCATTTTTTGCAGAAAAATATTTATCAATTTTTTTTGATTATTAAGTTGCATTTTGGAATTAATGGAACTATAATACAAATATCAAAACATTTTGATTTAATCATACATCAAATCTGATTACACAACACTGCTTATTTTGCACTCAAAATCAATTTTTTTTGATTAATAAAACAAATTTTATTGATTAAGGAGTTGGAATTTATGTTTCGATTTGAAGACTTTATGGTCGCAGAGCTTAAACAAAAGGAAATTGAAAGGATAGCCAGAGATGCCTGGAAGTTCTCTTCACCTCTGAAAGAAAAACCTGCCCGCCAAAATCCCACCAAACAGGAACTATCAGGCTGTGGGTGCAATCCATGTGAAACCTGTTAATTTTGTTTTTTGCTTAAAGGAGGTGAATTCATGTTGAATGTCTTTAAATCCCTATCAGTCACAAAGGATGGCAAGGAATGCTGCCAAATTGAAATCAAGGAAGCAGATAATAAAACAGATAGAGATTGCTGCAAGGAAGCCAAAACTTGCTGCTAATCCATGAAATGGAAAGGTGCCGCCAGATTGATCTGGGGCACCTTTTTCTATTTTTGATATAAATTATTAAACATTCTTTTCATAAAATAATCGTCTTCGCATTTTTCACGTTTGAAGGGTATTCTCTTCCCTTTTTTCACGACCTTTTCCTCTACTTCCCAGCCAGCTGGCTCCTTCTTTAAATGGACCATATTATTACCGTTTTTAAGGTCTTTATAAAAGATGTATGCCTCATCTGGATTCCCATGAAAAAAGTAAAGCCTCTTTTCTCCATTTGAAGCGCCTCTCATTTGCTTCTTTAAACTCTCCAAATGTGCATCTTCACCGGCAGTAAGAACTGAATACTTCATCAGATCAATCATATTTATATACATGCTCTGATCAATTATTTCATCATATTTATGCCCGAAACTTGCAAACACATCACTAGTAACCTGTTCGTTGAATTCCTTTGTGCGAAATTCCTGCTTCCTTATACATTCAAGATCGTTTTTTTTGCTATCTTTTGCAGACGCAGCTGTTGATAAATTTAAGGATAACAATAATGCCAGCAAGATTATAATCCACCTATACATTTAACCACCTCGCAGGTATTTTTCCAAGAAATGAAGAAATTATACTTATAAGCTAATTCATAACTTTAGAGGCAGTTTGGATTCAACCAAATTAATCCATGAAATGTTATAATTATATTTAAAGTGTAAGATTAAAGATTTCAATTTGTTCATTAGATGGATTTTAAGAAGGCCTAAATTGGCACTAGCTATCATACTGTTTTATAAAGGATTAAAAAAAACACCGGCTCTTCCAATAACCACTATCTTCAAATTTTTTAATATTCATCGACGCAAAAAAATCTTTTCTAAAATAACATAATTGGGGGTCATTTATGAATGTTTCATTAGAACCTGCTGTTGAACAAAATCTACATAAAGGATTAACGAAAGCCAAGCTAGCCAAAAGGATCGTCTTTATCATTTTAGGGGCCATTCTTATGGGGGTCGGGATTGAAGAATTCCTGGTTCCAAATAAGATACTGGATGGCGGAATCGTTGGTATCTCCATTATCCTTTCACATTTATCCGGCTGGAAACTCGGCTGGTTCATCTTCGTCTTAAATATTCCTTTCTTCTATATTGGCTACAAGCAAATTGGTAAAACCTTTGCGTTATCCACCTTATTGGGCATCGCCGTATTATCCGCTACCACACTCCTTTTGCATGACGTCCCTGTATTTACAGAAGACTTGCTATTGGCAACGGTATTTGGCGGAATTGTCCTTGGAATAGGGGTCGGCATGGTTATCAGGTACGGGGGATCATTGGATGGAACAGAAATTCTGGCCATTCTTGTCAATAAAAAACTCCCCTTCTCTGTTGGGGAGATCATCATGTTCTTCAATATCTTCATTTTTGGAACAGCTGGATTTGTTTTCGGCTGGAATCGTGCCATGTATTCCATCCTAGCTTATTTCATTGCTTTTAAAACAATTGATGTTGTCATACGCGGACTTGATGAGTCCAAATCTGCCTGGATTATTAGTGAAAAACATAAAGTAATCGGCGAAGCAATTCTTGCCCGGCTCGGAAGAGGAGTTACCTATTTAAATGGCGAGGGCGCCTATACAGGCGACGATAAAAAGGTAATATTTTGCGTAATCACCAGACTGGAAGAAGCAAAACTAAAAGCCATTGTCGAAGAAATCGACCCCAATGCGTTTTTGGCAGTAGCTGATATTGCTGAGGTAAGAGGCGGTAGGTTTAAAAAGAAAGCCATCCACTAAGGATGACTTTTTTTATGGGTTCAGATGGATTTGATAAGCAGAAATAAAAATCGACTCCGGAAGCACTTTCATCCTCGCACCGCTTCGGGTTTTGCTGTGTTTTAGACTTGCTTTGCGTCTGCAAATGAGAAGTCCGCTTTACACTCGTTTGTTAATCCGTCTGATTAACTACCATATATGAGGGGTGGACCTTATTATCGTCGTTGATCCGTTCGATTAACTACCATTTCTGGTGGATGGACCTTTTTATCGTCGTTAATCGCTTCGATTAACTGCCATATCGTGCTATTTTTACCCTTTTACGTGCTTTCTCTACTTTTACGCCCAGGTTTGGACTTGTTATCCCAGGTCTGATGTGCGTAGGGGGCCCAGCCGCCCGGCTATTAAATTAATATGACAAATAAATAGGTTAACAACAGAATGAATATCAAAAAGATGATGATAGTTATTAAATAGATTAAAGACCTTGATGAAGTGTAGGTTTGCGTATTAATTCTTTTGCGAACCCGAAAATAATTCATGGTTGAATATAATAGTATGGTAAGTCCAGTAACCAGCGAGAATAGGCTTAATGCCACCGCAATACTGTCAGCAAATTCATTTACCCTCTGTATGTTATTAAAATGCAGTGTAGATGCCAGAACCCCTATGCCGATTACAGCTATCGACGTACGAACCCAAGCCAAAAAAGTACGTTCGTTGGCCAAGTGCTGCTGTATGTATTTTGACTCCTTTGTTTCTTCCATTTGAAACAACTCTCCCCGGATTAGAGTATAGCTTTATATTTTCCATTTATTCTCAAGTTAAACTCAAAAAGAGGACAGCAAATGCTGACCCCTTTTGTTATTATAGAATATCCATCCAGATCTTAATAGATGTACCTAGGATAAGCACAGCCAAGATAATCTGCAGGATTTTTGTATTTACTTTCTTTCCCGCATTTGCACCTAGCGGAGATGCAATTAAGCTTGCTACGATCATGATGGCAGCTGGGATGTAATCAACCTGGCCAGTTGCAACCTTACCTACTGTTGAACCAATTGAAGAAATAAATGTAATCGCCAGGGATGTTGCAATGGTCATCCTTGTAGGAATTTTTAACACAACAAGCATGATTGGAACAAGCAGGAATGCTCCTGCAGCACCGACGATACCAGCTCCAACTCCGACCACCAGAGCAAAGAAGGCTGCAAGCCATTTATTGAACTTTACCTGGTCCAATGGTATATCGTCCAAACCCTTTTTCGGTACGAACATCATGACTGCAGCAATCAAAGCCAATACTCCGTATACCAGGTTAATGCCGCCTTCAGACATGAAACGTGAACCGTAGCTTCCGATCAAACTACCGATTAATATAGCAGAACCCATATATATGATAAGTGTTTTATTTAAATAGCCGCCTTTTCTGTATGCCCAGACGCCCCCGATAGTGGCAAAAAACACCTGTACAGCACTGATTCCCGATACTTCATGAGCGGAAAATGACGCTAAACCAAATAATGGTGGAATGTATAAAAGCATAGGATACTTAATAATTGAACCGCCGATTCCGACCATACCGGAAATATAAGAGCCGATGAAACCAATTAAAAAGATAACGATTAAAAAGGTAAAATCCATGTGGCTGTTCCCTCCTTTAAATCGACAAAAGGGAGTAACAACTCCCTTTTATCATTTCATTATATTAGCCTTTTTTAACCCAGAACTTTAGAACTCCATTATCGTCCTCATGCTTTAAAAGTTCATGGCCAGTTGATTCTGTCCAGGCAGCTAAATCTTTAACTGCGCCTTTGTCAGTTGTATGAATTTCAAGCACTTGGCCGGATTCGATTTCACCGATTGCTTTCTTTGTTTTTACGATTGGCATTGGGCAAGCTAGACCTTTTGCATCTAATACTTTTGTTACATTCATGATTTCATTCCTCCGATTTTTTATAGTTAGTATTAAAGTTAAACCAAAATCCAATTCAAAAAAGTTATCTTACAGCACAGCGGTTTGGTCCGATTTCCATTTCACGCTGTTTCTCTTCATCCGGGCTGACTTTACCCATATTTGTTTCACGGATTTCCTGATAAGCATTCGGCTGAGGAGGAAGATTTTCAGAAACCAATTTTCTGAACTCACCTTCATCTTTAATGTTTAACCCGTGGTTTTTAGCAAATAAAGTCCCAAGCTTTTCAGATACGCTGCCATCTTCGTTTAACTCATCAATGATCATGAAGTGTGCAGGCATAACAATTAATTCGCTTGATAGCTCTTTATAACGCTTGTAGAGGGTTTCCCTTAAATCTCCAGCCCAATCACCAGCTTTACCCGCCAAGTCAGGACGTCCAATTGAATCGATGAACAGGATATCACCTGATAGAAGGTATTGATCATCAACTACAAAAGAGGTTGAACCGATTGTATGGCCAGGTGAATAAACAGCCTGAATGGTAATTTTTGTGGAACCAATCATTACCTCGTTTCCATCTTCAAGGCGGTTATATTCAAATGTTACTTCCTCAGCGTCCTTAGGAGGAAGCCAGTATGAAGCACCAGTTTTTTCAGCAATTTTTCTTCCGCCGGAAATATGGTCAGCATGCAGATGTGTATCAAAGACATGCTTGATTTCTGCATTCTTTTCAGCAGCAAAATCAGTAAATACATCAGTCATTCTAGTTGCATCAACAATCGCAGCTTCACCGTTGGAAATAACCATGTAAGATAGGCAGCCCTTGCCGATGCGGACGAATTGATACATTTCTCCGCCATCCTTCAAATCGCCTACTTTAACAGGCTCAAGATGTTCACTCCAAGCTTTCATTCCGCCTTGAAGGTAAGAAGCTTCACGTCCTGCTTCTTCAAGCATGTCTGCAACCATTACTGAAGAACCTTCTTTTGCACAAACTACCAGTAACTCTTTATCAGCCGGAATTTTATCAAGGATAGGTTCTACTCCATCAAGAAGATCGAAGTAAGGAACATTTAAATATTCGAAGTTTTTGCCTTCAATTTTCCAATCGTTAAAGTCACTTTCATTGCGGACATCAAGGATGAAAAATTCTTCATTATTGAAAACTTTTTTCGTTACTTCTTTAGCTGTCATTACTTTCGCCATCTTTATACCTCCTACTGTATCATTTCAGTTAAAAATTTTTAGTTAACTTTTGTTTCAGTTGGTCCATTCCACTCGGACATTCCAGGTACAACATTAATTACGTTGGTGAAGCCTTTTTCGGTTAATGTCTGTGACGCCATATCACTGCGGCTTCCTGTACGGCATACTACATAGATTTTCTTATCCTTGTTCAATTCGCCGATGCGCTCTTCCAGTTCGCCGAAAGGAATTGAAACAGCGTTCGGAATATGGCCAAATGCAAATTCAGCAGGCTCCCTTACATCAAGAACGACAATATCAGAATTTGAGTCAAGCTCTGTTTGAAGCTCTTCATTTGAAGCAACAGGCTCAAATTTTGCAGCTTCACGCTCTTCATTTGCACTTGCTTTGCGGATGTAGTGCTTTAACACTTCTCCTTCTTCAATTGTTCCAAGATATTGATGGCCAGAGCTTTTAGCCCATGCCTGGATATCAGCCTTTGATCCTTTATCTGTTGCAAGAACCTCAAGTACTTCTCCAGGATTTAAGTCATTAATCGCTTTTTTTGTTTTTACAATCGGCATTGGACATGCAAGGCCTTTCGCGTCAACTGTAAAATTTGTTTTTAATGCTTCCATTCAAAAAATCCCCCTATCATATTTGCGAAATTTGATTATATGAATAAGTTGACATTGCCATCTTCTGCATCAGCTAAGTACGCAGCAACACCGGCAAATTCAACGCCATCAATAATTTCATCTTGTTTAAAGCCAAGAAGGTCAACAGTCATTTGGCAAGCTACAAGCTTAACGTCCTGTTCTTTTGCCATTTCAATAAGGTCGCTTACTGGCATTGTGTTGTGTTTTTTCATGATATCTTTAATCATTTTAGGACCCATTCCAGCCATATTCATTTTTGAAAGACCCATTTTCTCAGGTCCCCTTGGCATCATTTTGCCAAACATTTTCTCTATAAACGATTTATTCACTTGAATTGGTTCATCTTTTCTTAAAGCATTTAATCCCCAAAAAGTGTGAAAAATCGTTACCTCATGATCGTACGCAGCAGCACCATTTGCAATAATATAAGCCGCCATTACTTTGTCATAGTCCCCACTGAAAAGAACAATCGTTGTTTTTTTCTTTTCCATTTGTTCTTCTTCCTCCCTTTACCCTAATAGGTATATATTTAATCAAAAAAATATTTGTTTATCTTATTTTTACTGTGATAATAGTATTAATACCTTATATCGTATTAATACCTTACAGGGTATATACTATCTTATATTAGATGATCTGTCAACAGGGTTTTCCTTTTTATTTATATATGATCTTTGTTGCTCTTTGAGGATCTCGCTCCTGCTGCTCTAATCAACACGTTCTAAAATCAATAACAAGTTAACTGAGCCATTGATAAAGGGGAGAAATATTCTCCCCTAGGATCAAAATTAATGTGTATGGTGAAGCGCACAGCGGTTAGGTCCGATCTCCAGTTCTTGTTGCTTTTCTGCTTCAGCCTTCATGACGCCGCGGTTAATCGCTACAATTTCCTCAAAGTTTGGAGGAGTTTCAGAATTAGCATTCGCAACAACCATATCTACGAATTCTGCCTTATTTTTGTTCTGCATAAGTTCGTTTCGTGATCGGATATTTCCTAATAGGTCTCCAATAAAGCCTTCTTCGTTCATTTCATCATCCAAATCTGCATAATGTCCAGGAAGAACAATTACATCATCTGCAATCGCTGCTACTTTTTCATAGACTGTGTTAAATAAGTCCTGCGCCCATTCTGCAACTTTTCCTCCCAAGTCCGGGCGTCCAAGTCCCCCAACAAAGATAGTGTCTCCAGAGAACAACAGCTTGTCGTTCACAAAGAACGATACACTGCCTGGTGTATGACCAGGAGTTTTAACAGCAAGTACTTCCAGCTTTACATCTTCAAAAACGATCTCATCGTGCTCTTCCAGTGCGTTGATGTCGAAAATAGCTCCTTCACTTTGCATGAGGTAGTATTTAGCGCCTGTACGATCTGAAAGTTCTTTACCGCCTGAGATATGATCAGCGTGTAAATGGGAATCTACAATATGAGTGATCTTAAGCCCAGCTTTTGCTGCTTCTTCTTCGTATATTCCAGTAAATCTGGATGGATCAACTACCAGGGCTTCTTTTCCGGATACAACCATATAGGAGAGACATCCTTTTCCGACACGGATGAATTGGTATACCTTTACGTTTTCATCGCGATATACTTCTGCTTTATATAAGTATTCGCTCCAGGATTTCATACCCCCTTGAAGATATGAAACGTTAGAGATTCCAGCTTCCTCCAAAGATTCAGCTACAAATTTTGAAGATCCCTCTTTTGCACAAACAACAAGAATTTGTTTATCGCTTGGAAGTTTTTCAAGAGCAGGTTCTACTCCGTCAATTAAATCAAAATATGGAATATTAATGGATTCTACTTTTTCCCCTTCAATTTTCCAGTCCTTATAATCACTTTCATTTCTTACATCCAGAATAAACAAGTCCTTTTTCTCAATTACAAACTCAGCAACTTGTTTTGCAGTCATTTCCTTCATACAATTTACCCCCGTAAGTATATTTTATTTTAAAAAAATATTGCCAGATAGTCAATTGGCTTTTTATTCTGTAGGGCCATCCCAGTTCATCATACCGCCAAGCATGTTAATTACGCTAAAACCCTGGCCTTCAAGAAAGCGAGCAGCTAATCCGCTGCGGTTGCCTGATCGGCAAACCATAACATATTCTTTATTCTTATCCAGCTCATGCATACGGAATTCAATTAATCCAAGCGGAATATGGATAGCTGAAGGTATCTTTCCTTCTTTTACTTCATCCACTTCACGAACATCAATGATATTTAATTTCTCTCCGGCAGCTAGTTTTTGTTCTACTTCTTTAACAGTCAATGTTTTCATTTTACATCCTCCCCGTTATCTCCAGGCGCTTACTCCGCCTTTGATGTTTGTAATGTTTTTAAAACCCGCTTTTTTTAGTATTTTGCTTGCTTTGCTGCTTCTCATTCCGCTTTGACAAATAACAACTACTTCTTTGTCCTTTGATAGCTGCCCCATTTTCTGGTGAAGCTGATGAAGAGGCATGTTAACAAACCCTGGAACATGAAAGCCTTTAAATTCTGCAGGTGTTCTTACATCAATGTATTGCTTGTTTTTGTCCTTTAATTCATTCTTCAGCTGAGCAGTTGTCATCTGCTTTATGCCCTTTACCGGGATCAGCTTCTGAGCTAGAAGAATAATAAGCAGGGCGATAATAATTCCATTTACAATAGTCATTTGTTTACCTCCGAATTTGTGTGATTGTAAATATTAATATAGTGTTAATCAATCTTCATTATACCTTGTAGGGTATATTGTAGCTTAATAAAAAAAGGAAGTCAACTACCTTTTATCTGCTTTTAACAAGTAAGTTGACGGCCTCTTCAATCATGCTGGAATTCTCAGTTCCCTTTTCCGCGCTTTCGAGAATACATTGTTCAAGATTTGAACTGACAATAACTGCAATTGCTTTATCAATCGCTGACCGGGATGCTGTTAGCTGGGTAATGACAGATTTGCAATCTTTTTCTTCCTCCATCATTTTCAAAATGCCTCTTAGCTGCCCCTCCGCCCTTTTGATTCGATTTTGAGTTTTTGCATCGTATAACACAATTTTCACCCCATTTTATTTTTTATTTTGGCTCTGTTAAATTGGCCTGTTGATTTCCACTGCAGGCACTCCCTTTCCGCGGGCGGTCCGAAGCTCCTGCGGGGACTCCCTTTGATCCGCATTCCCGCTGGAGTATCGTGCCCTCCGCTCCAATCAACAGGGTGCAAAAAACAACAATAAGCTTTAACAGAGCCTTTATTTTACACAATGGCATTCTGGCATTGAAAAACCGACTATGTTAAAACCTTTTTTTCGGAGCATCCTGATTCCCACATTTTTTTCTAATGGGCTGGATGCAACCAAATGGATTTGGTTATGAGGTATTTCTTTAATGTGCCTATTTATATATGGAATCGGAAGATTGATCGCCCCAGGTATTTCACAGTGGCAGGAATCATTATAATCCCTGACGTCCAGCAGGACAGTATCTTCTTTGGGACTGCACTGTTCCAAACTATAACATGGTATGTTTTTCACAGGGTAATACCTTTTGAACAACGGGATTATAAGTAACAACAAAGTTAGTAAAATATATAGCATTATAATCTCCTCTGCATGTATGATTCAAATACAATACATATATTATACCCCTTAAGGTATAATGTCAACCTATAAATCAAATTTTTTTTATCAACAGTTTTCTATTAACCTTCCCTGGTGATTTCCGTTCCTGAGACTGGTTTCTGCGGTCGGTCCGGGAGACTCCTCGATGCATTCGCATAGTGCCTTCCTTTGACACTCTCCTCCCGTCGGACATCTGATGAACTTACTCGCATAAACACGGCACGAAGAATCGGGGATTTGTATTTTCGAAAGGTCTCGCCCTCTTTCTCTACTATCAACAGGTTCAAAGACAACAATAGCTTTAACACAATCACAAAAAGACACCTCAAAAAAATGAGGTGTCTTTTGCTTGCTGCTTAGCAGCAATCACTTTCATTACCTAGCAGGACAAGACCTTCTCTTTGTTGATCATGCTCAAGAGTCATGCCTTCTGTGTAAGATTTGATTTCCGGGTCAAAGGCAACCTGGATTTCATTGATGGTTTCTGTTATGTCATCTGCTTCCGGCTCATCCAGAGCCAGTCCAATCTGTGGGCCTCCTCAGCCATAGCCTGCAAAATAAACTCTAATACCACCCGTATTTTTCTCCTGAAGCACTTGCTTCAGCAGGTCACGGGCTCCGTCAGTAATTTTCATGACGTTCATCCTTTCTTCTTGTATATTTTCAGTAATTCGCTATAGCCAATTTGCTCGTCCTCTAACCATGGAATAACTGCAAGGTCCTTCGCCAGTTCATTCTTAACCTTAAGAATCCATTCTTTTTCATAAGCGGCCTTTCCACGCAAAATGGGGTCTTCGGTATCCGCAGCATAGAAACTTTGATTTATGACCCACCATTTAGGCGATATATCTGCCCTTTTTAAATCCTCCTGGAGCCTCGCAGCTTCAAAAACAGGGGTTGCTTCTGGAAGTGTAACAATTACAACCTCTGTTTCTTTATTGTTCCTCAATTTAGGCAGCAGCTCTTTTACACTTTCAGGAACTTCACCAGTGGACCTCTCCAACTCTTTATGATAAGAATGAGCTGCATCCAGCAGAAGCAGGGTATGTCCGGTTGGTGCCGTATCAATAACTACCACTTCTTCTTTAGCGCTTGCCACTACCTCTGCAAAAGCTCTGAACACGGCAATTTCTTCTGTGCACGGGGATTCAAGATCCTCTTTGATATATGCGATCGCTTCTTCATCAAGCTTTGCTGATACCCTGCCCAGTACCTCTTTACGGTATTTTTCCACTTCATCCTTTGGATCGATGCTGCTAATTGTTAAATTGCCAAAGCTATGCTCATCGCCAAATATATGGGTTAAATGTGAAGCTGGATCTGTTGTTGTCAAATGGACACGTTTGCCCTTTTCTGCAAGTCCGACAGCAATAGCCGAAGCTGCAGTTGTTTTTCCAACTCCGCCTTTCCCCATTGTAAAAATAACATTTTTGTTGCTCTCGTGTAAATCATCCAGTACTGCCTGAAGAGAAGGAATTTCAATTCGGTCCTTTTCCTGTGCGATTCCAGACTCAGACTGGTTTTTAGTAAATAGTTTCCTTAATGATTGCGGGCCGGTCAATGACCCAGCGATTAAAGGAACCGCGTATAGGGAGAGTTCTGCCAATTTAGCCGGCATGGCAGAAAGGGCTTTTTGCTGCTTTCTATAAAACGCTTCGGAAATGGTATCACCTTCTAATTCATTTTGAAGGATACCGTTAATTAACACAATCTGGCTTTTGATTCCTGTCTCGCCCAATTCCTTTGAGGCGCGATCTGCTTCCGCTAATGCGGACGCCTCCGGACGTGATACGAGAATCAGAGTTGTCTTTTCCCCATCTGATAGCGCTGCCAGAGATTTTGCATAAAGATCTTTTTTTGCACTTAATCCCGAAAGCGGGCCCAGACAGCTTGCCCCGTGTGTGCTCTCATTTAAAAAGTCAGTCCAGGCTGCTGGAAGTTGAAGCAAACGAAGTGTGTGGCCTGTTGGAGCAGTGTCAAAAATAATATGATCATACGCTTCATGAATTTCGGGATTTGCCAATAAGTTTGTAAACTCATCGAAGGCAGCAATTTCAACTGTGCAAGCACCAGACAGCTGTTCCTCCATTGTTTGAACTACACTTTCAGGAAGCTTGCCCCGGTATGGACCGATAGTCCTTTCTCTATACGCTCTTGCTGCCTCTTCAGGATCAAGATTACAGGCATATAGTCCATAGACATCTGGAACAGCGCTGATATTATTCGTCAATTCCGTTTTGAAAACATCCTGAAGATTGGAAGCAGGGTCAGTCGATACAATCAGCACCTTCTTGCCCTGATCAGCAAGTGTAATAGCCAGCGCACTTGCGGTCGATGTTTTGCCTACTCCTCCCTTCCCCGTAAAAAACATAAAAGGAGTCATTGTAATTTCTGCAGGATCGAATCGTTTTAACATTTTAAAACCTTCCCTCTTATAACAAGCTATTAGATGATTTTTTTGCCTCCAATATCGATGCATTAACGCCAAACCATGAAGCCAGCTCCTCGTTTGTTGGGTAACTGCCTTCCTTAACAGCTTTCCCGTCAAGAAGAATCAGCGGCAGCACATCCGGGCCCTTTTCATTTAAAAGCTTGCTGACAATTGGATTATTAACATAGACGTCTGGCTCATTTCCCAGATTGTATCTTTTTATAGAAAAACCTTTGCCTTCAAGAATAAATAATGCGGAAGCCACTCTTGCCAGTTTCGGGTCCACACTTGGTCCGCAAACACCTGTCGCACAGCATAATGCCGGATCAAAGATTTCTAATTCCGCCATATTATCCTCTCCTTTATGAAAATAGCCGGGAAAAGCCCCGGCTTATATTAACTTTATGGCAGTTTTACTCGCCTGTTTCTTTAAACTTCTGGATTCGTTCGCCAATTTCATCACGAACACGCTGGAAAAATGCCCATTTCTCTTCTTCAGTTCCTTCAGCTCTCGCAGGGTCATCGAATCCCCAGTGAACACGTTTAACATGCGGAGGCGTGACAGGGCAATGATCTGCCGCATGTCCGCAAAGCGTAACAACCAAATCTGCGTTATTTAAAATTTCAGGATCAATTGTATCAGAAGTCTGATTTGAAATATCAATGCCTGCTTCCTTCATAGCTTTTACAGCGTTTGGGTTCAGGCCATGAGCTTCAAGACCTGCACTTTTTACTTCCCAATGGTCTCCCAAATGTTTTTTTGCCCATCCTTCCGCCATTTGGCTTCTGCATGAATTGCCTGTACATAAGAAATAGATTGTTTTTTTGTTTTCCATCATAATCGCTCCTTGGATTCTTTTTAATTGTATTGCTGTGGAAGATAGCTGATTCATTTATATTAATTCTTGATAATTTAACTTCCACTTTTTATATCATTTATCAAGATATAATCAACAGCCAGATATACAAGCCTGTTAAAGTAATGAATAAAGTAGGGATTGTTAAAATAATACCCACTTTAAAATAATAACCCCAAGTAATTTTAACCCCCTTGGTATTAAGTACATGCAGCCATAAAAGGGTAGCAAGTGAACCAATTGGCGTAATTTTAGGACCCAGGTCAGACCCAATAACATTTGCATAAATCAACGCTTCCCGTATAGGACCGCTTGTATTTGTGTCTGCTATCGCTAAAGCGTCAATCATGACAGTGGGCATATTGTTCATGAAGGATGATAAAATTGCTGCAATGAATCCCATGCCAATGGTTGCTGCAAATAAGCCCTGGTCGGCCACAGCCTGGATGACATCGGCAAGAACGGATGTTAATCCAACATTGCGGAGGCCATATACCACAACATACATGCCGATTGAGAAAAATACGATTGCCCATGGTGCTCCCTTTATAACGGCAGAGGTATGAACTGCAGGGCTTCTTCTTGCGATAAGCAAAAATAAGATCGCAATGGCACCGGCAATAAAGGAAACGGGTATTCCCAAAAACTCACTCGCAAAGTAGCCGATTAAAAGCACTGCCAGCACTAACCATGACAGTTTGAACATTCTTTCATCCTTAATAGCTTCAACAGGACGTTTCAATTGGGCCATATCATACTTTTTGGGTATGCTTTTTCTGAAAAATAAATACAGGACAAGAATACTGGCACCTAAACTGAAGAAATTCGGCACAATCATTCTTGATGCATACTCGGCAAAGCCGATATTAAAATAGTCAGCGGAAACAATATTCACAAGGTTGCTGACTACCAGCGGCAGGGAAGTCGTATCTGCAATAAATCCACTTGCCATAATAAATGGAAGAATCATTGTATCTTTAAACTTCAAAGCTCTGACCATTGCCAGGACAATTGGCGTTAAAATAAGAGCAGCTCCATCATTCGCAAAGAATGCGGCCACTATTGCACCCAGGAGGGTAACAAGCAGGAACATGCGAAGTCCATTGCCCCCTGCATATCGGGCCATATGTAAAGCCGACCACTCGAAAAATCCGATTTCGTCTAAAATAAGTGAAATAATTATTAATGCTACAAATGTTAATGTGGCGTTCCATACAATTCCTGTTACATCGATTACATCCTGAAAGGACACGACCCCGGCTATCAGGGCTACAATCGCTCCCCCGACAGCCGACCAGCCAATTCCAAGTCCTTTTGGCTGCCATATGACTAATGTCAAAGTAGCAAGGAATATAACGGATGCCAATATGACTGATGTCAAACCTTATCCTCCTCTATTCACAAGAAATTCTTTTTCCCTGTCTTTCTAGCTCTTTAAGCTTCTCTTCCTGGCTTGGTAAAGCATCAAGCAGCATTTTTACAAATGAATAATACTCATGACTCTCGTTCAGCGCATAAATGATCCACTGCCCTCTTCTGCTCTCTTTTACCAGGCCGACATCCCTGAGCTTTCTTAAATGCTGGCTAATAGCAGGCTGGCTCATCTGGAAAATTTCAGTGAACTCGCATACACAGCAATCATGCTCTGAAAGAATTCTCAGCATCGACAAACGTGTCTTATCCCCAAGCAGCTTTAAAATGCCTGCAGCACGTTCTATGTCCAAAGTTTGATCAGCAATCAAAACAAAATCACCTCTTTCTTATTTTCTTCAATATAATCATAAGTATCAAAAATATTAAGCTCTCATCATTATATAAGTATATTCTTATATACGCAATTAAAAATTAGTAAATGTTATCATTCAATTCCTTCTTTCATAAAAATAAATCAATTTTTTTTGATATATTCAGTTGCACATTGCCACTATTGGAAGTATAATACAATGTATCAAAGGAATTTGATTTAAGGAGGATACACCATGGACAATATCATTCCTTTAAAGGATACTTCACTGGATGAAACTTTTTCTAAATACGAAGCGAAATTTAAAGCACTTGCCGATCAAAAACGCCTCCACATTTTGAATCTGCTGTGCAAACAGGAATCCAGCTGCGTTTGCGATTTAAGCGAACTTATTGAAATGCCGCAGTCCAAACTGAGCTATCACCTAAAGATTCTTCTTGATGCAGGATTAATTCTAAAAGAGACAAAAGGAACATGGAGCTATTATCGAATTAATCAAGTGGAAATTAATCACTTGCTATCTCCGGAGTTATGCTGCTTATTTAGACCTAGCTGCTGTTAGGTCTTAAATTTAGACTTTATATCAATTTTTTTTGATATATAAATAAATTTTTTTTTGATAAAAAAGGAGAAGATTTCATGTTTTTTCAAGAAAACTTACTAAATGCCCAAATGAAACAGAATGAACTGGAGAAAAAATCGCATCACTTATGGAAATTTTTCAAAAAGCCGGTAGAAGACTCACATTCTAATCTATTAAAAGAAAGAAAATGCTGCACCGTTATACGTGAAGCATAATAAGGAGGATAAATATGATGGAGTTTCTAAAAAGCTTTTTATGGATTGCATTGGAGCTTACTATATTATTTGTCGGTATTTCATTTGTCATTAGCCTGCTGCAAGGATATATTCCTTATGAAAAAATTGAGAAGAAGTTAACAGGCAGGAACAAGTTTCTGGCCAGTGCAGCAGCAATTGCTTTTGCATTTATTACACCATTCTGCTCCTGCTCCACTATTCCTGTTGTGGTCAATATGCTAAAAAACAAGATTCCCTTTTCAATTGTCATGATCTTTCTTTTTGCTTCCCCTGTATTAGACCCGACAATATTAACGATAATGGGTGTTGTCATGGGCTGGAAGGTTGCAATTATATACACTGTGATTACTAGCGTTTTCTCTTTTATGATTGGATTCTCTTTGGAGAAGCTAGGCTATCAGAAGTATGTAAAAAATGTAATCATGACAGGATATCAGGAAAAACAGCACAAATTCAACTGGTCCTTGGCATGGCAGGAAACTTTAAGCCTTATGAAAAGTGTGTATCCATACCTCCTCATTGGTGCCGCTATAGGAGCAGGTATACACGGGCTTGTACCGGATGATTTTATAGCAAAATGGTTTGGACATGATGCTTGGTGGCTAATACCTGTTGCAGCGATTGCCGGAATTCCACTTTATATCCGTTTATCAAGTATGATTCCGATTTCCCAAATTCTTATCTTAAAAGGAATGGCTCTTGGCCCTGTCATGGCCATGATGATCAGCTCTGCCGGTGCAAGTCTTCCGGAGGTCATTCTTTTAAAATCCATTTTCCGCAAACAGCTTGTGATCGCCTTTATTGCTTCAGTCATCACAATGTCGACAATATCAGGATTTATTTTTTATTTAATATAAAGAAAACAAAAAACTGTTCATTCCGCCTGAACAGTTTTTTTCTTGCTATATTAATGCGTTAAATGGTCAATAGCCTGTTTTAAGTTCGTGTATATTGGTATTTCATCAAGTCTTACTCCACTTTCAACAAATGATTTGCTCAGCTCTGTCCTGATTCCGGTTACAAGAGGAGAAACACCGAGCAATTTTAGGCTCTTAACAAGCTTTTGAAGGGTTTCGATCACCAATGGTGTTGCCATGTACACACCCGATACATCTAAAATGAGGTGTGCATATCTCTGCTTAACACTGACAGACAAGGCCTCTTCAATTAAAACTCCTGACCGAACTTCATCAATTTCGCCAATTAGCGGCAAAATCGCTATATTATTAGATATCGGTACAATTGGTACAGATATTTTCAGGTACTGGCTTTGTGATTCTTTTATTAGCTCTTCCGCATGTTTTATAAATGCGTTTGTAAAACCGTATGTAGTGATGGTGATAATTCTGTCCACTCTGGATATTACCTCAATCAACGAAGTGGCTGGCAATTTCATTTCTTCTGCCTTCGTTAAGATAAAGGTTGTTATCACATCTTTATAGAGTGTAGTACTTTTAATCGTACCACCGAGATCTCCGCCTGTTTGAACAGAAATATACCCTACTTCTTCCCCCCAGGTTTCAGCTTTATCCCATACTTTATCATCAATCAATCCTTTGCCGACAATCGACACTAAATGAGAGAATGTCTTTAACGCATTATCTCTGGCTTCCTCTTTAGAAAGCTCATTTTCAAAATGGACCATTAAGGAATCCAGCATCTCCTGTGCCAGCTCTTCTGTTTTTTCCAAAATTGAGCTGCTTAATAACTCTTGTACTTTTCCCTGCTCCATGTTTTCATCTCCGTCCTGAGTGAGGTATCTCTATAACATTGTACCTGATAATAATTTACCCCAACTTGGCCAGAATGAAAATAATATTATACCGAAGTTTACGCAGAGATTCTTATCAAAGTCCTGCGGGAGTAGCGCAACAAGTGAGACCCCGCAGGCGCGGAGCGTCGAGGGAGGCTCCCGGTATCGCCAATAGAAAAAACGAATCACAACATGTGTGATTCGCTTTACCTCAGATAGATTCTTACAAATACTTTCTGTGAATACTCTTCCCATCATATGTGAAGAGCATGTTTTTGCCTTCCACGATTGTTTCCATATGGACACTGCGGCCCCATAGCTGGTGCACGTAAGGGAGAACCTTTTCAAGATATTTCAGATCGAGCTCGACTCCTTCAAACCAATGCTTTAAGTAGAGTTCTCCATTTTTCATATAATCGCCGTCATTGACAGTCAGATATGGGAAGCCCCCGTTTACGCGCATGCTGACAAGCTGATCGCGGACATGCTCCCACTGCTTATCAACAACTTTATAATCCTTGCCCTGCTTTTGGAATAGATACATATCCTCCCTCATTACAAGGTCCTTTGTTAAGTAATTCCGTAAAAAGGAAATATCAGACTCAATTTCACGGACCTCGAACATCTTCTCTCGGCCCGATCCCGGCTCTACACCGCGTCTTTTCATTTCTTCTGTTGGGTTGTCGTATCTTTCTTCAATATCCTCGAAAATTTTAAGGCCAAGATAATATGGATTAATTCCGGTTCTTGAAGGCTGTACAACCCCTGCGTTCAGTTTAGCAAATTCAAGCGCTTCTGCAGATGTTAAATCCATTTCTCGCAAAATCCGCTGATGCCAATAAGAAGCCCAGCCTTCGTTCATGATTTTTGTTTCGAGCTGCGGCCAAAAATAGAGCATTTCCTCCCGCATCATGGTTAGGATGTCCCGCTGCCAATCGGTAAGCTCCCTGCTGTAGCTTTCTATGAACAAAAGCAAATCCTTTTCAGGTTTAGGAGGGAACTTCTTTTTCTTCTTTTTAGGCTCACGTTTATTATTTCGTTCATCGAGCCCCCACAAATCATCATAAGGGCTAGGTGCTGCAGTATCGCCGCTGCTTTCATTTTCATCTTCCATATTCCAGGCCAGCTTTGGCCTCATTAGCGATGGGTCGATATGCTCTTCAATAGCGAGCACTGCATCCAGAAAGGTTTCTACTTCTTTCTTTCCAAACTCAATTTCATATTGCCTGATTCTCTCAGCAGTTGCTGCCATACTTTCCACCATGTCACGCTTTGTGTTTTGGAAGCGGACATTATTTTTAAAGAAATCACAATGTGCTAAAACGTGAGCGACAATTAATTTGTTCTGAATGAGCGAGTTGGAATCTAGCAAAAAGGCGTAACAAGGATTAGAATTGATTACCAGCTCATAAATTTTTGATAATCCCAGATCATAATGGAGCTTCATTTTATGAAACTGTTTTCCAAAACTCCAATGTGAAAATCTTGTCGGCATGCCATAAGCACCAAAAGTATAAATAATTTCCGCAGGACATATCTCATATCGCATCGGGTAATAATCCAAGCCAAAGCCATTAGCAATTTCAGTAATTTCCTGAATGGCATATTCCAGTGATTTATTATCGTCTTCGCGCATTGCCACTCCCCCTTTTAGTCCTTAACATAATCTATGAACAAAATGGGGGATTAATGATTTTGTGATAACCTTTTATAAAGCAAAACCGCTTCTTATTTCCATCAAAAGTAAAAACCGCTACAAATAGCTGCAGCGGATAATAAACGTAAAGGTCAGGTTTACAGTATTTTTCACAATCTTAGACGAAAATCTATGCTATTTTTTTTTCGAAAGGCAATACCTAAAGGTGTTGAGCTTACTCCTGTAATTTTCTCTCTGCTGTTAAGCTGACCAGTTTATTACTTTCCAGGCTATGGGTTACTTTTACCAGTACGGTTACCGGCTTGCCATCTTCTTTTACTGTGAAAGTAAAGGTATCCGTTACATCTGTTTCAGATACTTTCTGCCTTCCGCCATATTGGTAATCCACCACTTCTTCTCCTGGGTAATCTTCCTTTACTACCGTGATGGCGATTCGTCCATATTTCTCATAATCAGGCTTTTGAACAGCTTCTGCCAATGAGCTTCCTCCAGTCAATATGCATAACATCATAAGAATTGATAAGAACTTTTTCATGTTAGCCTCCATTCCTTTGCCATTAAGATTATTTTTCGCCTGGTCCATATTTTTATGTATGCTTTTATTGAGATAAAACGAAATTCTTTATACAGGTAAAAGATGAAAACCCTTTTAAATCAACAAGTCCAAGATTTACTGCGAAAGAAATATCATCTTAATCGCAAACTAAAATCATCTCCTGAAAGAGGAGGCAAGGACAAATGAATAAAGTGGATTATGATCGTGCGTTATACTATACGCACCGATCGGAATGGGATAACTTGTTAATATTGATGGTCAGAACAGAAGATCAGTTCCTTTCGAAGAAAATTGAACACTTTCTTCATGCCTACAATTTTGAAAAAGACTATTCCGTTATTGAGAAACATTTATATTCTTTGTTAAGATACATCGACCATGCCAACGAATTATCGGAAGAGCAGCTGCCAGCCTCTTCTTTTTATGAAATAACTTAAAACCTGAATCAAATGAATTCCACCAATAAAAAACACGGATCGTCATGATCCGTGTTTTCGTTTTTGTTGTTTAGTTGTTTATTTCCTGCTTAATTTGTTTATAGGCTTTCATATATACCTGAAGCTCCTGTATGAGTCCTTCGACCAGCTTAACCGGCTCTTCATACAGGCCGTCATTTTCATAATCAAAACAGTGGGGATCAAGTACCAGCTGCTTAGGAATAACATTGGCATATACGCCCCTGCCGGCAATCCTCATATTGTTAAGTGCATTTATTCCGCCTTTTCCACCGCCTGCTACAACGAGCAAACCGACTGGCTTATGGGCAAATTGCTCGCTTCCCAGAAAATCAAGTGCATTTTTTAACGCACCGCTCATGGCGCTATGATATTCAGGGGAAGCTAAAATGACTCCGTCAGAGTCTCCAATCTGCTGGCGCAGATTTTTTACCGCAGGAAGCTGATATTGTTCCTCGGTTCCATTATATAAAGGAATTTCTCCCAGGCTTAAATCAATAAGCTCTGCATTATATTTTCTTGCTATATAACGTGAGGCAATTCCTGTTCTGCCCTTTTGTCTTGGACTGCCGTTAATAATTGTAAGCTTCATCATAAACTCTCCTTTAATTTACTATCTGCTATTAGTATATAGAGACATGGCGTTTTTAACATCGTCAGTATGAATGAGTTTTCAAGCTTACTTTAGGACTAATCCAGTAAGTGCTTTGTAAGACTTTAGGATGAGACTCGGTCATTTATTCCCAGCTGCGAGGCCGTTTCGTACTGCGTACAGAGCTGCTTGCGTTCTGTCTGCCAGCTCCAGTTTGGATAGAAGATTGGAGACATGGGTTTTCACTGTTTTTTCTGTTATATAAAGAGATGCAGCAATTTCTTTATTGCTTTTTCCTTTAGCAATTTCCCCCAAAACCTCCAGCTCCCTTTTGGTCAGCTCATCAATCGGTTTTCTTTCTATACTGTTTTTATTCGTTAAATGTGTGAGCAAATGGGACGTTGCTTTCGGATGCAGCTGATTTTCCCCTTTCATAATCTGCATAATAGCCTCAACAAGGCCATCTGGCTCAATGTCCTTAAGCTGATATCCCGAAGCTCCTGCTTCAATAGCCGGGATGACATGATCCTGGTCTGAAAAGCTTGTAAGGATCAGGATTTTTACATCGGGATAATTCTTTTTAATCTCCCGTGTCGCTTCTATCCCATTCATCTCAGGCATATCCAAATCCATTAATACGACATCAGGCTTATTTGTTTTAATCAATTCCACTGCTTCACGGCCGTTTTTTGCCTCGCCGGCAATTTCTATTTCCGGCTGTGTTTTCAGGAAAAAAACGAGTCCTCTCCTTACTACATGATGATCGTCCGCAATTAAGACCCGAATGGCCATTTATTTCCCTCCTTTTTAAATGGAATCATAATTTCGATTTTCGTTCCTTTATCATGTCCTGTGTCTAACATAAAAGTCCCATTTAATGCTTCAGCTCGGTTTTTCATGCTTTTTAGGCCAAGAGAGGGAATTTCGTTGTTCCAGCTGTAATGAAACCCCCTGCCACAATCGGAAATTACCATCATTACTTTTTCGTCTTCCACTGTCAGCGTTACCTCTGCTATTGACTGGCCTGAGTGTTTTTTGCAATTAGCCAATGCTTCCTGTCCAATTCGCCAAAGTGTTTCTTCAACTTTTCCAGGCAGGGAAATGACACCGTTAACTTTTGATGTAAGCTCAAGGCCCAGCATTTGGCTGTAACCCTGCATGGCACAGATAATGCCATTTTCAAGTCCACGCGGTTTCAGCTGCCATATTAGCGCTCTCATCTCGCTCAAAGCTTCCTGGGCAAGGTCCTGCATATAGGAGAAGGTCTCCTTTACTTCGGGATCCCTAGCCATCTCGGCTCCTCCCCTTGCTGTTAAGCTAAGGGAAAACAGAAGCTGATTGACTGAATCATGGAGGTCTCGAGCCAGCCTGTTCCTTTCTCCCGCAAGGGCTGTTTCCTGCTCAAGCTGTGTGAGTTTAATTCTTTTAAGAGCAGTTCCTATTTGAAAAGCAATAGATTCCAACAAAGCTAGCTCCTCGGGCTCAAAATGTGTTTTATCGGGTGAGCCAATATTAAGGATTCCAAACTTTTCATCACCCGCTCTAAGCGGAACAGAAGCATGATGGGTAAGCCCGTTTGTATCATTTCTTTGCTCGGCAATTGCATCTTCTATCCTTTTGCATTCAATAATGTTGGAAGCCTTATTTAATCTGCCGTCATTATACCGGTCGATACACCAGCAGTCTCCTTTGCACATTGGTTTGAAGCTATCCCTCGAAAGAGCCTGGGGCAATTTTTCCTCTGCAGCAAGACGGAATTCACCTTGTTCATCAATAAGAAACACCCAGCCGGTTTCAAGGCCGGTAATATGAAGCAATTTTTGAAGTACCTCTTTTAGCAGGGCATCAATTTCGGTTCCTTCATTTAAAAGTTCTGCAATTTCTTTTAAGATTCTGATTTCAGATTGTCTCTTTTCCCCTACCACCCTTATCCCCCTTTTGACTGATTGAATATGTTCTTATATTATATAACTTTTTTCCCTCCCCTTCCTTGGCAATTGGAAGGAAGTATTCTACGACTAAAGTTGTAGCTTCACCCATAAATGTTAAAACAGATCGTTGATTTTACCACCCTGTTGATTGGAGGGGAAATCAACAGGCAAGTTTAACAGAGTAAAATAAAACACCGAAGAGGAAGCCTCTACGGTGCAGTATGTTATGCGATTGGATAGTCCTGGACAAATGGATGAAGAACGATTTCATCAATCATCATATGCTGAGGCGCAGAAGCCATATAAACAACGGCATTTGCAATATCCTCAACCTTCAGCCAATCCTTTTTCTCTTCAAGCCCCTGCTCGGATTCCGCAAAATACGTATCTACCATGCCAGGGTTTATGGTCCCGACACGGATACCGTATTCCCTTACCTCCTGAGCCAAAGAACCCGAAAAGCCTTGAACAGCATATTTTGTTGCAGTATAGGCTGATCCATTTGGGATCGTATATCGGGCCACATCTGAAGAAATGGTAATAATCGTACCGGATTTCCGTTCTTTCATATGAGGCAGTACCGATTTACTGCCAAGGAATACTCCCTGGACATTGACTTCGAAGACTTTTTTCCATTCTTCAATAGTGGTTTCATCAACCTGTTTAAAGAAGCCTACACCTGCATTATTTACAAGCAGATCAATTTGTTTGTATTCCTGAAGTGTTCTTTCGACAGCTTCCTTTACTTCGGCTTCATTTGAAATGTCCGCCTGTATCGGCAGCACATCGGTAAACCCTTTTCCTTTTATTTCAACAGCAGATTTATGGATATCCTCTGAGCTTCCGATTACAGCGAGCTTCATTCCCTGCTCGGCAAGCTTGATGGCAATCTCTTTTCCGATTCCTCTTGATGCACCTGTTACGATTGCTACTTGTCCTTTTAACATCATATCTTCCTTTCAGCATTATGCGTTTCTGGATGTTTGTTATGTTAACTAATTATTTAGCAAGTGATGAATTGCCCATTCTTTCTTCTACAATTTCCATAAAAGCTTTTTCAACCGATTGCAGTTTTTGCGTGCTTTCTTCCAGGGAAGCAGCGTTAATGCCAAAATAAAACTTAATCTTAGGCTCAGTTCCTGATGGTCTTAGGCAGATCCATGTACCATCTTCAAAGAAATATTTAATGACATTTGATTTTGGAAGATCGATATTTTTTTCAGCCTCATCTACTTCCGTCCTTATTCCGGTTAAATAATCTTCAACAGCCTGAACCTTAATCCCTTCAAGCTCTTTCAGAGGATTTGCACGGAAGGAAGCAAGAGTCTGCTGAATCTGTTCTGCTCCTTCAATCCCTTTTAAGGTGAGTGAGCGCAGCCCTTCAAGGAAGTATCCATACTCTTCAAAAAGATTGAGAAGTGCATCATAAAGCGACATGCCTTTCTTTTTATAAAAAGCCGCCATCTCGGCTGCAAGCAGTGCTGCCTGAACCGCATCCTTATCTCTGGCAAAGTCACCGATTAGATAGCCATAGCTTTCTTCATATCCAAACAGGAATGTATATTCACCTGACTCTTCATATTCCTTGATTTTCTCCGCAATAAATTTAAACCCAGTCAGAACATCAATGGTTTCAACCCCAAAGGACGAGGCAACCTTGCGTCCAAATTCTGAGGTAACAATGGTTTTAAGCATGATTCCATTGGCAGGGAGGCTGTTCTTTTCCTTTTTCTGCAACAAAATATAGTGCAGCAGCAGGGCGCCTGTCTGATTTCCTGTCAAAAGTACATAATCTCCATCTTTATTCTTCGCAGCAATGCCAAGTCGGTCTGCATCAGGATCTGTTGCAATTAAAATATCAGCATCTGTTTTTTTTCCATCCCTCATAGCCAGCTCAAATGCTGATTTCTCCTCTGGGTTGGGGCTTTTTACCGTTGAAAATTCCGGATCCGGAAGCTCCTGTTCTTTAACGACTTGTACATTTTTATAATTTAATGCTGATAAAGCCTCTCTTACAGGCTTATTGGCTGTTCCATGAAGCGGAGTGAAAACGATGTTCAAATCCGTTTCTTCACCAATGGAAGGGTTCTCGGATATTGTGAGGAGCTGCTTTTGATAAGCTCGATCTACCGCAATGCCAATCATAGTGATCAGCCCTTTTTCCTTCAGCGCTCCCTCATCCATTACTTCGATCATCAATTCATTTTCTATTTCATTTACTTTACTGATGACCACATCCGCTTCCGCAGGCGGAAGCTGTGCACCGTCAGAACCATAAACCTTATATCCATTATATTCAGGAGGATTATGGCTTGCTGTAATGACAATGCCCGCGTAGGCATGCAAATAGCGAACTGCAAAGGATAATTCTGGAGTAGGGCGCAATTCCTCAAACACATATGTCTGAATTCCCCTTGAAGCAAGGGTTTTGGCTGCCTCCATGGCGAATTCTGGAGACATATGGCGGGAATCATATGCGATCGCTACCCCCCTGTTCTTTGCTTCCAAGCCTTTTTCTTCTATGTAAGCGGCCAGCCCCGCAGATGCTTTTCGGACCGTATATAAATTCATTCGGTTGGTTCCCGGCCCAATTTCGCCGCGCATACCGCCAGTACCAAATTCCAGCCCTTTATAAAATGCCTCTTCAAGGAGTTTTTCATCCCCCTGCAGGCTTCGCAGCTGTTTCATTAATGCGCTGTCCAAATTCTCATGTTTAATCCATCGTTCTGCAGCTGTTTTCCATTCCATTGTTTGACCTCCCAGATCTGCCTTCTACTACCTTTTCGATTTAAAAATTGATTTTCCTTTCAAAAACATCCGTGATATTTTGACAAATTTCACGCTTTACAGTATGTATGTATTGATTTTAGGAAAGTTCTCTAAAAGATAAGAAAAGCAGCTAAAGTCCCTTGCTTTTGCCGCTTCTCTTCTATGTTACTTCTTATATTTAATGCTGTAAATATCATGGCGGCGGTCCTTTAATTGGCGGACCGTGCCATCTTGCCTTTGGCGCCTTAAAATTTCAAGATCTACATCCCCAATCAGCACCATTTCAATATTAGGATTGGTTTCACCTACTACACCATCTCTTGCGAATTCGAAATCGGATGGAGCAAAAATCGCTGACTGAGCATACTGTATATCCATGTTCTCCGTTTGCGGCAAATTGCCGACAGTTCCGGATATAACGGTGTAAATTTGATTTTCTACCGCGCGCGCCTGTGCACAGTATCGGACCCGTAAGTAGCCTTGGCGGTCTTCTGTACAGAAAGGCGTAAAAATGATTTTTGCTCCTTTATCTGTCGCAATTCTTGCAAGCTCTGGAAATTCAATATCATAGCAAATTTGAATGGCTATTTTTCCGCAATCGGTGTCGAATACCTTCACTTCGTCACCTCGGCTTATCCCCCACCATTTCCGCTCGTTTGGGGTGATATGGAGCTTGTATTGCTTTTCGATCGTTCCATCGCGGCGGAACAGATAAGCAATGTTATAAATCTCATCATCGTCCTCTTTTACGAAATGCGAGCCCCCGATTATATTAATATTATACCTGACAGCCAAATCCGTAAATAACTCGATATACTGCTCTGTATACTCAGTCAGCTTACGGACTGCCAGGCTCGGCGAACGCTCATCCAAAAAGGACATGAGCTGGGTAGTGAAAATCTCCGGAAATACCGCAAAATCCGATCCGGCATCCGAAGCAACATCCGTAAAATATTCTACCTGGTGTGCAAATTCATCAAAGGAATTAATTTGCCTCATCAAATACTGCACCACACAAATTCGTACAGGGTAGCTCGTTTTGTAAAACCGTTTTGTCATTGGCCGGTAGTCGACATTATTCCATTCCATCAAAGTGGCATACTTATTTGACTGCACATCATCAGGCAAATAATTTGGATTAATCCTCATCAAGGTGAATCCATTCAGCAGCTGAAAGGATAAAACAGGGTCATAAATTTTATGGAGGGAAACTTCATTTACATATTCCCTTGGACTCATCTCATTGGCAAATTTGTGAAAATTAGGAATACGCCCGCCGATTATGATGCTTTTTAAATTTAAGGCTCTTACTAGCTCCTTCCTTTCCTCATAAAGGCGATGGCCGATTTTCATCCTTCTGTAATCCGGATGGACCATTACCTCAATTCCATATAGGTTATAGCCTTCCGGATTGTGGTTTGTTATGTACCCTTTATCAGTCACATCATCCCAGGAATGGCGGTCATCATATTCATCAAAGTTAATAATCAGGCTCGAGCAGGAGCCAATGATTTCTCCGTCATATTCTGCTACAAACTGGCCCTCCGGAAAAATTTCAAGATGGCTTTCTAAATGCTCGTGTTTCCATGGATCCATTCCAGGAAAACAAACCTCCTGAAGGGCAATGATATGATCAATATCTGTATGCCGGGTATTCCGGATAATCATTTTTTTCTCAAACTTCGTCAAGTCCAGCTTTGTCAATGGTGGTGCACTCCTTTTGGTAAGTAATAAATATTTCATCCTGGACGCTGATCCCAAGTTTCAACCTCTCCAGTGATATACAGTTCCTTTCCCTTTTTTACGGCATTCATAACGCCATCTGAAATTTCATTGTTCGTAAGCCATCTGGATCGTCCAGTTTCCTCCCTAAAGCCGAGGATGACAGATTCCATTTCAGGTGCTTGCTCACCTCTTATCTTACGTATTTTCCTTCATATATATTTCTATAGAGACGATTGATATCTTCTTTTTTCGGTAAAATGCATTGAATTAGTCTTTGCTGATTAAATTAGCCATATCCAAAAAAGGCCTGCACAAGTTGATTTACATGCATGGCCATTAGCTTTATAATTTTTAGAGTACATATACCTTAAGGAGATCACTATGGAGAAAAAACAAAAAGACCGGCGGGAGAACTTGCTGTTTACTGCTTGGGCAGTATCCATACTGGCAATGTTCGGCAGCCTATACTTCTCGGAAATTAGGCAGTATGAGCCCTGTGAGCTTTGCTGGTATCAAAGAATTATAATGTATCCTTTTGCTGTTATACTTGGAATGGCTGTCATAAAGAGGGATTATCGTATCTGCCTGTATACGATGGTTTTATCGGCAGTGGGAGCAGGCACTTCAATCTACCATTATTCCATTCAAAAAATATCCTTTATGGCAGATCATGCCGCAACATGCGGAAGATTACCATGTACTGGCCAATACATAAACTGGTTTGGATTTATTACAATTCCCTTTTTGGCTTTAACAGCTTTCATTATAATTTTTATTTGCAGTTATCTTGTCTGGAAGAACTCAAAGGAGGCATAAAATGAAAAAAGTCATTATCTTTCTCGCTGTGATCATTGTATTATTCGCAGCTGTAGGAATTCTAACCAAAATGCAAAATGAAGAAAAGGTTTCGGAGGATAATCCATATGGCAAGGATACCCTTCATCCTGAAACGGTAGCTCAGCTTGATGATCCGAACTACCAAAATATCATCCTGCCGGGGGAACTTGAAGAAAAATTAAATAATAAGGAAGATGTAACAGTCTATTTCCATAGCCCCACATGCCCGCACTGCCAGAGAACTACTCCTGTAGTGGCTCCACTTGCAGAAGATATGGATATCGATCTTGTTCAATTCAATTTGCTTGAATTCGAAGACGGCTGGGATCGTTATAGAATTACCGAAACTCCAACAATCGTACAATATAAGGATGGCAATGAAGTAAACAGGATTACGGGCTATCAGGAAAAAGCCGTATTTGAACAGTGGTTTAATGAAAATACAAAATAAGACAAGGAAAAAACGCCTGAGATGCAGGCGTTTTTCTTATACCAATATTTCATTTGCGGCTTTGGCGTACACACTGAATAAACCATTTCTTGGCATTCTTTCACTGCAAAAATGACTGTAGTCAAATGGAAAAGACAGGCCAAATTCTTTAAGAATCTGCACATTCTTTACGAAAATGGCTTCATATTTATCCTCCTGCCGGGGGGATTCCAAAATAGCCATTAGCGTTTGCAGTCCTGAAATAACCTGATAAGCCTCCTTTAATGTCCCAAAATACTCAAAGTGTCTTGTAGAAGTATGTAAAATCTTCTGCTGCTCAAATTCTCTTATGTCATCATCTGTGAAATAAAGAGGAAACACATTTGAATAGAATTTTTCAATTAGCTCCATTATTTTTTGTTCCTGATCAGGAGTTGATGCAAATACAACCTTCACTGATAACCCACCTTTGTAATCCTTGTAATCAGTTCGTAATATATACTTAAGAATATCATATTCTGAAAGCCCTTTAGGGTGGTAATTATACCCATGCAGAAGGTATTTGTTGACAATTTTTCCTCCTGCGGAAATAGTTGGCATTCTTTTGTTTATGTCAAAATGGTACTAAAGTTCTATATTACCCCCATTCTCAGCAAAACGGAAGTAGGCTTTTGATTATTACAATAATATTTTTCTGACCATTACCCTTTTATCAGCAAGTTTAAAGGGCTAAAATATTATTGTAATTAATTTATATGTGCGAAAAGCTGGATTATTCAAGTAGTGTAAGGAGTAATTTATGGTAAATATACAAAGGTTTGGAGAATGGTGTGAAATTTTGGTTCCCCCTGACTGGGAAGGTTACACAGTGGAATCTATTTTCCGCACCGTTTGGTCCGCGCCTAAGAAGCAAACACATAACATGAGAATGGAAAAGCAGGTTTTAATCAATGAAGAGCCGGCAAACTGGACAAAGCCTTTGCTTTCGGGAGATAAGCTAAGATTGCATTTATTTCAGGAAGAAGATTTTGGAGTTGTTCCTTCTTACTTTGATGTTGATATTTTATATGAGGATGATCATTTGCTCGTACTAAATAAACCAGCTGGAATGGATACACATCCTAATTCCCCTGGGCAAAGTAATACACTTGCCAATGCGGCAGCCTTTCATCTGCAGATCCAGGGTGAAAGCAGAATTATTAAACATGTCCACCGTTTAGATCGGGATACAACTGGAGCTGTTCTCTTTGCAAAGCATTCCTTGGCTGGCGCAATCTTAGATAAAAAGCTTGAGGAAAGAGAAATCAAGCGTACATACTTGGCAATGGTACAAGGAAAGCTTCAACAAAAAAAAGGGACGATCCGTGAACCGATTGGCCGTGACAGGCACCATGCTACCAGAAGAAGAATTTCTCCAAAAGGGCAGCCGGCCGTGACACATTTTGAATTAATAGAAACGTATTCCCGACAAGATCTTTCCCTTATTAAGTGCCGGCTTGATACCGGAAGAACACATCAAATCCGTGTCCATTTAAGCCACCTTGGCTATCCGCTCGCAGGAGATTTATTATATGGAGGGAAACCCGTTTTCCCCCGTCAAGCGCTGCATGCGGTCAAGCTCGAAATCCCCCATCCTTTTTCCAGGGAAACGATTGTCTGCCATGCGCCTTTCCTAGATCACCCCGAGATTTTCAAAGGGATTGATCCTTATGCATTTTGATGAACAATTTTAACAGAAATTGGATGAGAAATCTCTCAAAAGAATATCAAAAAAAGAAGTCCCACTCGGGGACTTCTTTCATTTAATTTCCTATTAGTCATGAGATTTACGCATAGCTTTCATAACAAAGCTTACGATGAATACAAGCAAGATAGCACCAATTAAAGCAGGAATAATAGCAAAGTCCGCTACAACTGGACCCCAATCACCAAGAATTAATGAACCTAACCAAGCACCAATGAAACCTGCAATAATGTTACCGATAATTCCGCCTGGAATATCTCTTCCTACGATCATACCTGCTAACCAACCAATGATACCACCTATAATTAATGCCCATAAAAAGCTCATCATTAAAAATCACTCCTTGTTAGTTTTTAAAATTAGTTTTTGTTCAGATTAAGACTTTCATTCAGTAGCTGCGCAGCTTTTGGTGATCTTATCTGCTTGTATAATTAAATTACCCATCATTCCATTTCTAAAACCATTTTTTTAAAATCTATTCTTTTGTATCAAAAGATAAATAAAAAAAGCACCCCTAAGGATGCTTTGCTGACTGTGTTTGCTTATTGTTAAAATGTATCCGGATCTGGACCGTATCGTTCGTTTATATTTAATTGATTCATTCGATTCATCTCATCCAAACTTAATTCAAAATCAAAAAGATCAGTGTTTTCCTTAAGCCTCTCCTCATGGACTGATTTTGGAATAATGATAATGCCGTTTTGAAGATGCCATCTTAGGATGACTTGGGCCGTTGACTTACCGTGTTTGACCGCAATTTCCTTAATCACTGGATCATCCAATACCCTTCCTCTGGCAATCGGAGACCATGCCTCTACTTTAATATCGTGTTCATCACAAAAAGCCCTCAGTTCCTCCTGTGATAACCGCGGATGAAGTTCTACTTGATTAACTACAGGCTTTTCAGCTGAGTTTTCCATAAGATATTTTAGATGATGAATTTGAAAATTGCTTACACCAATGGCTTTTACTTTTCCGTTCTGGTATATCTTTTCAAGAGCTTTCCATGTATCAAGGTATTTTCCTTTAACCGGCCAATGGATCAAGTATAAATCTATGTATTCCATATCCAGCTTCTTTAAGCTTTGTTCAAACGCAGCTAGAGTCTGTTCATAACCCTGATCCGTATTCCACACCTTTGTCGTAATAAAAAGCTCTTCCCTCGGCACACCGCTTTCCTTGATTGCTCTTCCTACCCCTTCTTCATTTTCATAAAAAGCGGCAGTATCAATCAGTCTGTAGCCTAAATGAATGGCATTTTTTACGGTCTCTTCAACCTGCTGACCTTCCTCCACTTTATACACACCCAGGCCAAATTGGGGCATCTCCACCCCATTATGCAAAGTTAAAGTACTGTAGATATCCTTCATATCGAGGTCAACTCCTTCAATGCTTTATTTCTTCATTGTAGCATTTGCTTTAACTAGAGACCTAATATTAAGATTTCTGACAAATTATAAAGCGATTGCCTGAGGGAAGCAATCGCCTATCTATATAAACGGCAGATGCCGGGATTATTAATTCGTAGCATTTCTAATCCTCGTTTTTCTGCTGCATCTTATCGCCATTTTTTATTCTGTATGGATGTTCTTCCCGATGAAAAATTGTCCTAAACAAAGGACAGCGAACTTTTTATATTTTTTTAAATTCTTTTTTAACCAAAAAAACAGCGGCTGCTCAAAATGGACAGCCGCTATTTTAGATCATTAGCCTAATATAAAATTGTCCTCTTTCACCCCATAAAAATACAAACGGTGAAGCGGCCGTGTCATGGCAACATAAAGAAGTTTTATATCCAGCTCAGATTCTCTCGAGAATTTCTCTTCAATCGACAAAACGATGACCGCATCAAATTCCAGCCCTTTGGCCAAATAGGAGGGCACGATAACAATTTCATCCTTCGGAATACTTTCCTGCTCCTGCAGCAGCTTAAAAGGCAGCTCCCCATGTTTCTCAAAAAGAGAGTGAAGAACCTTACAATCCTTCATCGTTTTTCCGATCACCGCAAAAGTTTTATAACCTTCTTCCTTTAATGAAGTTACCTGGTTTTCAAGCTGCTTTACAAGGTCTTGACCATTTTTTCTTTTTATAAACTCAGGGCTTTTCCCATGGCGGACAACTGGTTCTACTTCCGGAAATGAATAGGGAAGCAGCTTTAACAATTCATTTGCCTTTTCCATAATTTCAACTGTCGTACGATAGCTTTTCTGGAGTTCGGTATAGGTTGCACGCGGAAAAATATAATCAAGTACTTGCTCCCAGCTTGCTAGTCCCCTGTATGAGTGGATTCCCTGTGCCAGATCCCCGACAAGTGTAAACATATCAGTATCCAGCGCTTTTTTTAAAGAAAGAAGCTCCATAAAGCTATAGTCCTGCGCTTCATCGATAACTATATTTTTTGCCCGGAGCTCTTTAGGGATGCCAAAAAGATTTTCCTGTAAATAGAGCATTAATGCAAGGTCTTCTCTCTCATAAACCTTCTTCTTGAATAATTGCTGATTGTACTCGCAAAGCAAGCCTGCATCTTCTTCCGAAAGTTTCCCTCCAGACATCTTCGATAGGCGGTCTGCGTCCGCAAATAGCTCCTTATAATATCGGATCAGGCTTTTTTTCCTAAATTGCTTCATATATTTTGGCACAGCGGTTCTTATGCTCTTCTTTATTTCTTCAAGCCTGTCTGCTTTTTTATCAAGGGCCTCTGAAACATATTGCCTTCTTTTTTCCGGATCTTTCCCTCTGTAGAGAGCCCGTTCAATCCGTTCATCATAATAGGTTTCAATTTTTTTGATGATGTTCTTCTTTTTCTTTGCCAGGTCATTTTGAAGTACTGCTTTTAGCTTATCCAGCCTTCTATAAAGGGGAAGATACTGATAATCATCCTTAAAAAGCTGGATGAATTTTTTATGGCTGAACAGCCGGAACTTATCTACGGTAAAATCCTCTTTTGGGTAAAAACTTTTATAAATATCCTTTAAGTAATTGCTGAGTACGACTTGAAAGACAGGCGATCCTTTGATGGACGAGGCCCAGGCAGCAAGCTGTGTTTCTTGGGTGTCATTCCTTTCAAGAAGCCTCACTAATTTGTTATCCTCAGCCAGCACGAGTTTCTCCCCCAGGCAAGCCTGTACATATTCCTGGTAGGTTGTCTGGCGGACTCTTTCTACACCAAGTTCCGGGAGTGCTTCTGAAATATAATCGATAAAGAGCCTGCTGGGTGCGAGAATCATAAGCTGCTCGGGGGCGAAATTTTCTTTGTACTGATAAATGAAGTAGCTTATCCTGTGCAGAGCAATCGTTGTCTTTCCGCTTCCTGCCGCTCCCTGCACAATGATCGGCTTATTTAAATCAGCGCGGATAATTTTGTTCTGCTCTTCCTGAATCGTCGAGATAATTTCTGTGAGGCGGTTGCTTGAGCTTTTTGACAGAGATTCCTGAAGCAATTCATCTGTTGTGGTTAAATCAATATCACGGATTTCATCAAGAATCCCGTCTTCAATCATAAATTGGCGCTTTAATGAAAGGTGACCATGAAAGCTTTCTTCATATGAATCATACTGAACCTCTCCAAGCCTGCCTTCATAGTATAGATTGGCAATTGGGGACCGCCAGTCAACAATAATCTGCTCTTGATTTTCACGGGAATATAAAGAGGTTTTTCCTATGTATAAGATTTCTTTTTCATTAAGGTCTTCCCTGTGAAAATCAATCCTTGCAAAATATGGCTTTCTTCTGGCCTTTTTCAATTGGGCTAATTCATCCTTAGACATTTCAAAAAAGCGGGCATTCGTTAATAAAGAAGAATAACTCAAACTGGATTCAAGCCAATCAACGTCTTCAAAAGCTTCTTTCATGTTCTCCTGAAACTGGTCTTTGCTGGATTCCGATGTCTTAATCACCACGTCAATATAACGTTTCGTAAATTCCAGCCGCTGAATCTCCTGTTGAAAATCGGGGTGCTCATGTTCAAATGGCATATGTTTCTCCTTCCTTTATTTTTTCAGCCGCAATGGAGAAATATATATGAGCGTAGTCGTGGGCAGAAAAACATATTATCAGAAAACTCTGCATTGGGCAAGCAAATTAATTATGGGTACCTGGCACCACCCGAATTTTGTCGAATTTCAACCGTGATATACATTGCTGTATAGTTTATTTTATAATGTAGAAAAATCTACTTTTTAGGAGGTGATAGAGATGGCAATGATTGAATTGCCTGATACTGCAGCGTCTCATGCAAAGCCTGATATTGCTGGCGATACTTTGCATGAGGTGGTAATTGATTGAACTATATCGCCAATTCAAGCTATGCCATTTCTGATATCGGCTTTGCACCTTATTGATTTTTAGATACAAAATAATAAGGAGCTGGCAGAAATGAGTTATGTAAAGGCAAATGCTGTTTTACCTGAAAACCTGATCGCGGAAATCCAAAAATACGTACAGGGTGAAGCTATTTATATTCCAAGGTCCGAAAAGGACCACCGTAAATGGGGTTCCTGCTCCGGGGCAAGAAAAGCTTTGGATGAAAGAAATCGTTCGATTAAACATGCTTTCAAGAACGGTAAAACCATCAGCCAATTATCGGAGGAATATTACCTATCCATTGAAACCATTAAAAAGATTGTTTATAAGAGATAGAGTCCTTTTAAGCACTGAAGAATTTCAGTGCTTTTTCATATGCCGAGTTCATTTCCTAGTCGATTTATACATTTACAATATTAGGAAAACCTTTTAAAGTGAAAGAGATATGTTCGGTGCTGCATATTTAGGAGTGATTGATAGTGGAAGCTTTCATCAGAAATGATCAATACAATTTTATTAAATCCCAGGCACAGGTTCTGATTAACGGCCATGCGTCAGTAAATGATACAGGGGTGTTAAATGCGCTGAAATCTCTTTCTGCAGACAAGATTTTTGGCCTTTTTGAAGAACTCAACGAAGACCAAAAGCGCCTCCTTAATCCGGTCATTGAGATAAAAGAAAGAGAACAGGCAGAGGCATTTCTAGCCGAAATAAAAGGATATGTCATTCCTTTTAAGCCTATAACTGACCAATCCATTAAAAAGCTGTTCCCTAAGGCGAAAAAATTAAAAATGCCCGAACTCGAAGATATCGATTTTCGGGAAATCAGCTATTTGGGCTGGAATGATAATGGCACAAACAGAAAGTATATAATCAGCCAGCAAAACGATAAATTGTCAGGTCTTCATGGAACTTTTAAGCCTGTAAGCAAAAAGGGAATCTGTGCTATCTGTAATAAGTTTGAAGAGATCGGCATGTTTCTGTCTGAAACGAAAGGATCTCAATTAGGAACTTATACAAAAAGGGGAAATTACATCTGCCAGGACAGTCAAAAATGTAATGATAATCTGATATCACTGGAGCAGTTAAACGATTTTGTCGGTTGGCTTAAAGGCTAAAGATACAAAAAGGAGCCGTGCTAAAACAGCAGGCTCCTTTCTTTTATCCCAGATATTTTGTTTGAAAATCAGCTATGCTTTTATATTCGTTTTCAAAGAGACGGGATAACCGGATATAAATCGGCATAAGCTCCCGATATACTTTCGCACTCTCTTCTTTTGGCTGATGGCTATAGGTTGCACCAACCATTTCTGAGACTACATTCAGGTCATCAACCACACCTAAAGCGTATAACCCAAGAATTGCTGCTCCCAAGCATGAGCTTTCATAACTTTCCGGAACCACAACTTCCTGATTGAAAATATCCGCCATCATCTGGCGCCACAGCTCTGACCTCGCAAATCCGCCCGTTGCCTGGATCCTCCTTGGTTCACCTGTAAGCTCCTCCAAAGCAAGCAAAACGGTATACAAATTATAAATAACTCCTTCAAGAACAGAGCGAATCATGTGCTCTTTTTTATGGTGAAGGCTTAGACCGAAGAAAGATCCTCTTGCATTTGCATTCCATAAAGGTGCACGCTCTCCGGTCATATACGGATGGAATATTAGACCATCAGAACCTGGTGCAACACCTGATGCTATTTTTGTAAGGACATCATAAGGATCGATCCCAAGCCGCTTTGCTGTTTCTACTTCTGAAGCGGCAAACTCATCTCGGACCCAGCGGAAAAGCATGCCGCCGTTATTTACAGGTCCGCCAATAACCCAGTGTTTTTCAGTAAGGGCATAACAGAAAATCCTGCCTTTCGGATCGGTTACCGGCTTATCAGTCACAGCACGAATCGCACCGCTTGTTCCAATCGTAACTGCAACAACTCCTGGGTCAATTGCATTAACACCCAAGTTGGAAAGAACACCATCACTGGCACCTGCAATAAAAGGCGTATTCTTATCCAGCCCCAAGAGCCTGCTGTATTCTTCCTTCATTCCTTTTACAGAAAAAGTAGTGGGAACAGGCTTTGAAAGTTTTTCATTTGATATTCCTGCAACTTCCAAAGCTCCTTCGTCCCAATCAAGTTTTTCTAAGTTGAACATTCCGGTTGCTGAAGCAATTGAATAATCAACAATATACTCTCCAAACAACTTGTAAAAAACATACTCTTTAATGGAAATAAATTTATAAGCACGCTGGAAAAGATCCTGCTGTTCATTCTTCAGCCATACCAGCTTTGAGAGTGGCGACATTGGATGAATCGGAGTACCGGTCCTTAAGTATATTTCATGGCCATTCATTTCCTGCTTAATCTTGTCTGCCCATTTTGCACTGCGGTTATCAGCCCAAGTGATGCTATTAGTCAATGGCTGTCCTTCTGAGTCAACAGCAATAACACTGTGCATTGCTGAGCTGAAGGACACGCAAGTAACTTCCTCCGGGCTGACTTTAGCCTCCTTCATGCATCCTTTAATAGTTCCAAGGACAGCCTGAAAAATCTCATCTGGTTCCTGTTCCGCCGTGGAAGGATTAGGTGTATGTAAGGGATAACCGATTGTAAACTTTCCAAGGACCTGCCCTTTATGATCAAACAAAACCGATTTTGTGCTTGTTGTACCTATATCAGTACCTATTACGTATTTAGTCGCAGCCATGATGAATAATCTCCTTTCATAAAGAAAAGCTAGACAACTGTTAATTTTAGCAGCAATTTCCCTATTATTATAATAGAAGAAGGAAGCAGCTCTATATTAAGTCGCTCCTTCCTTCTTAACATTATATTTTAGGCAATAAAGAAGCCAAGTATAAATACTGTCGCAAAACCGACTACAGCAATTAATGATTCCATTACAGTCCATGATTTCAGCGTATCTTTTACGTCAAGGCCAAAGTAACGGTTGACAAGCCAGAAGCCTGAGTCATTAACGTGAGAGAAAATCGTTGCACCAGCAGCAATTGAAATAACAATTAGTCCAAGTACTGGTCCTTCGAGTCCCATCGTTTCAATCAGCGGTGCAATCAGGCCAGCAGCTGTAACCATCGCTACTGTCGCTGAACCTTGTGCAACACGAACGAAAGTGGCAATTAAAAATGCCAGTAAGATTGGAGGCAGCGCAGAAGCAGCCATCATATCTCCCAATACCTGTCCAACACCTGAATCAATTAAAACCTGTTTGAACACACCGCCGGCACCTGTCACAAGAATAATGATACCAGCTGGCTCTAAAGACTTTGTTGCAATATCTTGTACTTCCTGGCGAGTATAGCCTCGTTTTGTTCCAAGGCTATAGAACGCCAATAATGTAGCAATTGTCAAAGCAACAAAAGGATGTCCCATAAATGTAAAGAACGATCTTAGCGCATTGCCTTCCTCCAATAGAACGCCAGATACTGTGTTTACTAGAATAAGAACAAGCGGAATAAAGATGATGCTCGCAATAAGTCCAAAGCTTGGAAGCTCTTTATCATACTCTTTTTCTTCAATTTGCATGTATTCAGGCACAGTTACATGAATTTTTTTCGCGATATACCTTCCAAATAAAGGACCGGCAATAATCATAGAAGGAATACCGGCTATAACACCAAATAAGATAACCCAGCCAAGATCTGCACCAATTAAATCAGCAACCGCAATCGGTCCTGGAGTCGGCGGGATGAAGCTATGCGTGACAGCCAAACCGGCCAAAAGAGGAATACCATAGTAAAGCAATGACTTACCTGTTTTCTTTGCCAGTCCATAAACAATCGGAACAAGAATAATGAAACCAACATCAAAGAAAACTGGGATTGCTACGATAAAACCTGTAATACCTAGCGCCCATTGTGCCTTGTCCTCACCGAATTTCTTAATCATTGTCTGTGCAAGTCTTTCAGCACCGCCAGAAACTTCTAGCATTCGGCCAAACATGGCACCAAGACCCACGACAACTGCTACGAAACCAAGCGTACCGCCCATTCCATTTTGTACAGACTGTATAACATCACCAAGCGGCATTCCTGCAGCAATACCAACTAGCAAACTCACAAGCAGCAAAGCTACAAAAGCATGAAGCTTTGTTTTCATAACTAGGAACAATAGCGTAAAGATACCAGCCATCGCTACTAAAATCAACATTGAGCCTGACATTTTATTTCCCCCTTAGATAGTTAAAGCGTTTTCATTTTGTGCAATAATAGAGTTTGAAGCTTTTATTTAG
Organism: Pseudomonas sp. ISL-84; assembly: GCA_018613035.1. Taxonomy (GTDB): domain Bacteria; phylum Bacillota; class Bacilli; order Bacillales; family Cytobacillaceae; genus Cytobacillus. The sequence continues at coordinate 33,871 of JAGGRA010000048.1, read as the reverse complement.
CGGAGTCCTGGAAAACCAGCCTCTTTCAGGCGGCTCTCCCAGTCCCCTTAGAATTATTTTTTTTCTACTGCATGCCCGCCAAATTCATTTCTTAGGGCAGCTACTACCTTACCTGAGAAAGTGTCTTCTTCCAGTGAGCGGTAGCGCATCATTAGGGACATCGCAATAACCGGAGCAGCTGTTTGCAGATCCAGCGCAGTTTCAACTGTCCATTTCCCTTCACCGGATGAATGCATAACGCCTTTTAAGCCATCAAGCTTTGCATCCTTTGAAAAAGCATTCTCTGTTAATTCCATTAACCATGAGCGAATGACAGAACCATTATTCCAGACTTTGGCGACTTTTTCATAATCATAATCAAACGGACTCTTCTCAAGGATTTCAAAACCTTCAGCAATGGCCTGCATCATACCATACTCGATTCCGTTATGTACCATTTTTAGAAAATGGCCGCTTCCAGCTCTTCCAGCATATAAATAACCATTTTCAATGGTAATATCCTTAAAGATCGGCTCAATCGTTTTGAATACTTCTGCATCTCCGCCAATCATGGTGCAGGCACCATTGCGTGCGCCTTCCATGCCGCCGCTTGTTCCGCAATCAAAGAAGTAAATTCCTTTTGCCTGCAGCATTTCCGCCCGGCGCAATGTTTCCTTATAATTGGAGTTTCCACCGTCAATCAGGATATCTCCCTCTTCAAGCAGTGCAGATGTCTCCTCAATGACTGCCTCTGTTATATTGCCTGCAGGTACCATCAGCCATAAGACACGCGGCTTAGAAAGGCTGCTTACCAATTCACTGACTGATGAAACTCCCTGAATACCTTCAGCGGAAATCTTTTCGCTTAAACTGCTGTCTTTATCAAAAGCTACTACTTCATGCCCATGATCCTTTAAATTTAGGGATAAGTTGTAACCCATTTTTCCAAGACCAATCATTCCTACTTGCATAAAAGCCTCCTGGATGAAGAAAATTTTTTTCATTTGTGATTTCATTATACAAAATATTTTTCTATTTGCAATCGTTTTCAAAAAAATATTTTTCTTTTATAATAGAATTAGAGTTTAGAAAGCGCTTTACTGAATTATCAGCACTAATCGATCAGTACATTCTTTTTAAACGCTATATTAATGACTGATCTTTACTAACGAAAATTATTTCATAAAAATTTATTCTAGGGAGCTGCCCATATGGTTCATGACAATCTGTATTGTTTTGCCCGAATTAAAACTCATTATGCAAAATTCAGCGATAAAGAAAAAAAGATTGCTGATTATATACTCGAACACCCTGAAAAAATAGTGCACAGCTCGATCAACCAGCTTGCAGATGATCTTGGCATTGCTGACTCAACAGTGTTTCGTTTTTGCAAGCGAATTGGATTTAAAGGCTATCAAGCTCTTAAAATAGCACTGGCATCGGAAATTGTAACGCCAATCAAAGACATCCATGAAACCATTAATGAGAATGATGAGGTGCTGACTGTTTCTGAGAAGGTGTTCCGCTCCAATATTAAAACCCTTGAAGATACCCTGCAGATCCTTGGCGGTGGAGCTTTTGAAGAGGCAGTAGAAATGTTATTGAATGCCAATAAAGTGGAATTTTTCGGGAGCGGCGGCTCAAGCATCATAGCCATGGATGCTTACCACAAATTTATCAGGACCGGAATTACCGTGTTGGCGAACAGCGATTCCCATATGCAATTAATGTCCGCCTCGCAGCTAGATGCGGATGATGTTGCTGTCTTTATTTCCCACTCCGGAACAACAAAGGATGTCATCCAGGTGCTAAATGTCGCCAAGGAAAATAAAGTGAAGACTATCGCCATAACGAACTTTGCTAAATCACCGCTCAGTCAAAAGGTGGATATCTCGCTTTATACAGTGGCTGAGGAAACAGATTACCGCTCGGAAGCTCTTTCTTCCCGGATTGCCCAGCTAAGCATCATTGATGCCCTTTATGTAAATGTCATGATGGCAAGAAAGGAAGAAGGAAAAAAAGCACTCCACAAAATGCGGAATGCCATTTCTGTTAAGAGGATATAATACAGCAGGGGGTCTTTCCCCTGCCCTGTTATTTTATCAGCTCTTCAAAAGACGTTTCTGAAAAAGTTTTATATCTCAGTACCTTTTCATGAAAAGCAAGAAAAGCCGTGACATCATTCGGCACTGCTACACAGGACATTCCCGCCTTTATGGCAGCGATCGATCCATTGGCCGAATCTTCAATAGCAATTGCTTCTTCAGGCTTTACACCCATTTCCTCAAGTGCCTTTATGTACAAGGCAGGATCCGGTTTTACCTTTTCGACATCCTCTTTTGTTTTGATAACCGGAAAATAACTTTCAATCCCAAACTCCTTAAGGAAATGAAGTACCCACTCTCTGCCTGAACTAGATGCGACTCCCAGCTGAAGACCTCTTTCGGCAAACTTTTCTATAAGCTCCTGAACCCCTTCTCTTAAAGTCAGTATCTCTCTCTGACTTTGAAAGACTTTTTCGGTTTTCTCCTGTACCGAATTGCGGTCGATGGAAATTCCATGCATGCTGTCAAGATAATCAAAAAGGATATCATCTGTGGTGCCAATGCACTTCGCAAACTCCTCCAGCTTGAGATCAAATCCATAGTCCTCAGACAGAACAGCTTTAAACACCTCAAACCACAAAGACTCTGTATCTACGATCGTACCGTCAAAATCAAATATTACTGCTTTAATCATTCTATCACTCCGTCTGGATTTAGTTTACTAAGATTAGACGCTGATTTCCTTTTAAAGTTTCCTTTAGTAGCAAAAGAGCCGAGAAACATTGTCTGCTTCTCAGCACTTTATATTATATTAGGATGCTGTTGCAAAATTTGTTGTTTTTTTACAGTGAGGACAGGCTTCAGGATACTCAGCAAATCGCGTGCGGCCGGTGAGCATCCTCGCCGTGCAGCAAACGTGGGGTCTCACCTGTCCCGCTCAGGAGCGGGACAGGTGAAGCCGAGGAGCTCCCGTTTCCTCCCCGCGGGTTCGCTCCGTCCCCGCAGCGGAAATCAACGGGCTGAATTAATAAGAAAAAAAACAACAATCTATGTTAAAGCAGCCTTTAGAAAAGAGCTTTTTTTAAAGAATCCTCTTTGTTAGCTTTCTAATAAGTTCAGGCAAAATGTTAAATGTATATGGCTTATAAACCCGTTCAGTCCACTTATGTCCTGCTTTCCCGTAGACACCAAGATTGATTACAGGAATATTTAAATATTTAGGTGAATTTCCAGTTCATTTCTATGAGCCAAGAGGCCGTAGTGGGAAGATATGGCGCTCTATAGGAAGATATACCTTATAGCTGCTGAGGAATGAATAAAGCTCATTAAATAAATAATAGTTATTAAGCACTTGAAATACAGAACAAAAACGAATATTATATAAGTTGTGCTTTTTAACGTTCGTGTTTCTGACATGCGATACATGTAAAAAAGAAGTTTTACTTTATGGAGGACTTTATATGTTCAAATTAAAAGAAAATCAAACAAATGTGAAGACCGAGGTTCTCGCTGGGATCACAACCTTTTTAACAATGGTTTATATAGTCGTTGTAAATCCTGTTATTTTATCTGATGCCGGTGTTCCATTTGAACAAGTATTTTCAGCGACCATTATTGCGACCGTTGTCGGTACTCTTTGGATGGCTTTATTTGCAAACTATCCAATTGCCATTGCACCAGGAATGGGCCTGAATGCTTACTTTGCCTACTCAGTAGTTGGCACGCATGGGAATATTGATTATATGACAGCTTTTTCTGCTGTATTTATTGCGGGTATTATTTTTATTATCTTATCACTCACTCCTTTCCGGGAGAAATTAATAATCGCCATCCCGGATAATTTAAAGCACGGAATTACAGCCGGAATTGGATTATTTATAGCCTTTATCGGTTTGCGTCTAACCGGGCTGATTACAAGCCATCCAACTAATCTTGTGGCGCTTGGCGACCTGCATTCTCCCCAAGCCATTCTCGCTTTGGTCGGACTTGCTGCTACATTGATATTAATGACTCTCGGCATTAATGGGGCTCTGTTTTTTGGAATGATCATTACTGGTGTGGTTGCGTATTTTACCGGGCATCTTTCTTTTGATCAGGGCTTTGTATCACTCCCAACTCTTCCGGATGGAATCATTATTTTAAATCCTTTTGAAGCCATAGGGGATGTCATCCAGCATAGTTTGTATGCAGTTGTTTTCTCATTCCTCCTTGTAACTATTTTTGATACGACAGGGACGATGATTGGAGTTGCCCAACAGGCAGGTTTAATGAAAGGTAAAACAATGCCTAGAGCACGTGAAGCATTGTTATCGGACTCCATTGCTACTTCTGTTGGCGCCATGTTTGGTACGAGCCCGACTTCTGCTTATATTGAATCCTCTACAGGTGTTTCTGCCGGCGGAAGAACCGGATTAACTACTTTGACTGTAGCAGGCTTATTCCTTCTTTCAGCTTTCTTTGGCCCTTTAGTCGGTTCGGTATCTGGACTTGCAGCTATCACGGCACCTGCCCTGATTATCGTTGGAAGCCTGATGATGGGAAGCATCTCGCACATCCGCTGGAATGAACTTGACGAAGCATTCCCAGCATTCCTTATTATTTTAAGCATGCCGCTGACATCAAGCATCGCTACAGGAATTGCGCTTGGATTTATCGCCTATCCGCTAATGAAAGTAGTAAAAGGAAAATGGCGTGAAGTTCACCCGCTTGTGTATTTATTCGCCGTGTTATTCTTTTACCAGCTTGCGTTTTTGCCTCATTAATTCATGCACTCAATATTTTAAAAAGCTTGTCCATTTGGATAAGCTTTTTTAGTATTTAAAACACTCCGCACTTCTATTTTGCCAGCATCGCCTCATAGTCTAATAATAAAGATAGGACAAGTTAGGGTGATGGCTTATTTTCGAAAAGCTGATTGCGATTTTATTAGGAAGTTTTTTATTGGGCATTGGCATTAATGGGTTCCTGGTGCCACATCATTTGCTCGATGGCGGCATTATTGGCATAGGGCTGATTCTCCATTACTATTACGAGCTGCCCACAGGTTTGAGTATGATTGTTTTAAGCATTCCCTTATATGTTCTTGCTTGGTTTTACGAGAAAAAATATTTTTATTATAGTCTTCACGGCCTCCTCATTTCATCGCTTACCATTGATCTTCTTTCGTATTTGCGGGGACGCTTTGATCTCGCTGTACTTCCAAGCGCTATTATAGGAGGATGCCTGGTTGGTTTCGGAATTGGGCTTATGCTCCGCTATGAAACCAGCACCGGGGGAACGGATTTACTAGCCCAGCTGATGACAAAGCTTATTCCTATCAACATTGGAGCATTAATTTTCGCGATAGACGGACTAGTCATTTTAAGCGGATTAAAAATTGTCGGAATGGAAAAATTCCTTTATTCCTTTATCACTATTATGTTCGTAGGGGCCATGACATCTTTAACGGTCATTAAAAAATCCGAACCGCTTTAAAAGAAAAAACGACAGGTACCAGGTACCTGTCGTTTTTTCTTTATGCTTCCGCTTCTATTTTATTATTCATATCGCTATAAATATTTCCGTCGATTTCACCGGTAATTCGGCTGGTAAGGATTCCAGATGTCATCGATCCGCTTACGTTTACGGCTGTACGGCCCATGTCGATTAACGGTTCAATCGAGATCAGTAAACCGGCAAGTGCTATGGGAAGGTCTAATGCAGACAATACAAGAATTGCTGCGAATGTTGCACCGCCGCCGACACCTGCCACACCAAAGGAGCTAATGGCTACGATGAGAATGACAGTGAAAATAAATCCTGGTGACAGTGGATTAATTCCAACCGTTGGCGCAATCATAACAGCCAGCATAGCCGGATAAATACCCGCACATCCATTTTGTCCGATGGAAAGTCCGAATGAACCTGCAAAATTGGCAATCCCTTCAGGAACACCCAAAGATTTTTGGGTTTTAATATTTAAAGGCAATGCACCTGCGCTTGTTCTTGAAGTAAAGGCGAAGGTTAATACCGGAAACGCCTTTTTCATATAAGTTATAGGGTTCAAGCCACTCATAGTCAAAAGCAGCAAGTGAATCAGGAACATGATTCCAAGCGCAACATAAGAGGCGACAACAAATTTCCCCAAATTCAAAATAGAGTCAAAGTCACTCATTGCGACTGTTTTAGTCATAATCGCCAGAACACCATACGGAGTTAAGCGCAAAATTATTGTAACCACACGCATGATGATGGCATAGAAAGCATCTACGATTTTTGCGAAAAGCTCAGCTTGCTCCGGTGCTTTCCTTCTGGCACCTACATACGCAATTCCTAAAAAGGCTGCAAAGATGACCACAGAAATCGTGGATGTTGGACGTGCTCCTGTAAAATCAAGAAATGGGTTGGCAGGAAGTAAATCAAGCATTTGCTGCGGGAAGGTTCTTCCTTCAATACCCTGAAATTTTTCTTCAAGCTGTTCTCCGCGGGCTGTCTCAGCATCGCCTCCGCTTATTTGGACTGCCTCCAAATCGAACCCAACAGCTGTTGCAATCCCGACAGCAGCAGCAACTGCTGTTGTACCCACCAGCAACCCAAGAATAAGCACACTGATTTTCCCGATATTATTCGTTAATTTAAGTTTCGTAAAAGCTGCCAGAATTGAAATGAAAACAAGCGGCATAACAATCATCTGCAGGAATTTAACATAACCTCCGCCGACTAAATTAAACCAGTCAGCCGAATTTGCAATAATTTCTGATCCTGCACCATAGATTAGCTGAAGTGCAAAACCAAACAAAATTCCTAATCCCAATGCAGTAAACACCCGCTTTGAAAACGAAATATGCTTTTTTTGCATATAAAATAAGCCGGATATAAGCAATAGCATAATAGCAATATTTAAAACCAAAAGACCTGTAGTCATTGGATATGATCCCCCTAAAAAGTTATTATTTTTATAATGACTAACTATAATACATGTATTCCTATGCGTCAAGTCGGATTAAAAGGTATTTTTTTCTTCATTTGCTGGTCTTTTAATTATATTCTGTTGGAAAGGAGAAGGTTCTTTTATTTTGGCTGTTTTCGCAAACTAATTTTTTATTCACAAATCTATTTAAAAGCAACAACCTTTTCGAATAGACCCTTTATTTTTAATATCCCGGGACTTTTCTTCCATCTCTTCTCACTAATTAACTAAAAATTAAATGTATAGATGAAACATTGTCGAAATTTGTCTATGATTGTGAATAGTCGATTCGCTGCAATTCCGATAAAATAGGTACAAAGCTACGGCAAATGTACAATTCCTATCGAAAAGGAAGGGTTATTACAATGAAGGATTTACTGCTTAACCTCCTTCTTTTATTTATGGTTTTATTATTTTTCCAGCTTATTGTAGTAGACAGGCTGAACTCATTGTTTGTTAAATATCAAAAAATACTAATTTTTATATTGGTTTCCGTCGCGGCAATATTATGTATGCTATTCTCTATAAATATAGGCGGACAATTTATTTTTGATCTTAGATTAATTCCTGTGCTTCTTGGCGGATTGTACGGCGGGCCTAAGCTTAGTTTATTATTGTTTATTCTCGTTATGGGCGTGCGGCTGCCCTTTGGCGGTATAGGTATTGTTAATACAATCATAATCATGGCTATGGTTACATTTGCTGCATTTATGCTGTCTAAGCGCTACCGAAAGCTTATGCTGGCGGAAAAACTAATAATGGTGACATCTTTGTCTGCTGTTTTTTCAGTGATTTCTCTTCTAATCCCGGAAGTTGTCTTAAACTTTAAGATTGATATATCCTTTATGCTGCTCTTTTTTATTACTCAAACAATCGGTACGCTTATGATTGCATACACCGCCGAACTGATTATTGAAAACTACCATTTGGATACGGCTTTAATGAAAAATGAAAAAATGGAGGTGGTCTCCCAGCTTGCCGCAAGTATCAGCCACGAAGTCAGGAACCCCATGACAGTAACCCGCGGTTTTTTGCAGCTTTTAAAGGACCCTGCTATCGATGAAGCTAAACGTGCTTACTACCTGGAAACAGCTTTAGAGGAGCTGGACCGGGCAGAGAGTATAATTAGCGATTACTTAACATTTGCCAAACCCCATCTAAACGAAATGGTGAAGCTGTCTGTACAAGTAGAGGTTCGGAAGGCTATTGATTTAATCACTCCATACGCCAATCATTATTCAGTAGAAGTGATTGAAAGCTTGCAGGAGCAATTATACATAAAAGGAGATTCAGCAAAATTTCAGCAATGCTTGCTCAATCTCTTAAAAAACGGCATAGAAGCAATGCCAGATGGTGGCATCTTGCATATTACCTCGAACGAAAACGAAAAGAACCTGATTCTCCAAATAGCGGATACAGGATTAGGCATGACTCCTGAACAGCTTAAGAGACTCGGTGAGCCATATTTTTCAACAAAAGAAGGAAAAGGGACAGGTCTCGGAATGATGGTAGTTTACAGAATTATTGAAAGTATGGACGGTACAATAAAAGCTGAAAGCAAAGTGAATAAAGGAACCCAATTCACCATTCGGCTTCCGCTCATGACCTAAAGAAACCCGGCATGTAAATTCATGCCGGGTTTTTGAGTCAACTGCATAGTAAAATCCTAAGAAACTTCACTAAATGCCGGGGGATATCTAACCGCTCCCTCTATACCACTTAGTGCCCCCTTTGTTAACTCGAGAGCCATGAAGACATTCTCAGGGACAGGAAATGGCGGCTTTATACCAAATTTTACAGACGGCTCAAAACCGAATCTGGGATAGAATTCCGGATGGCCTAATACGACAACATGGCCGTATCCCAGTTCTTTGCACCTTTCGAGGCCTGCATTTACTAAAGCTGAGCCAATACCCTGATTTTGAAAATCAGGCTTTACTGCCATCGGGGCGAGTCCAATAGTGTTTACAGTAGTCCCCTGTGAAGTCTCAATCATTACCTCACTAAATAAAATATGCCCTGATAGTTCCCCATCCTTCTCCGCAACTAAGGATAGTGTCGGGATAAAATGCGGGGATGTTCGTATCAGACTAACAAGCTTCCCTTCGTTTTCCTGGCCAAATGCCAAATTGTTTATCTCCAAAATCTTCTCAAATTCACTTGGTTTTTCGGGACGTATATCTAACATTCTAATCCTCTTTCTATTTCTTATTATCCGAGAGAGCCTTTGTTTTATCGTAACATTCTTCCATTGCAGATAGGACAGCAGCACGGAATCCCTTCTTCTCCAGTTTGGCTATTGCTTCAATCGTTGCCCCGCCTGGAGTGCAGACCTGGTCCTTTAATTCTGCGGGATGCTTCCCCGTTTCCAGCACCATTTTAGCAGCCCCCAAAACAGCCTGCGCGGCCAGCTGATAGGATTGTTCCCTAGGCACCCCCGCCCTTACACCCCCATCAGCCAAAGCCTCAATAAACATGTAAACATAGGCTGGCGAGGAGCCGCTGATTGCTGGAATGGCATCCATCATTTTTTCATCCATCACTTCTGCTCTTCCTATGCTTGAGAAAATTTGTATAACCACTTCAAGATCCTCTGCGGATACTAATTTATTCGCTGCAATCGCACTCATTCCTTCTCCAACCAACGATGGAGTGTTTGGCATGGAGCGGATCGCCTTTATCTTTTGGCCAAAAGCTCTTTCCAAATAGTCCAGGCTGATGCCTGCAGCAATTGTTATAATGATTGCACCCGGCTTAATACTATCCTTGATTTCTTTAATTACTTCAATATGGAGATCAGGCTTTACAGCCAGAAATAAAATATCCGCCTCAACTGCTGCATGTTTATTGGTAAGGCTTATCTCAATGCCCAGCCTATTTTTAACATCAGCGAGTGTCTCCTTTGTATTGGCAGTGGCTATAATCTGCCCTGGAATAAGCAATTTGGATTTTATAATTCCGCCAATGATAGCCTGTGCCATTTTCCCGCATCCGATAAACCCAATTTTTTTATTCATGTCATTACACATCCTGTTATGTATTTGCTTTTGCTATTATACTTCAGGCTATTTAACTTAACAAAAGTATTCACCTTACATTTGTATGATTATGAAAAAATGGCACAGGGTAATAGCATATGAAAAAGGGTGCAGCATATTAAGCTTCACTCCATTAAAAAATAGGTTCAATGAAAAGATTTCCCTTTTGCACACAAATGCTTTTTTACAGTTTCATTCTTCCAGAGAAAAACGAGTTTGGAGAGATATTCATGCCCGATAAACACCTTAAAAACCATATTCCATATACTTCACTTCCAAAAGCTTTCTTTCAGCAGCCCACACTAAAATTGGCTGAAGCTCTCTTGGGCTGCCTTTTAATAAAAGAAACAGAAGAAGGACTTACTTCAGGCTATATCGTTGAAACAGAGGCATATATGGGGCCGGAAGACCGGGCAGCACACAGCTTTGGAAACCGGAGAACAAAGCGGACTGAAATAATGTTCAGCGAGGCTGGAGTTGCCTATACATATGTCATGCATACTCACTGTTTGGTGAATGTCGTCAGTGGCCCCATTGAAAAGCCTGAAGCCATTCTAATTAGGGCAGTCCAGCCCGTTGATGGGATTGAACTTATGAAACAAAGGAGAAACATAGAAATCCCTAAGAATCTCACAAACGGACCGGGAAAATTGACGAAAGCTCTAGGAATTACCATGGGAGACTATGGCAGCAGCTTTTCCGAGCCTCCTCTTCTGATTGCAAAAGGAACCACTCCACAGGATATCTCCTGCGGAAAACGGATTGGGATCGACAACTCCGGCGAAGCTAAGGATTATCCTTGGAGATTTTGGATTACCGGCAATCCTTTCGTATCACGGCATAGAAAGAAGGGTTAATTTGCCAATGTTGAAGAACTTTTTCAATAACTTCATCATTTTTATAAAACTCCCTGAGTAAAAAAAATCTTAACCAACAATGTCTGAAAAAGAAAATTTTTAAGGGGTGCCGTGATGGATGCATTTATTGATTTAATGAAGGTCCTTGGAAGGATCTATACGATTTTGCCGTTATTATTAGCTGTCACATTAATTATGGGAAAAAGATCCATAGGTGAACTGCCGGTCTTTGATTTTTTAGTTATCCTTACCCTGGGATCTGTTGTTGGCGCCGACATAGCAGAACCAAAGGTTAATCACCTCTTCACCATGTTCGCAGTTATTGGCATTGCCTCACTGCAAATGCTTGTTTCCTATTTGAAGATTAAAAATAGAAAGTTTGGGAAATTGGTCACATTTGAGCCAACTATCGTCATTTACAAAGGGCAGTTTCTCGTCAAGAATATGGAAACCATAAAATATTCGATTGATAATGTGCTGCGGATGCTGCGTGAGAAAAATGTGTTTAATATAAAAGATGTTGACTTTGCCATGGTTGAGCCCAATGGGGAGCTCACTGTCAAATTACTGCCGCAAAAAGAAACAGCCCGGGTAGAGCATTTCTCTTCTCCTATTAGAGAAAGCAGCTGGGAGCTCCCCATCATTGTAGACGGTATTCTTTATAGAAATGTCATGCGGCGGGAAAACATTAGCGAAGAGTGGCTTAAGCGGGAATTATTAAAAAAGCAGATTAAAAATCTTGAGGATGTATTTTATGCTGCTGTAAATAAGAAAAAAGAACTTCATATTTCATTGAAAGATGATAAAAATAAACCGGAAGAGCCGCTCCTATTCCATTAGAAAGGAGCGGCTCTTCCGGTTTTATGCTTGTTTCTCCTGTTTTTTACTCAGCCATTTCTGAATACGGGGGGCCAGTTGAAACAGCAGCATGCCGATTAAAGCAGCAATTAAGATATAAGCACCAGCAAATACCTTTAGTCCTCCTGTTGCCAATCCTGCAATAATAACAGAGAATTCCCCCCTTGAGGCCATTGAAAATCCCGACTTGAGGGAATCCGTTTTAGATAGTCCATACCATTGTCCTCCGAAATAACCAACAGCCAGCTTATGGATGATTGACCATAAGACGATCACACCCAGGAGTCCAATTGAGGGTATATCTTCTTTAAACTCAAGTGAAAGACCAAAGTTAAGGAAGAAGAATGGGAGAAAGAGGTTCCTGACTGGAAAAACGACTTCTTCCACTTTGACCTTTACGACCGTTCCGGCAAGCATGATTCCAGCTAGAAAAGCGCCAATTACCTCTGAAAGCCCAAGGAATACAGCGAATCCTCCATAAGTAATCGCTACTCCCAATACTAAAATTAAAAACGAATCTTCATTCGCAACCTTTTTCATCCAATGCTGGGCTTTATGAAGAACAATTCTGCTCATCCATATAGCAATTCCGGCTAAGAGGGCTACTTTAAGAAAGATTAAAAGAAAATCTACAAATGAAAAGCTTTCTCCGCTTAATCCAATTAAAACTGTCACCAGGATAGGCGCAATTAGATCCTCAAAAATTAAAAGGGAAAGTATATATTCGGAATCCTTATTGTCAAGGCGACCTTTGCTTTCCAGCAGCTTAACCGTAATAGAGGAGCTTGTAGCATATACAATTCCTCCGATTAACAGCGATACAAATAAGTTTTGGCCAGCAATATAGGCAATTGCTGTTGTCACACCCACACCAAGCAGGACATCCAAAAGACCTGGTTTCCAAACTTTATTCCCATTTTTTCTTAATTCACGAACAGAGAATTTCATTCCAAGCAGGAAGAATAGCAGGATTAGACCTATCTCTCCAGCAACCTCAATTACCTTTGTATCCTGGAAATATCCGAAAAAGCCGATTCCGGCTCCTAAAATAATATAAATAACAATATCAGGTATCCTTAGGATTTTTATCCCGATCAGAGCAGTTATAAATAGGACAAGAAATATTAGCCCTATGGCAAGAGGCATATTCATGTGCAGTATATCATCCTTTTTGTAAGCTATATTTATGAACTATCCATACCCCTTTCCTCGCAAATTCATTCCTGTAAGTTAGGACCAATTTCGGATTAAGGGAAAATCACTGAAAAAAACAAACTAAAGTCCTATTTTATTTTTTTTAAAACTTATTTCACTTGGATAATATAGGAATAACAGGTTTGTGTACTGGTAAGGGGATGAATCGATTGAATGCGCTCTATGCTTTTGTATGGTTTTTTGCTTTATGGAAATGGGGAGACTGGAGAAACTGGAGAAATTATTATCCCACCCTGCTTTTCTTCATCTTGGGGGACTTTCTTTATTTATATTTGTTATCTGACCACTATCCAATGTGGAGATATAATCCACAGGGATTTGATGAGCAAGTCCACCTGACCAACACTCATGTCACTTTTTCCATCATGGCCGTTAAATACCCAGCCACCATTCTCATTTTTTTATACAGATTCCCCAAAAACCGCAGCTTATTTAAGAAGATCCTTTACATTGCAGGCTGGGTTCTCCTCTATACTGTTAATGAAATCATTGACATTAAATTAAACCTGATTAAATACTCTAATGGATGGAGCTTAAAGTGGTCTATCTTTTTTAACACAACCATGTTTACCATTCTTATAGTTCACCACAAACGGCCCGTAGCAGCCTGGATCCTGTCCATCCTGTTTATCATCTTCTTATGGAACCAGTTTAATGTGCCATCATCTGTCTTCCGTTAAAGAAAATTCGACAGGTACCTGGTACCTAAAGGAATTTGTCGATAAAAAACCAGGCTTTTTTACTGGACTTTTTTCATTTGAGCGTTTATTTTACTATAAAAAGGCAATATTCTTTGTATGAATGATTATTAATAAAATGGAATGGGATGGTGTTACGATGGCAGATAAGAAGAACGTGAAAGTTGCTGATAAGGATTTAAATATTGGTACGAATGTGTCATTAAACGGCCTGGTAACAGCTGTTTTTGATAATATGGTCCATGTCCAGATTGGCGCCAAGATAGTGACGGTTCATGTGAAGGATCTATACTCCGGACTAAATCAGTCTTTATTGAAAAATCAGCAGGCATAACATCCACCATCTCTATAAGCATAATGCAGGAGGGGCAGCCCATAAGCTGCTCCTCCTGTTTTTTTTTTATAGACTTCACTTCTTATACTGGCTGCAATTCTGCCAGTATTTCCACAAAGCCATGATCTCCAAGTATTTGGTAAGCAACTACAGTGTTATCCTCCAATGAGGCTACAGCTGCCTCTGAGGCCTTTACAATCACCGCATCCGCTGAAACTCTTCCAAGGATATCAAAGTCTTCAGGCAATTCTGCTTTGTCCGCTCCACCGAACAATGCCCAAATAGGCAAGCCCGCATCTATTCCTTCAGCATTAAATTCTTCAAAGACAGCTGGGAAATCATTTGTACCAAGATGAATCAAGTCCTCTATGATGGCACTCGCTGTTGGAAACATTCCCGCTCCAGGCCCTTGGAGGCTTATATTCCCCACAATATCTGCATCAATTGAAACCGCGTTTTGTACCCCTTCAACCCTGTACAACGGATGGGACTCTCCAACCAATACGGGCTTCACTGTACATTGGACTGCACTTTTTTCCTTCTCAAGAGAAGCCACATGCTTAAACCTTAAGCCCAGGGAAGAAGCAATATTAATTTGCTCAATTGAAATATCGGTAATGCCTATCCTTGTTGATTTCTCCCACTCCGGCGCCTTCCCGAATACAAGTTCACTCAGGACGACGGCTTTATAAAAAGCATCGTATCCTTCGATGTCGTTTTCAGGGTCTGCTTCTGCGTACCCTTTTTCCTGGGCGATTTTTAACGCGGCTTCAAATGAAAGCTTTTCTTCGCGCATACTTGTTAGAATAAAATTGGAGGTGCCATTTAGGATGCCTTCAATCCTCTCAATTTTATTTGCATTAAGCAGCTGCTTGAGAGTCTGGATAATGGGAATCCCGCCTCCTACCGTTGCTTCAAAGCCCAATGAAACATTATGCTCTTTTGCCAGCACTTTTAATTCACTTCCATGATGCGCAAACATTTCTTTATTTGCTGTTATCACATGGCAGCCTCTTGTAATAGCCTGACGTAAATATGTATAGCCCGGCTCCTTCCCAACAATCGCATCAATCACTACATCAAGCTTTGGAAGATCAATTATTTTTTGAAAATCATCAGTTAGAAGTACGTCCTTTTCAGGTAAAGCATGCTTATCTACATTCTTTACAAGAATGGCAGTGACTTTCACTTCTTTTCCAAGTATTGCTTTAAGCCGTCCCTGATGTTTGTTTATTGTTTCATAAACACCTTTTCCTACTGTGCCAAACCCCAAAAGTCCTACTGATATCGCTGACATAATTGCATTCCCCCTGCTTTAATAATGTGCCTTTATCAACATAAAAAACCCCTTCTGCCCATAACAGACAAGAAGGGGTTTGAATTAACGTACCATTCATTCCGCCTTCTCATCTTCGGAAATTAAATTTCCTCTGAATTTGGCACCGGGCATATATATGCTGGTTGCCGAGGCTTCATAGGGTCAGTCCCTCCGCCTCTCTTGATAAGAAGTTTTTAAGTATTTAAATTAATAAAATAAATCATAAACATTTAAATGAGCCGCGTCAACCACTTTTTTAAAAATAGTTTTCATAAAACGCTTTCATTTTTAATTATTCTCACTAGGGGTTTCGTAAATGATTTCAAGGAAATGCTTAAGAATCCTTGCTGTGAGTCCCCAAATAACTTTGTCCTCAAAATAGTAAAATACCTCTTCCATCTTCCTTGTTTGCCAATTATAATTCTCGCCTCCAACGATTAAGTCGAAAGGAAAATTCTCTTCAGGCTCTACCTTAAAATTCACGTGGTAAGTTTCCGGCTTTACTTCCTTGAGAAACGAAAGCGGTACAGTAAAGATCTCCTCCACTTCCGCAGGATTAGGCACAATTTGACTGGGGTTTTTAATAATGCCTGCATAAGGATAGATGATTTGCCCAAGAGAAATCATGTAATCTAACGGAGAAACATCTGTGATGCTACCTTCGCCAATACCCAGTTCCTCTGATGTCTCACGGATAGCAGTATGTTCTTCATCCCTGTCGCCAGGATCAATTCTTCCTCCCGGAAAACATACCTCACCAGGCTGCCTCCTCATTTTAAGCGAACGCACTTCAAACAGAACATGAATTTCATCATTCATTTCAACCAGCGGAAGCAAAATGGCAAATTTCGAAAACCGCTCACTCCCTAATATAACAGGGGTTCGGACTTTCAGCTTTTTAGCCAGCTTCTCAATCTCCATATATCCACCTCCAGCAGCAAGTTCCAGATAATAGAGTGATATCACTATCATACTGTATTCACCTAGATTTATTAATTCATACGGCTTGTACCTGTTAAATATTCGGGATTCGTTTATATTTTACTTGCATGGAAAAATAGTTTCATGCAGGAAACCATGCCTGCTCAGGCTCTCGCTTAGCCGCCTAAATTAATATTTTTCGTATCGTCCTTGCTCCCTAATCTATTAATAGAGTTTCCCGAGACGCTCTTCCGGGAAAGTAAGAAAAAAACAAGACTATAGGAGTGAGAAAATATGAAGAAAAATATATTAATCGGCGGTTATGATACACAGCATGAGCTCAAAGATGCAATTGAAAGAGCAGAGTCCAACGGGTACCAAAAAGAAAACCTGGTTATTGTTTCAAAAGATGGAGCAAATCTTGATAGCTTTGCAGACAATTATGGTGTAAACCTAAAAATTGTCGGATCCCAGGAACTGGGCAACCAGCGCTTCCTTGACTCCGTAAAAGCGCTATTTATGGGTGAAGACCCCGCAACGAGTTCAGGAATAGATCCTGATAAAAAAGACGGAACAAGATTTGATGAGCATGACCTGGATGAGTATGCCAGCATGGTTTTCGATGGAAAGTATGTCTTAATCGTCGACCACTATGGCACATACCCTTCTGCCCAGAATGAAAGTCAGGTGCAGACAGAGGAACGAGCTGAAGCCTACCGGGAAAGTGCCTCGGCCCGTGAAGAGGTGCTCAAGGTAAAAGAAGAACAACTGGATATTAAAAAACTGGCCGAAAAGTCAGGTGATGTGGAGGTTACCAAAAAAGTTGTCGAGGAACAGCAAAACGTTGATGTTCCTGTCTCGCATGAAGAAGCTTTTATTAAGCGGCGTAAACCGGCAAACTCAACTGCAGACACCCAAACACTCATAGATGAAGAAGAAACCATCCGTGTGCCGCTGAAAGAAGAAATTCTCCATGTAGAAAAAAAACCAGTGGTGACGGAAGAGATCGTGATTGGGAAAAGAAAGGTCCAGGATACTGAGACCATCACCGAAAAAGTAAAGCATGAAGAAGTAGATATTAAGGCCAATGCTGAATTGGACACAGATGGCCGATTAAACAAAGACAAGCTGTAAATAGTTTTTCACCCTAATATATTACGAATAATGGATATATTCGTCGAACCAGGGGGTGGCAAAATGACGGAAATTAAATAGCATTCTCGTGCTGGTATAGCATCTGCAGGTATTTTCCGGACTAGAAGTCTTTTTCAATGCCATATGGACACATTTTTTAGGGCCTCGATTTAGGGGTCTTTTTTCTGCGAAAATAATAAAAAGAGAGGTTTCCCCCTCTTTTTACGCATACACCTTCTTTTCATCTTCCTGTTTGAAAAAGCTCTTCATAGCGTGGAATACGTCAGCTTTTTGCTTAAGGATATAATATCGAAAATCGTCATTTTTGATGTTTTTATACGCGGACATAAGGGTCGAGTGGCGGTTATACTGGTTAACCTCACCGTATCCAAACATATTGGACACTTTCATAAGGTCTTCTACAAGCTTAACACAACGGGCATTATCAGAGGTCAGGTTATCACCATCAGAGAAATGGAACGGATAAATATTATACTTTCGCGGGTTATATTTTGTATCAATAAGTTCAAGCGCTTTTCGGTACGCAGATGAGCAAATCGTTCCACCGCTTTCCCCCTTGGAGAAGAAATCCTCCTCTGAGACCACCTTTGCTTCCGTATGGTGGGCAATAAACTCTATTTCTACCGTCTCATACTTGGTTCTCAGGAATCGGGTCATCCAGAAGAAAAAGCTTCTGGCCATATACTTTTCCCATATCCCCATACTTCCGCTCGTATCCATCATAGCAAGAACAACTGCTTTTGAGTCGGGCTTTACAATTTCATTCCAGGTTTTGAACTTCAGATCTTCCTTATAAATGGGGTGGAATGCAGCCTTCCCGGTCATCGCATTTCTTTTGAATGCCGACATCATCGTTCGTTTTTTATCAATATTGCCCATAAGACCTGTTTTCCGTATATCGTTAAATTCAATGTTTTCCACCAGGTTTTCATCCTGTTCTTTTTTCTTTAAATTAGGCAATTCCAGCTGTTTAAAAAGTGCTTCTTCAATTTCCATTAATGAAACTTCCGCTTCGAAATAATCCTCGCCTGCCTGGTCGCCTGCTCCCTGCCCTTTTCCG
Source organism: Pseudomonas sp. ISL-84 (assembly GCA_018613035.1). Classification (GTDB taxonomy): domain Bacteria; phylum Bacillota; class Bacilli; order Bacillales; family Cytobacillaceae; genus Cytobacillus. The sequence continues at coordinate 15,445 of JAGGRA010000048.1, read as the reverse complement.
GGTCCTTTTTGGCTGCCGGAACCATCGCGTGCCACTACATCTCCAATCTGGCTATCTCCATCGCCTTGGCCGACATGTTTATTTTTATCATAGTTATAACGGATTTTGTATTCGTCCAATGACCGAATTGGTATTTTTACTACTTCCCGTCCATTCGACATTACAATGTTCTCTTCCGTTATTAAATCAGGCAAATTGTTGCGGATTGCTTCTTGAACTTTATCCTGATGACGCTGCTGGTCATCATGGCCTTTGCGATGGAGGGACCAATCTTCTTGGGAAATCACAAACTGATGGTTATTGACATTCGTCATTTAAACCCCTCCTTTAATAATTTAATTTTTTCACACATTCCAGCCTTCCAACATACAATATCGCGAGTGTCAAAAAAGATACATCATCCCTAAATCTGCAGTCTGCCTGCTATCCATAGACTCATTTCCCTGCCATTCTGGCAGCATCCAAAACCCTTTTAGGCTCCAGCAAAAGAAATGTTTATTACTCTATCTTATGCAAGAAGACAAAATAATTTACAAATAATTTTGACAATAAGACATTAGTAACCTCTTTTGGACAAGCCCTTTTTATAAATGGGTTAGTGCCTTTAGTGGGTTCTATGTATTTTACAATAAGAAAACCTCCGCTTTTTAGCGGAGGTCTTTATCTTTCTTTTTATTTTGTATAGGGTCTGGGTATTTATCATAATCTTCCTTTAATTCTTTATTGGTGCGCAGGTTTTCCATCTGATTGCCCAAATTTTTCATCTCTTCAACATTCTCTGCCATTGAGCTGTTTCTCGGTGTATAATCTTTGTCCAATTCTTTCTTCTTCATGAATATCACCTCTGGTGATTATATTCCCCACATCAGGCTTGTTTAAACTTTTCCTTTGCTGCCTCTCATAAAAACAGCCAAGCCAAAATATGATTTTACCAAAGGGGGGATTTTATGAGTGAATTCCTTTGCTGTGATTGGTTCGGTGAATTGTCCCTATATGACCGGGCTGCTTATATTGAAAACAAGCCAGTTTGTCCCGAATGTCAGGTGAAACGAGACACTTCCATAGTAAAAGCTGAAGAAGAATGATCATGAGGCGCTGCAGCCTCTTTTTTATTTGGGTTTTTGAAGAAAAAGTCGGTCTTTTGGCAGCTTTTACAGCAGTTTTCCAAGTTGAACTGCTTTTTCATCTGAATTAGGACTTCTTTTGGCCGTTATGACACTCGTTTATACACTCAATCGAACTGTCAATAATACTTATTTGCAGATTTCCCTATATTTTTGCAAATTTTATTTGCAGATTCTTAGATTTATTTTCAAATACCACCAAATATTCTATTTGCATAAAAAAAGCCTGGCAGCATTTTGCCAGGCTTCTTAAAATTTATCGATTCAGCAAGCTTCCAACATAACGCAGCAATTCATTTGCTGATGTTGAGTTATAACCATGCTCATCAATTAATCTTGCTACAACCTCATTAACTTTCTTCAGCTGCTGCTCATCAGGTGTTTTGGAGGATGTTGTAATCTTTACTACATCCTTTAGGTCTGCAAACAGCTTCTTCTGGATGGCTTCACGAAGACGATCATGTGAATTATAATCAAACCGTTTCCCTTTTCTGGCATAAGCGGAAATTCGGATAAGGATTTCCTCTCTGAACGCTTTTTTCGCATTTTCCGAAATGCCAATTTGCTCCTCGATGGAACGCATAAGCTTTTCATCCGGTGAGATTTCCTCGCCTGTTAATGGATCGCGCAGCTTCGCTTTATTACAATATGCCTCAACATTATCCAGATAATTTTCCATAAGGGTTTTCGCAGATTCTTCATAAGAGTAGACAAACGCTTTCTGAACTTCTTTTTTGGCAATATCATCATACTCTTTACGGGCAAGGGATATAAAGTTCAGGTATCTTTCTTTAAGTTCCGGAGTGATGGATGGATGCTGATCCAATCCTTCCTTGAGGGAACGCAATACATCAAGCGCATTAATGCTGGTAATATTTTTGCGGATAATCGTAGACGAGATGCGGTTAATAACATAACGCGGATCAATACCGCTCATGCCCTCATCCGAATGCTCTTTTTTCAATTCCTCCACGTCCGCTCTGTTATAGCCTTCTACGCTTTCTCCATCATACAAACGCATCTTCTTCACTAAATCAATATCGCCTTTTTTCGGATCCTTCATACGGGTTAAGATTGTAAACATTGCTGCAACTCTCAAGGTATGAGGAGCGATATGCACATTGGCAACATCACTTTCGCGAATCATTTTATCGTAAATCTTTTCTTCCTCTGAAACTTTTAGATTATAAGGAACCGGCATGACGATTATCCTGGAATGCAGTGCTTCATTTTTCTTGTTTGAAATAAACGAACGGTACTCCGTTTCATTCGTGTGCGCTACAATAAGCTCATCAGCTGAAATTAAAGCAAAACGCCCTGCTTTAAAATTGCCTTCCTGTGTTAGCGATAATAAATGCCACAAGAATTTCTCATCGCATTTCAGCATTTCCTGGAATTCCATCATACCGCGGTTTGCCTTGTTCAGCTCCCCATCGAAGCGATATGCTCGAGGATCAGATTCTGATCCGTATTCAGCAATGGTTGAAAAGTCAATGCTGCCAGTTAAATCAGCAATATCCTGAGATTTTGGATCCGAAGGGCTGAAAGTTCCAATGCCTACCCTGCGGTCCTCAGAGAAAATAACTCTCTCAATTATAACATCCTCTATGCGGCCTCCATACTCTTGTTCCAGACGCATACTATTCAATGGCGATAAGTTCCCTTCAATTCTGATTCCATATTCATCATGGAAGTCCTTGCGGAGATGATGCGGGATTAAATGAAGCGGATCTTCATGCATAGGGCATCCCTTTATAGCATAGACCGCTCCCCTATCAGAATGGGAATATTGCTCCAAACCTCTTTTTAACATTGTCACTAATGTTGATTTACCGCCACTGACTGGTCCCATAAGTAAAAGTATCCTTTTTCGTACATCCAGGCGCTTGGCAGCCGGATGGAAATATTCCTCCACGAGTCTTTCAAGTGCCTCTTCTAAGCCAAATAGCTGATTGCTGAAAAACTGATATCGTTTTTGCCCCTTCACTTCTTCTACACCGGCATCTTTAATCATGTTATATACCCGTGAATGTGCTGACTGGGCAACCCATGGCTTCTCTTTAATTATTTCTAAATACTCTCCAAAAGTCCCTTCCCATTTAAGCTTTTCCTCTTCATGTCGATACATCTCAATTTTTTTTAGAATATCCATAAGGACCTCCCCCTGTCGCATTATCAGAGACGATTAATATACTCTATGCGCCCCGGCAATTGAACATGCGTAAATCTGTTGAGAGTTTGGTTTGTTCTTTTTATGGGGAAGTTATATGAGAGAGCCGGCCATTGGATTTTTTAAAAATATACAGCAGCAGCCAAGCTGTAAAAAAAACTCCACACTTTTCATTCACACCAATCCTTTTTTGGGCTATAATAAGCTTATATTTATCGCAGTTTAACGGTCAGTAAAACTCCTTTCTATAATTCAAGAAGAAGTTTAACTGACCGTAAGGGCCGGATTGGCTAAACTCCATAACATGGAATGCATTTCCTCTTATGGACGTTTCGATGCCTGCCTATTGACATATACGTTAAAGGAGGATTACATATACATGGGTACAATTATTATTATCGGTGTAATGGTTGCTTTCCTTGCTGCTATCTTCACTGCTGGATATGACGACAAGCCAGGCGTAAACAACAAATAAGCTGCTGATTATCCAGCAGCTTTTTTCTATGGTTTATAGTTTTACCTTAAATCCATTTTCTTCCCTTGAACAAAATCCTTCATATACATTCTAGTCTGTTTTTCCATCATGCCGCCAATTTGTCCTGTCCAGGTGTCCGTCCTTCTTCCTCCTGTCCGTTCATCATAATACTCTGAAATTATTCTATTATATTCTTCAAGTTCCTTTCGGTAGTCCTCCTCATCCTGTTTGTATTCATTTTCATGATAAATGTGCTGAAGAGGCAGTCTCGGCTTTTTATCATTCTCTTTAGAAGGATAGCCTACAGCCAAACCAAATAGCGGAATGACGCGTTCAGGTGTTTTTAAAAGATCGGCCACACCCACAAGGTTATTTCTGATACCGCCAATATAGCAGATCCCCAGCCCCATAGATTCGGCAGCAACAGCAGCATTCTGAGCAGCCAATGCTGCATCTATTACAGCAACCATAAACTTCTCCGTGCTTTCGATTGATGGTATCACATCTTTGTTTTCCATCTGGCCTATTACCTCATGACGATGCAAATCTGCACAAAAAACAAAGAAATGTCCATTTTCAGCAACATAGCTTTGATTGTTGGCGAGTTCCGCCAGCTTTTCTTTCTTTTCTTTATCCGTAACCCCAATTATTGAATAGGCTTGTACAAAGCTTGATGTGGAAGCAGCCTGGGCAGACAGCACGATGGTTTCAATCTGTTCCCTAGTTAAAGGTTTGTCTTCAAAATGCCGGACTGAACGATGGTCCATAAGCAAATTGGTAACTTCATTCATTACTTCTCATCCTTTCCATTTGTCATTTTCATTTTACCCGGAAAAGAGAGTTTTCTCCAAAAGAAAAGGCCTGACAGAATCCAGGCCTCGGACAGCTCTAATTTAGATGTAAATATTCCTGCTGGCGCAGCGCTTCATAGATAAGAATGGCTGCTGTGTTTGATAAGTTAAGTGAACGGACATTGTCGTTCATCGGAATTCTTAATGCACGATCTTTATTGCTTTCAATAACATCCTTTGGAAGGCCAGTGGTCTCCTTGCCAAAAATAAAATAATAATCTTTGTCCACATTACTGTAATCAAATGTGGAATGCGGCTTGGTGCCGTACTTCGTTAAATAGAAGTATTCACCGCCTTCACTGCTTTTAAAGAAGTCATTAAGTGAATCATGATACATAATATTTACATACTGCCAATAATCCAATCCGGCACGCTTTAGCATTTTATCATCAGTGGAAAAGCCCAGCGGACGGATCAAATGCAATATTGTATCAGTTGCCGCACAAGTGCGGGCAATATTTCCTGTGTTAGCCGGAATTTCCGGCTGGTATAAAACTACATGCAATGCCAATTCCTTCACCTCTAAATTATACTCTACATGCTATTATATCACTTTGAATTCCTCTGACAAATTACCTGTCATCGGTGATAGAGAGAAATTTGTACTTTATGTTGGGTGTGTATGCAGTTGAGTCTTCATAAGCCCAATAACGCATCCTGCTGTTATAAGTATGAGCATTGACAAGGGGCATCCCTACTGCATCTTTTCCCGTTACAATGGTCGTATGGTCAAATCGTCCGTCTCCCTGAAAATCATAACAAATGACATCTCCCAATAAGAGCTGATCCGGACTGGAGACCTCTTTTGCCCTTAACCCAGCACTTGAACCCGGAAGATACAGTCTCATCGAATTGGCTACCGACCAGCTGAAGCTCCAGTTCTCGCTCCTCATCCACCACCCTTTTCCGCGGTTTGGATAACCCCTCATAGGACCGCCGCCTACATGCAGGCACTGTGAAATATAATTGGTGCAATCCACCTCGAATTTTTTATAAGCGGGATTATAGCTGTTCCACCATTTTTCTGCATATTGCACGGCTTTCATCCGGTCATATTTATATTCCAGCCTCTCCTCTTCCCCTTCATTCCCGCAGGTTAACTGTTCTTCTTCGATCCGGATATCTTCAAAAGGATTTATCTCCTGATCCTCGACTAAAACTCCTTTATAAAATTCAGCTATGCGCTCTTCAATTTCCTCTTCCATATAGAGCATGCCCTTATGTTTAATTAAGTATCTGAAGTGGACATTGTATTCAACCCGCTTAACTCCATCTTTCTCCTCGCCAACTCTGGTAACTTTCCCAGTGGCCTGGGCTTTAACAATTTCCCCTGAGCGGCCGGACAAAGATTCCTTCTTCTTTTCAATTTTAGGGCAAGTATGAATTGAATTCCTCGAATGGGAAACGCATTGCTGCACTCTTTTAACTAAAAGTTCCTGTAGCTGGTCTCTCACGCACCTCACTCCTCTCATACTCAATACATATGAAGGCGGTGAATGGACCTTGCTTAAATTTTTGCTTAAATAAACAGCATTTGACTAATAAAAGTGCTTTTCTATCTCTCTTTAGTAGTTTCTCTGCACATAGAACGATTTTGTCTGCACATAAATTTTTTTCTCTGCGTACAACTAAATTTCTCTGCGCATAGGTTTTCCAAGGTAAAAACATAAAAAAAAGAGGAGGTAGCCCCTCCTCATCATTGTTCGATATAGCTTAAGCCTTTTTCGATTTCTTCAAGAACTTCTTCATTTTTTTCCTGCTGTAAAGCTAGTTCCAAGGCAGAAAGAGATTCTTCACCGCCAATTTTCCCCAGAGCCCAGGCAGCCGTTCCCCTGATTACTGGCCGCGGATCGGATTTCATAACATTAATCAAGTCACCGATTGCTGTTTCATCTTTATAATGGGCCAAAGCAATAATTGCATTTCGCTGTATTGGCTTCTTCCCTCTCCAGGAGCCTGAAACAGGTCCGAACTTTTCCTTAAATTCACGGTTACTGATGAAAAGCAGCGGTCTTAAAAGTGGTTTGGCAACTTCCGAATCGGGCTCCATTTCTTCATGAAAATGAAAGTCCTTGCCTTTATTTTCAGGGCAAACCGTTTGGCAGGTATCACAGCCATAAAGCCTGTTCCCCAGCTTCTCTCTGTAAGGGTCTGGAAGAAAGCCCTTCGTTTGCGTTAAAAAAGCAATACACTTCTGTGCATCCAGCTGCCCGCCCTGGATTAAAGCTCCCGTCGGACACACCTCGACACATTTATTGCAGCTGCCGCATCTATCCTCCATTGGCTCGTCAGGTTCAAACGGAAGGTTCGTAATCATTTCTCCGAGGTACACATACGAACCAAATTCGGGTGTAATAATGGAACAGTTTTTCCCGCTCCAGCCAATGCCAGCTCGCTGCGCAACTGCTCTATCCACCAGCTCGCCTGTATCGACCATTGATTTGCAGATCGATTCAGGAATCCGTGCTTGAATAAATTCTTCAAGCTTTTGGAGGCGGTCTCTCAGTACATGGTGGTAGTCTTTGCCCCACGAAGCCCGGCAAAAGATCCCTCTTCTCTCACCCTTTTTGCTGACTACTCTTACTCTCATTTTTGAAGGATAGGCAAGTGCAATCGAGATGATCGACTTCGGCTTGTCTACCAAAAGCCCCGGATTGACTCTCTTCTCTATATCAGGCTCTTCAAATCCTGATTGATACTGAAGCTCCTGCTGGCGAATTAGCCTGTTTTTCATCTCACCGAAAGTGCTCGCCGATGTAAAACCAATTTTATCAATCCCGATTGTTTTACTATACTCAATTACTTCCTGTTTGAATTGTGCAAAGTCCATCTTAGAACCTCCCTTCTATGGAAATTTATATATTTGAAAGGTCATTGTTTATAGGAACATCGCTTATTATGATAAACTATTTTAAAGTAAATTTGGAGGTGGAAAGCTTGGAAATTACAATTTCTCCCGAGCTGTGCGGACTATTTCCGCATTTTAAAGTCGGTATTATTACATATACAAATATAGAAGTCGGACAGTCTCCGCAAATGGTAAAAGGTCGTCTCCAGCTGTTCCAGGAATCTATCTATTTTGATTTAGAGGATAAAAACGTCACGGATCTGGAGGGCATTAAAGAATGGAGACAGATTTTCAAGACAGCCGGAAAGGACCCTAACCGCTACCGGCATTCTGCAGAAGCACTGTACCGCAGAATTAAAAAGCAGAACTACCTGCAGCCGGTCAATAGCTCTATTGATATTAACAACTTCTTCTCATTGGAATATCAAATTCCGATTGGCGTTTATGATGCAGACAAGCTCACTGGTGATTTATCTATCAGGCTTGGCAAAGATAGCGAAGAATATAACGGTTTAAATGGGAGACCCAATTCACTGGCCAATTTAATTATTTGCGAAGATGCAGCGGGCCCATTCGGGAGCCCATTCGTCGACTCTGAAAGGACAGCAGTAACAGAACAAACAAAAAATGCTGTCCAAATCGTCTATTTGCGCCCTTCACTTGAAACCCGGCAAGCTGAGAAAATGGTTAAATCATTGATGAATATGTACACACAAGTCCATGGGGGCGATGGGAACTTTAAGGTAATCGGGTGCTAAAAGCACCCTTTTATTTCGACAAAATTCGGGTGGTACCTGGTACCGGTTAGTAGCCAAAAATGAAAAAACGCAATACCTCGTTCTTTTTGAACGAAACACTGCGTTGGCTATGTATGGAGCGGGTGAAGGGAATCGAACCCTCATCATCAGCTTGGAAGGCTGAGGTTTTACCACTAAACTACACCCGCGTATAAAATTAAATTACCTAAATACTAACTCTTTTCCCGTTCTTTCATGCCTCTTCCTCTTCAAGCTGATTCAGAGAAGACGGATGCGTCGAGGCAACTCGACGTTAATTCATGGATGCGTTGCTCGTGGCTGAGGTTTTACCACTAAACTACACCCGCATTATTAGGTAACTATTAAGCACTTTGTCGAATCAACTATTTAATTTTACTAAATTCAGCAGAAAGGGTCAACCCTATTCGAGAAATTTGTCGAAAAAACACCGGAGAGGTTTTTTAATTTCCTCCCCAGCCATCTAAAAATGTCTACACCCACCACATGGAAGCCGGCTGCTCTTCAATTAAGATCGATTGCAAATTCTTAACTGCCCGTGTAAATCCTTCTTCAATCGACATAAGCGGATCTTCATGTTCAATGCTTACAGCATAATCATAGCCAAAGGTCCGTAAAGCACTCATCATATCTGACCATTCCTGAAGGCTGTGTCCGCATCCTACTGACCGGAATGTCCACGCTCTTGTCTGCACATTGCCATATGGCTGCATATCCGTTAAGCCATACATATTTACATTTTCCCGGTCAATATAGGTGTCCTTTGCGTGGAAGTGGTGGATAGCATTTTCTTTCCCCAATATTTTTATGGCTGCAACAGGATCGATTCCCTGCCACCATAAGTGGCTAGGGTCCAGATTAGCCCCGATTGCCTCACAGGTTTCTTCCCTTAATTTCAAAAGCGTATAAGGTGTATGCACAAGAAAACCGCCGTGGAGCTCGAGCCCAATTTTAACATTATGCTCCTTGGCAAACCGGCCGGCTTTTTTCCAGTAAGGAATGAGCTTTTCTTCCCATTGCCATATTAATACCTCTCCATATTCATTCGGCCATGGTGCAACAGGCCAATTCGGATGCTTGGCATCTTCCCCATCACCTGCTGTTCCGGAAAAACAGTTTACAACCGGAACATTCATCAAGCTTGCCAGTTTGATGGTATCATATAACACTCTGTCTGATTCCTCTGCAAAAGCTTTATCAGGTGAAATAGGGTTGCCATGGCAGCTGAATGCGCTGATTTCCAGTCCTCTGGACGTAACTTTTTCCAAATAATCATGACGAAGGTCTTCACTTTTCAAAAGCTCCTGAAGATTGCAATGAGCATTTCCGGGATAAGCACCCGTTCCGATTTCAACTGTTTTCAGACCCGCGGCCTTCACATGATCAAGCATATCCTCAAAGTTTTTTTCTGCAAATAAAACTGTAAATACACCCAGCTTCACAAGTGTCCCCTCCTGCTTCTTAAAATTTTTCTCTTTTTCCACTGCTTTTATAGATTGCATCGATTATTCTTGTTGTCTGTAAAGCTTCTTCAGGTTTAACTGTAAACTCTTCCCTGCCCATACAGGCATTAATAAAATTCTGCGTTTGTGCCAGAGAGTAGTTTACCTCCCCAGGCAGCCATTCTGGGAGGGTGTTGAGGAGCATCCCATGCTTGGATTGATTCATCCTGAATGGAAACACATCGATTCCTCCGTGCTCTCCTGAAAGGCTGACACTTTCTTCATCCCTTTCAATATTGGCTGACCAGGAAGTTTCAAAAATCAGAGATGCACCATTTTTAAATTTTATGTAGGCTGTCACATGGTCATCAACATTAAAGGTTTTATGGTCAAAGCTGCCCCATAGATTGACCTGATCAGGCATTTTGCTTAACGTATTATAAGCTGACCCTATTACTTCCATTTCTCCTGGATTTCCCATTAGCCAAAGCGAAAGATCCAAAAGATGGCACCCATAATCAATTAAGCTTCCACCGCCCTGCAGTTCCTTGTTCGTAAAAACACCCCAGCCCGGTACCTTCCGTCTTCTCATCGCCCTTGCCCTCGCAACAAATGGCCGGCCTATTTCATTTGCAAGAATGAGTTTTTTTGCAGCCTGTGCTTCTTTCATAAATCGGTAATGATAAGCAATCGCCAGGACCTTTCCCGACATGTCCCTTGCTTCAACCATTTTTTTGCATTCTTCTGATGACATTGCCATCGGCTTTTCACACAGTACATGCTGTCCAGCTTCCAGTGCAGCAACTGTAATCTCAGAGTGAAACTTATTCGGGGTACAAATGACCACTGCATCTGTTTCACTAAACATGTCCTTATAATTTGTAAATGACTTTTCAATACCGAATTGGCTTGCAGCTCTTTTTGCTGTATCTTTATTCACATCGCATACAGCCGTAATGGTTATGCTGTCAGAGAATTTCAGAAAGACAGGAATGTGCCTGGATTGGGCAATCCCGCCAGCTCCGATGATCCCTATCCGCAATTTCCTCATAAGTGCACCTCAATTAATTTTGACGATTTGTTTGGTCTTGCTGGATTCCAGGGCAGCAAGAATAACTTCAAGCGACTTCATTCCTTCTGAACCTGAAATGGCAGGTTCTTGATCATTTACAATACAATCCACAAAATGATCGATGACGCCTGAACTCTTTTGTCCGCCTTCGTCATTTGTCTGGATTCCGCCAAGTTCATACTTTACAGTTTCACCGTTCGCATATTGCACAATAAGAGAATTTATTGGGTCATCTTCTAATCTTAAGATCGCTTTCTCTCCATAAATAATCGTTGAGTTGTCTTCCTTGGAAACATAGGACCAGCTTGCCGCCAAAGTGCCGATCACACCGCTTTCTGTTTTCAAAACACATGCAGCAGTGTCTTCTACATCAGCATTTTTCTTTGCACTTGTTTCCACAAAGGCTCCGACCTCAGCAAACTCTTCTCCAAGTACATAGCGAAGCAAATCCGTTTTATGAACGCCAAGGTCACCCATTGCGCCGATGAAAGCCTGATCCTTTTTGAAAAACCAGCTATCTTTGCCATCCGCACTCCATCCCTCAGGACCGCCATGGCCAAAAGCTGTTCGGAAGCTGAAGATTTTTCCGGCTTCGCCTCTTTCAATTAGTTCTTTTGCTTTTTTATGTGACAGTACGAACCGCTGGTTATGGGCAATCATTAGTTTTTTTTCATTTTTATGGGCTGCTTCAATCATTTCCAACGCCTCTTCCTTTGAGGTAGCCATTGGTTTTTCGCATAGAACATGTTTCCCTGCATTAAGTGCCGCAACTGAAATCGGAGCATGCAGATAATTCGGGGTACACACGCTGACAGCATCCACATCAGCATCAGCAAGCAATTCTTCATAGTCGGTGTACCCTTTTGCCTGGTATAATTCAGCAAACCCCTGTGCTCGTTCTTCTGCAATGTCACAAACCGCCGCAATGACTGTCCCGCTGTTTGCATGGTATTCAGGCATATGGCGATGCTTCGCAATACTTCCGCAGCCAATAATCCCTATTCTGATTTTTTCCATCTTATTTCTTCACTCCTTCATACTTCGCACTGATTTTCTCTAATGGTTTTGCGTTTCCATAAACAGGTGTCGGAAGACCGGCAGGCTTAGCCCACTGAACAGCATTTCTAATGACTTGCTGAATGTCCTTATGATAATAAGTTGGGTACGTTTCATGCCCTGGGCGGAAATAAAATATCTTTCCCTTACCCCTTTTATATGTACATCCGCTCCTGAAGACCTCTCCGCCTTCAAACCAGCTTACCATTACAAGTTCATCAGGAGCAGGAATATCAAAATGCTCCCCGTACATTTCTTCTCGTTCAAGCTCAATATATTCTCCCAATCCTGAAGCAATCGGGTGGCTCGGGTCTACAATCCAAATCCGTTCCTTTTCATCTGCCTCCCTCCACTTTAAATCACAAGAGGTTCCCATTAACGTTTTAAAGATTTTTGAGAAATGCCCTGAATGAAGAACAATCAGCCCCATTCCTTCAAGCACTCGTTGTTTCACCTTTTCAACGATGGAATCTTCCACTTCCCCATGGGCGAGATGGCCCCACCAAATCATTACGTCAGTTTTCTTTAAAACATCGTCAGTAATTCCATGCTCGGGCTCATCCAATATTGCAGTACTAACCATATATCCGTCATTTTTTAAAAAGCCGGCAATCGCACCGTGAATTCCATCCGGATACACAGCTCTTACCTTTTCATCCTTCTTCTCATGGCGGTTCTCATTCCAAACTAAAACGTTAACCATGGTTATTCCTCCTTCTGTTACTAAACAAGTGAGCTTCTATATTCATTCGGCGAAACTCCTGCTGTCTTTTTAAACACCTTGCTAAAATACTTTTCATCCTGATAGCCGACTTGAAAAGCAACCTCATAGATTTTAAGCTTTGTATTCTGCAATAAGTCTTTCGCCTTTTCCATGCGGATATTTGTTATAAAATCGGTGATGGTAGCCTGGTACTCCTGTTTAAACTTTCTTGAAATATACTCTCTGCTTAAATAAAAACGATCCGCAATTTCCTGAAGAGTAAAATCTTTGTTGTAGCTCTCCAGCAAAAATTCTTCTATTTGCTGCATGACATTCTTTTCTCCGTATTGCACCCCCTGAGGTATTCCCGGACAACTTTGCTGGTTCCATTCCGTAACAGCTCTCTCCAATGTTTCGTTTAAAACTTCTGGATCGATTGGCTTTAGGATGTAATCAAAGCTTTTATAGCAGATGGCGTTTCTCATATATTCAAAATCATCATATCCGCTGACTACAATGGTCTTGCTGGGAATTTCTGAAGAATGAATCCATTTTAAAAGACTGATTCCATCTCTTTTCGGCATTCTCATATCTGTAAAGATAATTTCCGGTCGATGCTCGCTAATGAGCTTCACGGCCTCATTTCCATCAACCGCTTCTATGATTGTTTTAATCCCAAAACGCTCCCACTCGGCTAAAAGCATTAACCCTTCACGAACATGCTTTTCATCATCCACGATAATCGCTTTCATCTTGACCACCTTCCATCCTTTTTGGAAGTTTAATAGAAACTAAAAGTCCACCTTGCTTGAGGTTCTTTATCTGAAGAAATGAACGATCGCCATAATACAGCTTTAAGCGGACATACACATTTTTCAAGCCAATATTCGTTTCCTCACCCTTTTGTCCTATCCGATCATTCATCAGGTTTCTGTGGATTTCATCAAGCCTGTTTTCTGAAACACCTATCCCATTATCTCTCACAAGAATATCAAGAAAAAACTCATCCTGCCTGCAGGCAATTTTTATCTCACCTGCTTTTTCCCGCGCATCAAAGCCATGCTTGAAGTAATTTTCAACTATTGGCTGCAGAATCATTTTAGGTACCGGAATCTTCATAGCCTCTTCATCAAGCTCAAAGGAGAATTGCAGCTGATCTCCAAACCGCTCTTTTTGGAGCAGCAGATAAGCTTTGGTATGCTCAATCTCTTTTAAAAGCGGTACCATATCTTCTTCCATATTCATGCTATATCTCATAATTTTAGATAGGTGAGTAACGGACGAATAAATCTGTGGAACCTGATTCTTTAAGGCAGCAGTGCCGATTGACTGCAGTGCGTTATATAAAAAGTGGGGATTCACCTGAGACTGCAAAACCTTTAGCTGATTCGTTTTATTTTCCAATTGCAATTTATACTCCCGGTTAATCAAATCATTAATTTTATCGATCATGCGTCTAAACCGGTCACCGAGATAACCAATCTCATCGTTCCCAATAGATTTAAAATGCACCTTCAGATTGCCTTTTTCTACCTGTTCAATATATTGAAGAAGTACTCTGATCGGAGAAGTTATTTTAAAAGAGATAAATAATGTAGCAAGAATGACGAGAAGAAGCCCAACGGCTCCAAACATAATATTGATTTTGGCTACACTAAAGGCACTTTCATATAAGGTTGTATACGGAACTCTCTTTACGAGGTACCAGCCGCCAGAATTTTTCGACAATTGATCGTAAACCATAACACCGTTGAATGAACCTTCTCTCCATTCAACTGTACCTTTTTCTTTGTCCGTCTTTATTACCCAATCAATCCATTTAGGCTTATTGGCTCCCCCCTCACTCTCATCATTGGAGCGGTATATCAATTCTCCTTCTTGTGATACAATATAAAATTCCTCATTTCCTTTTGTATAAAGGTTACGGCTAATATTATTGATTTGATCCGGTGAAAATTCCAGCGAAATGTAAGCCAGGACTTCATCTGATGGGATATTGGTCAGTGAACGGTGGAGAGTGATGACATTTTTAGGCTTTTTATCCTCCGGTTCCTTAATCTTATGAATAGGTTCAAGATACATATTGCTTGGGCTTTCTTTTGCCTTTACATAATACTCCTGATTAATGTTCGTCAGCTTTCTTGAAAAGATAACAGTGGAACGCTTGGAAGCAGTAATGAGCCGATCTTCCTTTGCTACAGCAATATTTACTCGTTTTATATTTTCTTCTGCATACAGAATGGTTGAAATCACATTCCTTGTTGCATCTACAGCCTGATAATTGTTTTCTTTCTGGGGATCTCTTATAAAATTAATAAAACCCGGATTATTATAAAGAGATAGCGTTAATCCGTTCAGTTCATTTATGTAGCTTTCAAGGTTCACCTTTCCCTGGTACAATAAATTGCTATTTTCCTTAATGGCCTGATTTTTCAGCGATTCTGTCGTATGGAAATACGTGATCACAATAGATGCCCCAAATGGCACAATTGTTGCAATCAGCAACAGAATAGTCAATTTATTTCTAATGCTCCCCTTAAACATTTACATCCCCCGCTGCTTTGTTGTCTTTACAATAGTATAAAGGGAACTGTATCAGACAGATATATTTTTTTAAGTAATAGATACAATAGAAAGCATATCTGCAGCAGACATGCTTTCTTTTTTTATTGGCTCTGTTAAATTGGCCTGTTGATTTCCGCTGCAGGCACTCCCTTTCCGCGGGCGGTCCGACGCTCCTCGTCGCTTTGCTCCTGTGGGGTCTCCCTTTGATCCGCACTCCCGCAGGACTTTGAATAAGCTTCCTCGAATTTACACCGCACGAAGGAAATGCGAATGCATTTTCGAGGATCTCGTGCCTTCCGCTCCACAACAGGGTGCTAAAAAACAACAATGAGGTTTTCCAGCGCCTAATGATAAATATAATAA
>JAGGRA010000047.1 GCA_018613035.1 Pseudomonas sp. ISL-84 | reverse complement strand
AGTAGGACGCTGCCGGGCGAATGAAAGAGCACCTGATGGGTGCTCTTTTTGTGTTTTTATTTATTTTCAGCTTATAAATATCGCTTACTTTCTCTTAAGGTGACATTTTTTTGGCCACTCAGCTTTGTTTTATTGTAAATAACGGTTACTTTCTTAGATTTATCGGTCAGAATTTCATTTTATCGGTCACTTTTTCGATATATCGGTCAGTT
Source organism: Pseudomonas sp. ISL-84 (assembly GCA_018613035.1). GTDB lineage: Bacteria > Bacillota > Bacilli > Bacillales > Cytobacillaceae > Cytobacillus. The sequence goes on along the minus strand of JAGGRA010000047.1, from coordinate 27,804 downwards.
GGCTTAATGGCGCACTGTTGAGGCTCCCTTTCTAAAATGCTGATCCTTAATTAGAAAACTCGTAAGTTATGTAAAATATAACTAAAATCTAAAGCAATCTAGTTAAATGTACTAATTTGTTTCTAAAATGGGTTGTTTTAATTGAGCTAAGCAATTTTTTCAATTATTCATAAGGGAAGTAATCAGCACTTGATCTTTGACAGAAAACAAAATAACGCACCAGATAGCAGGTGCGTTCCTCTATCCATTTTTTTAAAATGGATATTCCCGAGGCTTGTTTTGTGTAGAGATCCATTGGAGTGTTGTGAATTCTTCCATTGACCATTCGCCTCCGAAGCGACCAAGTCCTGAGTCTTTTTTGCCTCCGAATGCTACAAGCGGTTCGTCGTTAACGCTTTGATCGTTTACATGGACCATGCCTGTTTCCATTTGCTTAGCGATTTCTACACCTTTTTCAAGGGAGCGGGTATGGACGGAGCCGCTTAATCCGTATGGTGTGTCATTTGCAACACGGATAGCTTCCTCCTCGGTCTCAACCGGGATGATCGTTACAACTGGACCAAACATTTCGTTCTTTGCAGTAGAGACGTCATTTGTGCCTTTTAAGATTACTGGGCTCATCACGTTGCCCTCGACTTTGCCCTCCAGTACTACCTCAGCACCCTGCTGCCTGGCTTCTTCAATTTGGCCAAGCAATCTTTCAATGGCTGCCCGATTAATTAATGGGCCGATCAGGGTATCCTTGTCGCGCGGATCTCCTACTTTAATGCTTTCTGCTTTATCTACAAAGCGTTTGACGAATTCATCATAAACATTGCGGTGAACAATAATCCGGTTTAGTGACATGCAGATTTGCCCGTTATGCATGTACTTTCCGAATGCAGCTGCATTCACAGCTCTTTGAATATCTGCGTCTTCCAGGACGATAAGGGCATTATTGCCGCCAAGTTCTAATACGGATTTTTTAATATTTCTGCCGCATAGTTCGCCGATATAGCGTCCGACACCTGTCGAGCCGGTGAATGAGATCATCCGTGGAATTGGATGTTCCACAAATGAATCCCCAATTTCTCCAATGTCTGCTACAACAACATTCAGCACACCTTTAGGGACTCCGGCCTCCTCAAAGATTTTGCCCAGGATTGATCCGCCGCTCATAGCAGTTTTTTCATCAGGTTTAAGAACGACTCCATTCCCGACTGCCAAGGCAGGGGCCACAGAACGCATAGCAAGATACATAGGGAAGTTGAATGGCCCGATGATGCCTACCACACCTAAAGGTTTGCGGTAAACTCTGTTTTCTTTACCTGGTACAAGTGAAGGTACAATGGTTCCATCCATCCTAAGAGGGAAGGATGCAGCCTCACGTGTAATAGCAATGCAGAAATCTACCTCCACGTTTGCTTTTAAATGGGAAGACCCGGACTCCAATACAAGAAGTTCGACAAGTTCATCACGCCGCTCATTCATAATGCGAACCGCATTTTCCATTATGGTTGAGCGCTCAAAAGGATTGGTTTCGCTCCAAGCTTTTTGAGCCTGTTTTGCTGATTGATAAGCTTCGCTTATATCTTCTACACCAGCCATTTTAAACTCCGCCAAGGTTTCTTCATTGTAAGGATTAGTGTCCTGATAAACGGACTTACCGGTTCCGTCCCGCCATTCTCCATCTATATATTGCTTGTTTAAATTTTGATATTTACTCATTTTGTCACTCCTTTGCTGTAACTTTTAACGAGATATTAAAACTATTCCTTTGAAGGACAGGAGCTAAACTTTATAATATTTGTTAATTGCTGAAGGAGGGAATCATAGTCGTTTCATTCCTCTAGAAAAAGGATAACCTAACAAAAAGCATCAGATTTTCGAAAAAAGGTTATCAAACCCTGAATTCTTTTGTACAATAGGGATTTAATGGGGATAGGGTGGAGCAGGAGCACTCTTAATAGACCCTCAAAGGAGGATATGGCATTGCTGGAAAACAGTTTTATTATGGTCGCCATTATATTGCTCATTAATATTGTATATGTATCTTTTTTTACAATCAGGATGATTCTTACGCTGAAGGGACAGCGATACCTAGCAGCTTTTATAAGTACGATCGAAGTTGTGATCTATGTAATTGGGTTGGGTCTCGTACTGGATAACCTTAATGAGATACAGAATTTGATTGCTTATGCGGTGGGCTATGGAATTGGTGTTATTGTGGGCATGAAAATTGAAGAAAAGCTGGCACTTGGCTATATTACAGTGAATGTGATCACCAAAGAATATGACCGGGATTTACCTAAAGCATTAAGAGATAAAGGTTACGGTGTGACAAACTGGGCTGCCAACGGGTTGGAAGGTGATCGGATGGCTCTTCAGATACTGACGCCGAGAAAATATGAGTTGAAGCTGTATCAAACGATTAAAGAGCTCGATCCGAAAGCTTTTATAATCGCTTATGAGCCGAAAACCATTCATGGAGGCTTCTGGGTGAAATCTGTTAAGAGAGGAAAGTTGTCTCAATGAGCAAAGGGAAGAGCAAAATGGTATTTGAGGTTCAGGAAAATGAAACCATTGATCAGTGTCTGGCACGAATTCAACAGGCAGGATATATGCCTGTTAGAAGGACGGAAAAGCCTATTTTTAAAGAAGTTAAGAATGGCGGAAAAGTCGACTATGAACCGGCTGGCCGCCAAATCGTTTTTGAAGCGAAACTGGTTGAAGAGTAAAACACGAACATTAATTGTCTGACTTTTAGTATTGTTCGATTTTTAGGTTGACATAGTATCAGGCAAGTTGTTAATATGGTGGTAGTTAATAAAACGTGAATAACCCCTCGTATAATAATGGGAATAGGGCCCATGAGTTTCTACCCGGCAACCGTAAATTGCCGGACTATGAGGGAAAGCTGATATGCCCGGCGTGATAAAGGAATGGTTCCTGCTGCAATTAGGTATATTCCTTTTATTATGGTTAATTTTGGCCCGGACAGATTACTTTCTCTCATAAGAGAAGGATCTGTGCGGGTTTTTTATATTTACTGATTTGGAGGAGGAAGAATGAACGCACAAGCAGCAGTCATTATGGGGAGCAAATCAGATTGGGAAACAATGAAGCACGCTTGCGGAATTCTGGAAGAGCTTGAAATCGCTTTTGAAAAAAAGGTCGTCTCAGCGCATCGGACTCCGGATCTTATGTTTGAATTTGCCGAACAGGCTAGAGATAGAGGAATAAGGGTGATTATTGCCGGCGCAGGGGGAGCAGCACATCTGCCAGGAATGGTAGCTGCGAAAACGACCCTTCCGGTTATTGGAGTGCCAGTCCAATCAAAGGCTCTAAATGGGCTGGATTCATTGTTATCCATTGTGCAAATGCCAGGCGGAGTTCCAGTGGCTACCGTTGCGATCGGAAAGGCAGGCGCAACCAATGCAGGATTATTGGCTGCACAAATCCTTGGAGCTTTTGATACGCAAATTGCAGAACGCCTTGAACATAGAAGAGAAAAAATAAAACAGGAAGTTTTAGAAAGCAGTGATGAACTTGTCTAATAAAACGATTTTGCCTGGACAAACGATCGGAATTATTGGCGGCGGCCAGCTTGGGCGAATGATGGCTCTTGCTGCAAAAGCCCAAGGTTTTAGAATCGCGGTCCTAGATCCGACTGAAAATTCGCCTTGTGGACAGGTTGCGGATATTGAAATCACTGGGGCGTTTGACAGCTTGGATGCTATAAAAGAACTGGCAGAAGTCAGCGATGTTGTTACCTATGAATTTGAAAATATCAACGCTGAAGCACTGGACTGGCTATGTGCACATGCGAATGTACCTCAAGGCAGCGAGGTTCTGGAAATTACTCAGGACCGGACAAAGGAGAAGGCAGCCATTCAAAATGCGGGCTGCGAGGTTGCTCCATACGCTGTCATCACTACAGAAAAAGACATTTATGATAATATAGAAAAGCTTGGCTATCCGTCGGTATTAAAGACTTCCAGGGGCGGATATGATGGAAAAGGACAGTTTGTCATAAAGAGCGAGCAGGATTTAAAGGATGCTGAAAGGCTTCTTGAAAAAGGTGTGTGCGTTCTTGAAAAATGGATTCCTTTTGAAAAAGAAATTTCGGTGATCATCTGCCGAAATATCACAGGAGAAACAGCTATTTTTCCAGTAGGGGAAAACATTCACAAAGAAAATATTCTGCATCAGACAATTGTGCCGGCCATCATAACAGACGCTGCAGAGGACAAGGCGATAAAAGCAGCAAGCCAGCTGGCAGAAGCACTTGGGCTTATCGGTACGCTTGCTGTTGAAATGTTTTTGACAAAGGACGGGCATATTTACATAAATGAGCTTGCGCCGCGTCCGCATAATTCAGGGCATTATTCCATTGAAGCCTGTGAGACCTCCCAGTTTGAGCAGCATATCAGGGCGGTTTGCAATTGGCCGCTTGGAAGCACCGAGCTATTAAAACCGGCTGTTATGGTAAACATACTAGGAGAGCATCAGGAGCTTTTAATAAAGAAAATACCTGAACTGATTGACTGGAAGATTCATTTGTACGGAAAAAAGGATGCCAAATATAAACGCAAGATGGGCCATGTCACGCTTTTGCGGAATTCAGCGGAAGAAGCGCTGGACGAAGCAGAAAAGAGCGGCATCTGGGCCGATGTGAAGGAAAAGATCGGAGGATAAAACATGATTGAACGTTATACAAGACCGGAAATGGGAGCTATTTGGACAGAGGAGAACCGCTTTCAGGCTTGGCTAGAGGTTGAAATACTTGCTTGTGAAGCTTGGGCAGAATTAGGCGATATTCCGAAAGAGGATGTCCAAAAAATCCGTGAAAAAGCTTCTTTTGATATCAACCGGATTAAAGAGATCGAAGAAGAAACAAGGCATGATGTTGTTGCTTTTACACGTGCGGTTTCTGAAACGCTTGGCGAGGAGCGCAAATGGGTTCATTACGGACTTACATCAACGGATGTGGTTGATACGGCGCTTTCTTACTTAATCAAGCAGGCGAATGATATTCTTCTAAAAGATCTTGAGCGTTTTGTAGAGATCCTAAAAAACAAAGCCCGGGAACATAAGCATACTGTTATGATGGGCCGTACGCATGGAGTACATGCAGAGCCAACAACCTTCGGCCTAAAGCTTGCGCTTTGGTATGAAGAAATGAAACGAAATCTTGAACGCTTTAAAGAAGCAGCTGCTGATGTAGAATTCGGCAAAATTTCGGGTGCAGTTGGAACATATGCTAACATCGATCCCTTTGTTGAGAAATATGTATGCGAAAAGCTTGGCCTGCAGCCTGCACCAATCTCTACTCAAACACTTCAGCGTGACCGTCATGCCCACTATATGGGTGCGATTGCTTTGGTTGCAACATCGATTGAAAAATTTGCAACGGAAATCCGCGGCCTACAAAAAAGTGAAACGCGCGAAGTAGAGGAATTTTTCGCAAAAGGCCAAAAAGGATCTTCAGCCATGCCGCATAAGCGCAATCCGATCGGTTCTGAAAATATGACAGGAATGGCTAGAGTGATCCGCGGTTATATGATGACTGCCTATGAAAATGTTTCACTATGGCATGAGCGCGATATTTCCCACTCTTCGGCTGAAAGAATCATTATTCCGGATGCAACAATTGCGTTGAACTATATGCTGAACCGCTTTGGCAACATTGTTAAAAATTTAACTGTTTTCCCTGAAAACATGAAACGCAATATGGACCGTACACTCGGGCTAATCTACTCCCAGCGTGTTCTCCTTGCGTTGATTGACAAAGGAATGACGCGTGAAGAGGCATATGACACAGTCCAGCCGCGTGCAATGGAAGCCTGGGAAAAGCAGGTTCAATTCCGCAGCCTAATCGAACAGGACGAAACCATTACATCAAAGCTTTCTGAAGCAGAACTTGATGACTGCTTCGACTATAACTACCATATCAAGCATGTAGACACAATTTTTGACCGTTTAGGTTTGTAGCAAAATAGAGGTAAAGAGCAGTCTTTACCTCTATTTTAACAGGAAAATTCCTAATTTTCTTATAAAGGAGGCTCTCCGCCATGGAAAAAGGAGCATTGTTATACGAAGGCAAAGCCAAAAAGGTTTACAGAACAGACAATGAAAACATTGTATGGATCGAGTATAAAGATTCTGCAACGGCTTTTAACGGGGAGAAAAAAGCAAGCATTGACGGCAAAGGCCGTTTGAATAACGAGATTACGAGTTTGCTATTTTCAAAGCTGCATGAGCTGGGAATCGACTCTCACTTCATCAAAAAGCTTTCAGAAACGGAGCAGCTTGTGAAAAAGGTGGAGATCATTCCGCTCGAAACAGTGGTCCGGAACCTTGCGGCAGGGAGCTTTTCTAAGAGATTGGGAGTTGAAGAAGGCACGGCTTTACCTAGACCGATTGTAGAGTTTTATTATAAAGACGATGCGCTCGGCGATCCAATTTTAACAGAAGACCATATTGAGGTACTGAAGCTGGCTGATGAGAAGGAAGTGGCTCTTCTAAAAGAGAAGGCATTGAATGTAAATGCAATTTTAAGAGACTTTTTCAAAGAGCTGGGCATTAACTTGGTAGACTTCAAGCTTGAGTTTGGGAAGGATGAATCAGGCAATATCTTGCTGGCTGATGAGATCTCACCTGATACTTGCAGGCTTTGGGATATAGAGACAAATGAAAAACTTGATAAAGATGTTTTCCGCAGAGATCTTGGGAATTTGACTGATGCCTATGAAAATATTTTAGCGAGACTGGGAGGCCAAACAGTATGTACAAAGTAAAAGTTTTCGTCACATTAAGAGAAAGTGTGCTAGATCCTCAAGGAACAGTTGTAAAAAATTCGCTTCATTCCATGAATTACACTGAAGTATCTGATGTCCGCATCGGTAAATACATGGAGTTGACCATTGAAAAGAGCGACCGCCCTGTTGAAGAGGCAGTAAAGGAAATGTGCGAGCGCCTTTTGGCTAATGTTGTGATTGAAGATTACCGCTTTGAAATTGAGGAGGCTGTTACCCAGTGAAGTTTGCAGTCATCGTTTTTCCAGGGTCCAATTGTGACATAGACATGTACCATGCAGTGAAGGATGAGCTTGGAGCGGAAGCCGAATATGTCTGGCATGACGCTGAAAGCTTGGATAAGTATGACGGAATCCTTCTTCCCGGCGGGTTTTCATACGGTGATTATCTCCGTTCAGGTGCAGTGGCACGCTTCAGTAATGTCATGAAAGAAGTAGTAAAAGCGGCTGAGGCAGGCAAACCGATTTTGGGCGTATGCAACGGATTTCAAATTTTATTAGAAGCAGGTCTTTTGCCAGGGGCGATGAGAAGAAATGATAGCCTAAAGTTCATTTGCCGTACTGTAGAGCTGAAAGTTGAAAACAACGAGACTATGTTTTCATCTGCTTATAAAAAAGATGAAGTAATCAAAGTCCCAATCGCTCATGGCGAAGGGAACTATTATTGTGATGAAGCCACTCTAGTTAAATTGCAGGAAAATAATCAGATCGTATTTACTTATAACGGAACAAATCCTAATGGCAGCCTGGAAAATATCGCGGGCATTATTAATGAAAAAGGAAATGTTCTCGGCATGATGCCGCACCCTGAAAGAGCTGTTGATGAGCTTTTAGGGGGAGCAGATGGCTTGAAACTTTTTCAATCAATCGTAAAACAATGGAGGGAAGCACATGTCGTTAATGCTTGAGCCAAGTCCGGAACAGTTAAAGGCACAGAAGGTATATAAAGAAATGGGTTTGTCTGACGAAGAATTTACGATGATTGAAAAGATTATCGGGCGTTTGCCAAATTATACAGAAATCGGCTTGTTTTCTGTTATGTGGTCTGAGCACTGCAGCTATAAAAATTCCAAGCCAGTATTAAGCAAGTTCCCAACAACAGGAGAGAAAGTGCTTCAAGGACCAGGGGAAGGAGCTGGAATTGTTGATATCGGCGATGGGCAAGCAGTTGTTTTTAAAATTGAAAGCCATAACCACCCGTCTGCAATCGAACCTTACCAAGGGGCTGCAACAGGTGTCGGCGGGATTATCCGCGATGTATTTTCAATGGGCGCAAGACCGGTCGCCCTCCTCAACTCTTTACGCTTTGGAGAATTGGATTCTCCTCGTGTTCGGTACCTTTTTAAAGAAGTAGTCGCAGGCATTGCTGGCTATGGAAACTGCATTGGCATTCCGACAGTAGGAGGAGAAGTGCAGTTTGATTCTTCCTATGAAGGTAACCCGCTTGTAAACGCCATGTGTGTCGGTTTAATCGACCATAAGGATATTAAAAAAGGCCAGGCGCATGGCGTCGGCAATACGGTTATGTATGTGGGCGCGAAAACAGGCCGTGACGGAATCCATGGAGCTACTTTCGCATCAGAAGAACTGACCGATCAATCAGAAGCAAAGCGGCCAGCTGTCCAGGTTGGGGACCCGTTTATGGAAAAGCTTCTTTTGGAAGCATGCCTTGAACTGGTTCAGTCCGATGCCCTTGTCGGCATTCAGGATATGGGTGCTGCGGGCCTTACTAGCTCTTCAGCTGAAATGGCGAGCAAAGCAGGATCTGGTATTGAAATGAATCTGGACCTTGTACCGCAACGGGAAACAGGCATGACTGCATACGAAATGATGCTTTCCGAGTCTCAGGAAAGAATGCTGATTGTGGTGAAAAAAGGCCGCGAGCAGGAGATTGTTGATTTATTTTCCAAGTATGGCCTTGAAGCAGTTGCGGTCGGCAAGGTAACTGATGATAAGATGCTCCGCCTAACCCATCAGGGGGAAACCGTAGCAGAGCTTCCAGTTGATGCACTTGCAGAGGACGCACCGGTTTACCATAAGCCATCAAGCGTACCTGAATACTATCGTGAATTCCAGGTGATGGAAAATGACATTCCAGCGGTTGATGATTACAAAGAAACGCTTGTAAAGCTGCTCCAGCAGCCGACCATTGCCAGTAAGGAATGGGTTTATGACCAATATGACTATATGGTGCGCACGAATACGGTTGTGGCTCCTGGTTCAGATGCGGCAGTTATCCGTATCCGCGGAACGCGCAAGGGACTTGCAATGACGACAGACTGCAATTCCCGCTATATGTATCTTGACCCTGAGACAGGCGGCAAAATTGCTGTTGCGGAAGCAGCCAGAAATATCATCTGCTCCGGCGGGGTACCTTTAGCAATCACAGATAACCTGAATTTCGGCAACCCGGAAAAGCCTGAAATCTTCTGGCAGATTGAAAAAGCGGCAGATGGAATCAGTGAGGCTTGCCGCACCTTAAATACACCTGTTATTGGCGGAAACGTCTCTCTATATAACGAAACAAATGGAACGGCGATTTATCCTACACCAGTCATTGGAATGGTCGGACTGGTAGAAGATATTGACCATGTAACGACGCAATCTTTTAAAGCGGCGGGCGACCTTATTTATCTGGTAGGCGAAACAAAGGATGAATTCGGAGGCAGTGAACTACAGAAGATGACATACGGCAAGGTCTTCGGAAAATCACCTGAGCTAGATTTGGAAAAAGAAGAAAAGGCTCAGGCACAAATTTTGAAAGCCATCCGTTCAGGCCTTGTGGCATCAGCGCATGATGTGGCAGAAGGCGGATTGGCAGTGGCGGCTGCTGAAAGTTTGATTGGTTCCAAAGGGCTTGGAGCGGATGTGAAAGTAACGGGCAATGCTACTTCAGCTTTATTCAGTGAATCGCAGTCCCGCTTCTTGCTTTCTGTTAAAAAGGAAAATCAGGAAGCGTTTGAAAATTTAGTAGATGCAAAGCTTATTGGTGAAGTGACAGAAGCACCTGTACTATATATCTCCAATGAGGAGGGCCTATTGCTAGCCGAACAGGTTGATGTTCTGGAGCAGGCCTGGAAAGGAGCCATCCCATGCTTGCTGAAGTAAGAGGATTAAATGAAGAGTGCGGGATTTTTGGCATATGGGGGCACCAGGATGCCTCCCAGATTACGTATTACGGACTTCATAGCCTGCAGCACCGCGGCCAGGAAGGTACGGGAATGGTCGTTACAGATGGCAAGAAGCTAAAAGGCATGAAAGGTGAAGGCCTTGTTACAGAGATTTTTACATCAGAAGCAATGAAGGAGCTGGAAGGGAAAGCCGCGATCGGCCATGTTCGCTATGCGACAGCCGGCGGGGGCGGATATGAAAATGTTCAGCCCCTGCTGTTTAACTCTCAGAGCGGAAGCCTTGCGCTTTGCCATAACGGAAATCTGGTAAATGCGACTGCCTTAAAGCATCAGCTGGAAGGACAGGGAAGCATTTTTCAAACCAGCTCGGATACAGAGGTATTGGCTCACCTGATTAAGCGTGCAGGTTTCTCTTCTTTAAAGGAACGTGTTAAAAATGCTCTATCCATGATTAAAGGAGCTTATGCTTTTCTAATCATGACCGAAACTGAAATGATGGTTGCGCTTGATCCGAACGGTATGAGGCCGCTATCACTTGGAAAAATCGGCGATGCTTATGCGGTCGCATCTGAAACCTGTGCCTTTGATGTGGTCGGCGCAGAATTTATCCGCGATATTTTGCCTGGAGAGCTTCTGATCATTGACGATAACGGCTTCCGTTCGGAGATGTTCGCAATGGCTTCCAATATTGCCATGTGCACAATGGAATATGTTTATTTTTCCCGTCCGGACAGTAATATTAATGGAATTAACGTGCATACAGCCCGGAAAAACCTTGGGAAGCAGTTGGCTCTTGAAGTCCCAATTGAAGGCGATGTTGTTACAGGCGTACCGGATTCGAGCATCTCGGTTGCGATCGGCTATGCTGAAGCTTCAGGTATTCCATATGAAATGGGACTGATCAAGAACCGCTATGTGGGCCGTACGTTTATCCAGCCTTCCCAGTCATTAAGGGAGCAGGGCGTAAAAATGAAGTTGTCGCCGGTCCGCGGTGTGGTTGAAGGCAAGAGAGTCATCATGGTTGATGATTCGATTGTCCGCGGAACAACAAGCAGAAGGATTGTGAGCATGCTGAAAGAAGCCGGCGCAACTGAAGTGCATGTGCTGATCAGTTCACCTCCTATTAAAAATCCATGCTTCTATGGAATTGATACATCCTCTAAGGAAGAGTTGATTGCAGGCAATCACTCAGTAGAAGAAATTAGAGAAATCATTGGCGCAGATACACTAACCTTTTTAAGTACTGAAGGCATGGTTAAAGCGATCGGCAGGAAAGATGGACAATGCCTGGCATGCTTTACAGGACAGTATCCGACTGAGATTTATCCTAGCACTGTGCATCCTTATGAGAAGGTGTAATTGAACTTTGGCCGATAAATAGCTATGGTTGGCCGATAAATACGAAGAATTGGCCGATAAATCTTGATTTTTGGCCGTTAAAAGTACTATTTTGGCCGATAAGTTGAAAAATCGGCCTTTATTTTTCCAATATGGGGTGAAAAATAGATGGCAAATGCATATAAGCAAGCCGGAGTGGATATTGAAGCAGGCTATGAAGCAGTTTCCCGCATGAAAAAGCATGTACAAAAAACAATTCGCCCAGGCGTGCTCGGCGGGCTGGGCGGATTCGGCGGCATGTTTGATCTTTCAGTTCTCAACATGAAGGAACCAGTATTAGTGTCAGGCACAGATGGAGTCGGGACGAAATTGATGCTGGCCTTTATGATGGATCAGCATGATACGATTGGAATCGATGCTGTCGCGATGTGTGTCAATGACATTGTCGTACAGGGAGCAGAGCCTCTCTATTTCTTGGATTATATCGCCTGCGGAAAGGCTGCACCGGAACGGATTGAAGCGATTGTAAAAGGAATAGCAGATGGCTGTGAGCAGGCTGGATGTGCGCTTGTAGGCGGGGAAACAGCTGAAATGCCTGGCATGTACAGCGAGGAAGAATACGACCTTGCCGGCTTTGCAGTCGGGGCCTGTGAAAAATCCAACTTGGTCAATGGTGCGGATATTAAAGCGGGGGATGTGCTGATCGGCCTTGCATCCAGCGGCATTCATAGCAATGGCTATTCGCTGGTGCGTAAGCTGTTCTTCGAAAAAGCAAATATGTCATTAACTGATAACGTTGATGAGTTAGGCTGTACTTTGGGGGAAGAGCTGCTTCGCCCGACAAAGATTTACGTAAAGCCACTTCTATCAGCTATGAAAAAGTTCAAGCTGAAAGGCATGGCTCATATTACGGGTGGAGGATTTATTGAAAACATTCCGCGCATGCTTCCGGAAGGCTTGGGTGCTCAGCTTGAAGAACGGAATTGGCAAGTGCCGGCTGTGTTCACGATGATGGAGAAAATCGGCGGACTCAAGCGCAAAGAAATGTACAATATTTTTAATATGGGAACAGGCATGGTCGTTGCAGCTGATAAGGAAATCGCAGAAGAATTGATTGCCTATTTTAACAAAATTGGAGAAAAAGCTTACCTTATGGGGACAGTTACCGATCAGGAAGGAATTGAAATTCTGTAAGCTGAATCGCTTAAGGAGGAAGTCATGAAGAAAATCGCAGTGTTTGCTTCCGGAAGCGGAACGAACTTTCAGGCCATCATGGATGCATCCAAACAAGGCGAACTGCAGGCTGAGATTGTCCTTTTTGTCTGTGACCGCCCGGGTGCCTATAGCATCGAGCGTGCTCAAAACGGACAGATTCCGCAATTCGTTTTTTCAGCAAAGGATTATGCCGGCAAAGCAGCGTATGAAGAAGTGATTTTACAGAAGCTGAAGGAAAGCGGTGCCGAGTATATCATTCTTGCTGGCTATATGAGACTGATTGGTCCGACTCTGCTTAAAGAATATGAAGGAAGAATAATTAATATCCATCCATCTCTTTTGCCGGCTTTTCCGGGTAAGGATGCAATCGGACAGGCGTTGGAAGCCAATGTAAAGGTGAGCGGTGTAACAGTGCATTTTGTAGATGAAGGCATGGATACCGGTCCAATTATTGCCCAGCAGTCTGTTGCTATTGAGAGAGATGAAACCAAAGAGAGTCTTCAGAACAAGATTCATGAAGTCGAACATAAGCTTTATCCGCAGGTTTTACAGAAACTTTTTTATGCTAAAATGGTAAAGAGGTAAAGGGATTTGGTTACAAAGTTTGGCAGGCTTTTGAAAAGGTCTATGTTCAAGCTAATGTTGGATTTAGCACATATTAATTAGAGCGGAAATCAGCAGGCAAGTTTAACAGAGTATTTATAAAAGTCTTGTAGTCAGTCAGGAGGAGCAGAAAATGAAAAAACGGGCACTTATTAGTGTTTCTGATAAAAATGGTGTAACTGAATTTGCTCGGCAGTTAAGCGAGCTTGGCTTTGAGATTGTTTCCACAGGCGGAACCAAAAAAGCGTTGGAAGAGAGCGGCATTCCCGTTGTTGGTGTTAGTGATGTTACGGGCTTTCCGGAAATTCTGGAAGGGCGTGTTAAAACGTTAAACCCGATGATTCATGGGGGATTGCTGGCGAAACACGGTGAACCCGGTCACAAAAAGCAGCTTGAAGAGCATCAGATTCAGCCAATCCAGGTTGTATGTGTGAATTTGTATCCCTTCCAGCAAACGATCGCCAAGCCTGATGTTACGGTAGAGGATGCAATAGAGAATATTGATATTGGCGGCCCGGCCATGCTGCGCGCATCAGCGAAGAACCACGAGTATGTGACGGTAGTGGTGGATCCTGCGGATTATGAAACTGTACTAACTCAATTAAATGAAAGCGGAGAGGTGCAAAAGGAGACCCGCCGCAAGCTTGCTGCGAAGGTATTCCGCCATACTGCTGCCTATGATGCGATGATCGCTGAATATATGACAGATTTGGCTAACGAAGAAACACCAGAAAAATTAACCGTTACATATGAATTAAAGCAAACGTTAAGGTACGGAGAAAATCCTCATCAAAAAGCAGCTTTTTACCGCAAACCGCTTGGTTCCGAATTTTCGATTGCCAATGCCGAGCAGCTTCATGGAAAAGAGCTATCCTACAACAATATTAATGATGCCGATGCGGCTCTTCAACTTGTAAAAGAATTCTCAGAGCCTGCAGCAGTTGCCGTTAAGCATATGAACCCTTGCGGAGTTGGAACTGGCGAGAATGTATTTGATGCTTTTTCAAAAGCATTTGCAGCGGACCCCGTTTCCATTTTTGGCGGAATCATTGCCCTGAACAGGGAAGTGGACGCCGACACAGCTAAAAAGCTATATGAAATCTTCCTTGAAATCATTATTGCGCCTTCTTTCTCAGGTGAAGCGCTCGAAATTTTAAAAGGGAAGAAGAATCTGCGTTTGTTAACGATTCCTTTTGATGGGAAAAAGAAAGCTGAGATGAGATTATCCACGATTGAAGGCGGCCTGCTTGCCCAGGAGTATGATCAATATACGCTTGAAGATGCAGAAGTATCTGTAGCAACAAAAAGGGAACCAACTGAAGAAGAATGGAAAGCGCTCAAGCTTGGCTGGAAAGTCGTTAAGCATGTGAAATCCAATGCAATTGTTGTAAATGATGCGAATATGACGCTTGGAGTCGGTGCCGGGCAAATGAACCGTGTCGGTTCTGCCAAAATTGCACTGGAACAGGCTGGGGAAAAAGCAAACGGAGCTATAATGGCATCAGATGCATTCTTTCCAATGAACGATACGGTCGAGGTCGCAGCCAAGGCAGGCATCACAGCAATTATTCAGCCAGGCGGCTCCATCCGTGATGAGGATTCTATCAAAAAAGCCGATGAGTATGGAATTGCCATGGTCTTTACAGGCGTGCGCCATTTTAAACATTAAGTTTTACCCAAATACAGGAGCCCTTAACCAGGCTCCTGATTACTATAGCTGACATTTTAACGGAGGTGGGCGTAATGAAGGTTTTAGTCATTGGAAGAGGCGGCCGCGAGCATGCTATTTGCTGGAAGATGAACCAAAGTCCTTCGGTAGAAAAGGTCTTTGTAGCTCCAGGAAATCCTGGGATGGAAGATTCAGCTCAGCGAATCAACATTGTGGAAAGTGATCAGGAAAAATTAGTGCAGTTTGCGCTTGATAATCAGATTGGTTTGACGGTTATTGGCCCAGAGGTACCGCTTTTAGAAGGACTGGCTGATCGTTTTCAGGAAGCTGGATTAATAGTGTTTGGACCGAAACAAGCCGCCGCAGAAATTGAGGGCAGTAAGTCGTTTGCGAAGGAACTAATGCAGAAATATAATATCCCGACAGCTGAATATGCTGTCTTTAGTAAATATGAAGAAGCAAAAGCTTATATTGAAGAAAAGGGTGCACCGATTGTCCTGAAAGCGGATGGCCTTGCTGCCGGCAAAGGCGTTATCGTAGCGATGACAATGGATGAAGCGTTAGCGGGCATAGAGGAGCTGCTTTTAAATGAAAAGTTCGGTGAAGCTTCTGCAACCGTTGTAATTGAAGAGTTCCTCGAGGGTGAAGAATTTTCTTTAATGGCTTTGGTAAACGGGGAAAATGTGATTCCGCTTGAAATTGCCCAGGACCATAAGCGTGCTTTTGATGGAGACCAGGGTCCGAATACAGGCGGAATGGGCGCCTATTCACCTGTGCCTCATATCGGAAAAGAAACGGTTGGAAATGCTGTTGAAAAAGTATTGAAGCCAGCTGCAAAAGCGATGGTGCAGGAAGGCCGAAGCTTTAGCGGAATCCTGTATGCGGGTTTGATTAAAACATCATCAGGCCCTAAAGTTATTGAATTTAATGCCCGATTCGGAGATCCCGAAACACAGGTGATTTTGCCGCGAATGAAATCTGATTTGGCGGAGGTTATGCTGGCTGTCCTTAAGGGTGAAGTACCCGTGATCCAATGGGACGACCAAGCAATGGTTGGAGTCGTTGCTGCATCTAAGGGTTATCCTGAAGCATATGAAAAAGGCGCTGTCCTAAACGGGCTTCAGGAAATCAGCAATGATACAGCCGTGTTTCATGCCGGTACTGACCAAAACAGCTCAGGAGAGTTTGTCACAAACGGCGGCCGTGTGCTGCTTGCAGGTGCTAAAGCGGCAACCCTGAAGGATGCGCAGGAAAAAGTGTATGATGAACTTGAAAAACTTCAGTGTGACGGCATTTTTTATCGAAAAGATATTGCCAACAAAGCTATCTCGCACGTCCTTTCTTAGTTCTGCGGATATACACATACAGAAGCGCCACAATGCTTCCAATCAATGCTATTATTACAAACGACATATCCATCACGTATTCCCAAAACATATTGTCAGCTCCTTTTTAAGTTATTTAAGATATTATATGGGCGCGCCCATTCGAATTCTATCTTGTATAGCCCCCCATTAAGGGGGCTTTTAATATTAGGTACTTTTCGTATAGATTGTTGTTTTTGAACTATAAAGCTTGCCCGTTGATTTCCGCTCCAGTCACGCAGCGAACCCGCCGGGAGGAACGGGAACCTCCTCGGCGTTTCACGCCTGCGGGGTCTCCCGCTCCCTCTCTTCCGGCAGGAGTCAAGTGCCTTCCGCTCCAATCAACTCAGTAATTAAAACTAGTTTGTAAGCAACAAACTTTGCGAAATAGCCTAATTTTATGACGGATTATACGGCAGCATTTCCTCAGCCGAATCATTGTTTTCACGATCACTGCCTTGATGCCTCATATCCTGAACCATATCTTGGCCTCTTTCAAACAGAGCTGTTAATGGACAGAAGCGGACGATCCCTTCTGCCACTTTCATTCCTCCCAGCATAGCCATCATTAAATAAGAATCCCGCCACGGCCTTTTGACTAGCTTGGATGTACTCCACGCCAAAACGGTAAAGCCGACTGTAATCCGTATTAAGGCATTTAAGATGCCGATATTTGGTTTAACATTCATGAATGGCCACCTCTTTCACAAAATTTTTACAATCTTTTACTGATTCTTTAATGCGTTAAACAGTGAAATATGTTACTATAGAAAAACAAGAGAAATGAAAGGGCTTTCTTTATTGTTTTGAAGCCATTTTTCTTTGTTAACTTTCATTATAAAAAAATCGTTCTTTTTCATATAAAGAGATAATTAAAAAGGGAGGGAGTATGGTGCTGGAACAGCGTTACCGTTGGAAAAACAAGCACTTGCGTGAACATGTTTCCGTACTGGACGGAAAACTGTCACCGACGATACTACTTAAAAACGCACGTTATCTAAATCAGGCATTCCGTAAATGGATAACGGCTAATATTTGGATTTATGACGACCGCATTGTCTATGTGGGCGAAAAACTGCCGGAAAAAATGGAACAATGTGAGGTCGTTGATTGTACTGGGATGACGCTGGTTCCAGGGTATATTGAGCCGCATGCCCACCCATTTCAATTATATAATCCCCATTCCTTTGCGAGCTATGCATCTCAGTTTGGCACAACGACCCTGATCAATGACAACATGGTTCTTGCTTTGCAGCAGGATAAAAAGAAAGCGTTTTCTTTTTTAAAGGAAATGAGGAATATCCCGGCGACGATGTATTGGTGGTGCAGGTTCGATGCGCAAACAGAAATACAGCATGAAGAAACAACCTTTTCGCACGGGAACATCAAATCGTGGCTTGAGCATGACGCTGTCCTTCAGGGAGGCGAGCTGACCGGGTGGCCTAAGCTTCTGGACGGCGATGATATGATGCTCCATTGGATTCAGGAGACAAAGCGGATGAGAAAGAAAATTGAAGGCCATTTTCCGGGAGCATCCGAAAAAACACTTGCAAAGCTCATGCTGCTTGGAGCGGATTGCGATCATGAATCCATGACAGGGAAGGACGTTTATAACCGTCTTCTACAGGGATATACCGTGTCCCTAAGGTATTCGTCCATTCGTCCGGATTTGCCGGTCTTATTGGATGAAATGCATGAATTGGGAATCGATCATTATGATCAGATTATTTTCACGACAGACGGATCCTTCTCCTCTTTTTATGAACAGGGAATTATTGACCATATGATCCGCATTGCGATTGAAAAAGGCGTTCCTGTGGTTGACGCTTATAATATGGCCACTATTAATGTTGCCCGCCACTATGGAATCGATTATATGCATGGAAATATCGCAACAGGAAGGGTCGCAAATATCAATTTCCTTGCAAGTGAAGAGGATCCAACACCAGTTTCTGTTATGGCAAAGGGTGAATGGGTAAAAAAAGATGGTGTTAATCTGGATGCTTATGAACCGGTTCCGTGGGATGAATTTGGCTTTGAACCGATGAATATCGATTGGGATCTTACTGCTGATGATATGCAGTTCTCCATGCCGTTCGGAATAAAAATGGAGAATGCCGTTATAACAAAGCCATATTCCATCGCAATTGATGTATCATCTGATGAGCTTGAAAAAGAGCATGACGAGTGCTTTTTCATGCTTGTGGACCGAGAAGGACACTGGCGCATTAATACAGTACTAAAGGGCTTCGCGAGCAGCCTCGATGGCATGGCAAGTTCTTTTTCAAATACGGGAGATATCATATTAATCGGCAAAAACAAGAGTGAGATGCTGAACGCATTTAACCGGCTTAAAGAAATTGGCGGAGGGATTGTTATTTCTGAAGGCGGAAAAATTGTTCAGGAGATGGAGCTTCGTTTAAAAGGAATTATGTCCGATAAAAAGGTAGAGGAATTAATGGAGGAAGAGAAACAGCTAGTCCATTACCTCCGGGATAAAGGCTACAGGCATGAAGATCCGATGTATACTTTGCTCTTTTTCTCCTCTACGCATCTGCCATATATCCGAATTACCCAGCAGGGAATGTATGATGTCATGAATAAAACGGTACTCTTTCCAACGATAATGCGTTAAAATGTAAAAGAGATGCAATACTAAATAGATAAAGAAACGACTCAGACGAGCTAACATAGAAAACTGCATCGAGGCAAAAAGGGATATACAGGGGTGCAAAGATGCTAAAAAGATGGATAGCTGTTTCAGCAGCCGCAATGCTCTTAGTTTCAGGATGCAGCAGCAAAGATGAAGCAGAAGAGCCTGCAAAGCAAGGGACAGAAAAAGCTGAAGAAGCAACAAAAGGGGTAAGTGAACAAAAAGAGCTTCCATTCCACTTTCCGCTCACTGGAGCCGGATCGGAATCCGAAGTGGATGGAAGAGCTGTAGCGGTGATGGTCAACAATCACCCGAAAGCCCGTCCGCAATCAGGCCTGGATAAAGCTGATATCGTCTATGAAATGCTGGCAGAAGGAGATGTGACCCGTTTCCTTGCCATTTTTCAGAGTGAACAGCCTGAAGAAATAGGGCCGGTAAGAAGCGCCAGAGACTACTATATTGATCTGGCGAAAGGCTATGACAGCCTTTATATTGCTCATGGCAACAGTCCAGAAGCGAAAGAAATGATGGATCAGGGCTATATTGATAGTCTGAACGGCCTTTATTATGATGGCACATTGTTTAAACGGGCGAGTTTCAGAAAGGCTCCGCATAATTCTTACATTTCGTTCGAGAGTGTGCTAAAAGGAGCGGAACAGAACCAGTATTCAATGGATGAGGCACCTGCTTCCCTTAACTTCCTGTCAAAAAAAGAGGCAAAAGCAATTGAGGGAACATCTGCCGAATCCGTGATGGTTTCTTATTTAAACAATGAATTATTTAATGTGATTTATGAGTACGATGAGGGGCTGGAAAAGTATAAAAGGTATTCCAATGGAGAACTTACAGCCGATTATCATTCTGGAGAACCTGTATTACTTGACAACATTTTCATCGCAGAAGCCGAACATAAAGTAGTTGACAGTGCGGGCCGCCGTGATATTAACTTAACTTCTGGGGGCAGAGCCTATCTCCTTCAAAAAGGAAAAATGACAGAAGTCGAGTGGGAAAATGAGGATGGCAGGATTCTTCCTGTCCTAAATGGCAAACAAGCCGGTCTGGTACCGGGCAAGACCTGGATTAATATTGTTCCTTCAAGCCCGGGCCTTGAGCAAACGGTTTCCTTTGAATGAAAGCAATAGCTTCAAAAACTATTATCTAATAAAGGGGTATGCAATATATGCAGATTGATAAGCTAAGAGGAAAAGAACTTGACCAATTATTTAAGTCGGTTTTGTCTTTGAAAGATCTGGAGGAGTGCTACCGCTTCTTCGACGACTTATGCACAGTGAACGAAATTCAGTCATTGGCGCAGCGCCTGGAAGTTGCACGCATGCTTCGCGAAGGCAAAACTTATCATAAAATTGAAACAGATACAGGTGCCAGCACGGCAACCATTTCACGTGTGAAACGCTGCCTGAACTATGGAAACGATGCCTATGAAATGGCATTGGAGCGAATTAAAGAAGAAGAGGCTGAAAAAGCGTAAATAATTATTTTTTCTTAAACCGATGGGGTGTTCCCGCGGTTTTTTTCTTTGTCTTCGCGAGAGGGCTGCTAAAATTTTTTCACCTTATAGCCACTTCCCGCTTTTCTTTTTTATATAGCGTCATCGCCTAGCCTCTGGAGGTCTTCAGTCCAGCTGAAAGAAGCCAAAAAGAGGCTGGACTTCAAGCGTTCGCCGGACTTTCACAGGACGTGCTGCCGTGAACATTCGCCACAGAACGCGGTGGCTTTTAGTTGACGTTCATCCCTTCAAATGGCGCTTCCGCTTTTATTTTTTATTCTCTTTCCTAAATGATATAATGGTGTAATGGAATGATAGAATGGAGGCAATTTTGCATGTACGATGTTCGCGAATGGAGCCATGTGTTTAAGCTCGATCCGGATAAATATATATCAGATGAAGATCTGGAGATGATCTGTGAATCAGGAACTGACGGGATAATTGTAGGCGGAACAGATGGCGTTACGCTTGAAAAAGTGCTTGATTTAATGGCCCGAATCCGCAGATATACAGTGCCATGTGTACTGGAGGTTTCCACGATTGATTCGATAACGCCTGGTTTTGATTTATATTTTATTCCGACTGTATTAAACAGCCAGGATGTAAAGTGGATTACAGGCCTTCATCACGAAGCTGTTAAAGAATACGGAGATATCATGAACTGGGAAGAAATTCTCGTCCAGGGTTATTGCATTTTAAATGAGGATTGCAAAGCCGCTAAAGTTACCAATTCCCGTACGGATTTGTCTTTGGATGAGGTTAGGGCATTTGCGATGATGGCCGAGAAGATGTTCCGCCTGCCTATCTTTTATTTGGAATACAGCGGCAAGTATGGAGATGCTGCTGTTGTCTCCGAAGTGAAAGAGACGCTTGAAGAAACAGTACTATTTTACGGCGGCGGCATTGAGAATCCCGAGCAGGCAAAAGAAATGGCTGAGCATGCAGATGTGATTGTGGTCGGCAATATTATTTACAAGGATTTGCAGGCAGCGTTAAAAACAGTAAAGGCGGCAAATGCGTAAGATCGAAGATGAATGGACGATGAAGCCAGGAGTTATGCAGTTATAAAAGACAAAGTTGATAGAGATCCTTAAACAGGATAGAATAGAAAATAAGAACATATGTTTCTATGGTGGTGAAGAGAAGGAATGCAATTTTTAACGGATAAATTATTAAATGGTTTAAATCCGCAGCAGCAAAATGCGGTAAAAGCAACGGATGGACCTCTCTTGATTATGGCCGGAGCAGGGAGTGGCAAAACAAGAGTGCTAACACACAGGATTGCCTATCTGATGGTGGAAAAGGGTGTCAATCCTTATAACATTTTGGCAATCACATTTACAAACAAAGCGGCACGTGAGATGCGTGATCGTATTCACAATATGATGGGCGGAGCGGCTGATGAAATTTGGATTTCAACTTTCCACTCCATGTGTGTGCGCATCTTAAGAAGAGATATTGACCGGATAGGCTATAACCGCAATTTTACCATCTTGGACTCTACTGACCAGCAATCGGTCATTAAATCCATCCTTAAGGATAAAAACCTGGATCCGAAGAAGTTTGATCCGCGTGCAATTCTGGGATCAATCAGTTCGGCAAAAAATGAATTGATCACTCCAGAAGAATATGCGAAAACGGCAGGGGACTATATCCAGCAAGTTGCCAGTGATGTCTATACAGAGTACCAAAAGAGATTGCGACGCAACCAGGCGCTCGATTTTGATGATTTAATCATGATTACTATCCAGCTGTTCCAGCGTGTTCCGGAAGTGCTTGAATATTATCAGCGCAAATTCCAATACATTCACGTGGATGAGTACCAGGATACGAACAGAGCGCAGTATATGCTTGTAAAGCTTTTAGCAAGCCGCTTTAGAAACCTTTGTGTTGTCGGTGACTCAGACCAATCGATTTACAAATGGCGGGGCGCGGATATTGCCAACATCCTTTCCTTTGAAAAGGATTACCCAAACGCCC
Organism: Pseudomonas sp. ISL-84; assembly: GCA_018613035.1. Classification (GTDB taxonomy): domain Bacteria; phylum Bacillota; class Bacilli; order Bacillales; family Cytobacillaceae; genus Cytobacillus. The sequence continues at coordinate 5,548 of JAGGRA010000047.1, read as the reverse complement.
AGACGATTCTGCTTGAACAAAATTACCGTTCAACGAAAAGAATTCTTCTTGCTGCGAACGAAGTTATAAGCAAGAACATGAATCGCAAGCCGAAAAACCTTTGGACTGAAAATGCAGAAGGAAACAAGATCCATTACTATAGGGCGGACAGCGAGCAGGGAGAAGCGCAGTTTGTTGCAGGTAAAATTAAAGAATATGTTAACAGCGGCAAGCGCAGCTATTCAGATATCGCGATTTTGTACCGCACGAATGCCCAATCCCGTGTAATGGAGGAAGTGCTGCTAAAGTCGAATATTGAATACTCCATTGTCGGCGGCATTAAGTTCTACGACCGCAAAGAAATTAAGGATATCCTCGCTTATTTGCGCCTGATTGCAAATCCGGATGATGATATCAGCCTGCAGCGTGTGATCAATGTCCCTAAGCGCGGAATTGGCTCAGGTTCTGTTGATAAAATCGCCAACTTTGCTCAAGCATACGAAATGAGCATGTTTGAGGCGCTAGAATCGATTGAATTGATCGGATTAAGTCCTAAAATTACAAAAGGGGCTACCCAGTTTAGGGATTTGGTTAAAAACTATACACAAATGCAGGAGTACTTATCTGTCACAGAATTAGTGGAAGAGCTTTTGGAAAAATCGGGGTACCGCGATATGCTCATTGCCGAGAAATCTATCGAAGCCCAAAGCCGCCTGGAAAACATCGATGAATTCCTGTCTGTTACGAAAAACTTTGAAGATGCAAGCGAAGATAAATCGCTAATTGCCTTTTTAACGGATTTGGCTCTTGTGGCTGATATTGATAAATTGGATGATGACGGCGAAAAGGCAGAATCTGTTGTTCTTATGACTCTTCACTCCGCAAAAGGGCTGGAGTTCCCTGTTGTATTCTTAATGGGGCTTGAGGAAGGCGTATTCCCTCACAGCCGTTCGCTGATGGAAGAAGCGGAAATGGAGGAAGAGCGCCGGCTAGCTTATGTGGGAATAACGAGAGCAGAGGAAGAGCTTTTCATTACAAATGCTCAAATGCGTACCCTCTTTGGACGTACCAATATGAATCCGCCATCCCGGTTTATCAAAGAGATTCCAGCTGAATTGCTTGATGGCCTGGAGCCGGAGAGGGCAAAGAAACCTTCACCATTCGGTTCTTCACCATTCGGATCGCCTGGTGCTTCCAGACAGGCCCAGCCGCAAAGAAAAGCGGTAGTACGTCCGTCTACATCGAATACAGGCGGAGATGATATTGACTGGAAGGTTGGCGATAAGGCCCAGCACGGCAAGTGGGGAACAGGTACGGTTGTCAGCGTAAAAGGTGCCGGAGAAGGCACAGAGCTGGATATTGCATTCCCGAAACCTGTGGGCATTAAACGCTTGCTTGCCAAATTTGCGCCAATTACAAAAGCTTAAATAAGCTGCTTTTATTATAAAGGCTATGTAATGCTCATGCTGATATTGCGCTCTGTTGAATGGTGAGGTAGGTGCGAGATCCCAGCAGGAGAAGAGAGTATTGGGAGACTCCGGAGGCGCCTAGGCGGCTTCCGGGCCCCCCGCATACACTAGCGCCTGGAGTGGAAACCAAAAGGCAAATTTAACAAAGCCATTCTAAAATGAACAGATCCCGACCCGGTTGCTGTGTCTGCCAGGTCTGATCTTATTGGAAAGGGTTGGATGTATGGACCTTATAACGGCAGAAAAAAAGGTAAAAGATCTCCACAATCTGCTTAATCAATACAATTATGAGTATCATGTTCTTGATCAGCCATCAGTTCCTGATGCGGAATATGACCGGCTCATGAGAGAGCTAACTGAGCTTGAGGAGCTGTTTCCTGATCTGAAAACGGAAGATTCTCCTACACAAAGGGTAGGCGGAGAAATCCTTGATATGTTCGAAAAAGTGGAACATCAATCACAAATGCTAAGCTTGGGAAATGCCTTTAATGATCAGGATTTGCGGGATTTTGACCGCCGCGTCCGGCAGGGTGCTGGAGATGATGTTACCTATGTATGCGAATTGAAAATAGATGGACTTGCCGTCTCCCTTCGCTATGATGAGGGTCTATTTGTTCTCGGAGCGACACGAGGAGATGGTTCAATCGGTGAAAATATCACCGCCAATCTGAAGACAATCCGTTCGATTCCCCTTCGCCTGAAGGAAGGGGTCACCATGGAGGTACGCGGTGAAGCCTTCATGCCTAGGCGTTCTTTTGAAGCCTTAAATAAAGCAAAAGAAGAAAATGGCGAAGAGCCTTTTGCGAATCCGAGAAATGCTGCCGCAGGTTCTTTAAGGCAGCTAGATCCGCGCCTTGCTGCCAAACGCAACCTGGATATCTTTGTATATGGGATTGCGGATACTGGCGATTCTGGTATTGTGTCCCATAGCGACGGCCTGGATTATCTGGATAACCTAGGGTTTAAAACCAATAAGGAACGTAAAAAGTGTGTAAATATTGATGAAGTAATCGAGTATGTCCAAGGGTGGACTGAAAAACGCCCGAACCTTGCTTATGATATTGATGGAATTGTGATAAAAGTGGATTCTCTGGAGCAGCAGGAGCAGCTCGGCACGACTGCAAAAAGCCCTCGCTGGGCCATTGCCTATAAATTCCCTGCTGAAGAGGTTGTGACGACTTTAAGGAATATTGAACTGAGTGTGGGCAGAACAGGAGTAGTAACTCCAACTGCTATCCTCGATCCTGTCCGTGTAGCCGGAACGACAGTACAGCGAGCTTCCCTTCATAATGAAGATTTAATTCGCGAAAAAGATATTAAGATTGGGGACCAGGTTGTTGTCAAAAAGGCCGGAGATATTATCCCTGAAGTCGTGAATGTACTTGCTGACAGAAGAACCGGCGAGGAGCAGGATTTTAATATGCCCACACACTGTCCTGAGTGCGAAAGCGAGCTTGTCCGTCTCGATGGGGAGGTGGCATTGCGCTGCATTAATCCAAAATGTCCAGCGCAAATCCGTGAGGGGCTTATCCACTTTGTTTCCCGTAATGCAATGAATATTGACGGCCTTGGTGAAAAGGTCATTAGCCAGCTTTTTGCAGAAAATCTAATCAAAGATGTGGCAGATATCTATAAATTGACGTATGAACAGCTGATACAGCTCGAACGAATGGGCGAAAAGTCAGTGACTAATCTTCTGACTGCCATCGAAAATTCGAAGCAAAACTCACTTGAAAAACTGTTATTTGGCTTAGGTATCCGTCACGTCGGAGCAAAAGCAGCCAAAACGCTTGCCCTGGAGTTTGGCAATATGGAGATGCTTGAAAAAGTTTCCCGTGAAGATTTAACCGCAATCAATGAAATTGGTGAAAAAATGGCTGATTCCGTTGTGACCTTTTTTGAACAGGACGAAGCCCACGAGCTGCTGCGTGAGTTAAAAGCTGTCGGGGTTAACATGGAATATAAAGGGCCAAAGCCAGTTTCAGCCGAAAACTCGGATAGCTTCTTTGCAGGAAAGACAGTTGTGCTAACTGGAAAGCTCGAAATCATGGGCAGGACTGAAGCAAAAGAAAAAATTGAAGCGCTTGGCGGAAAGGTATCCGGAAGTGTTAGCAAGAAAACAGATGTGGTGATCGCTGGGGAAGATGCGGGTTCCAAGCTAACGAAAGCCCAGGAGCTGGGAGTAGAGGTTTGGAACGAGGAGAGACTGGTTGAAGAATTAAATAAGTAAGAGGGTGGAAGCGCCGTGAAAAATCTCATGATGCTTGCTTTATCCCTTTCACTCCTGCTATCTGGCTGTGCGCCTAATTTTAATAAGCAGGAGGAAGTCGTTCAGGAAGATAAGAACGAAAAAGATAAGGCGATCATTCCGAATTATAAAATTTCAGACAAATATTATCGTACGCTGCTGCCATTTGAACCAAGTGAATCAAGAGGTCTAGTGGTCAATAACATTAGTACCAAGTATGATATTAATGAATTTGAAACAGGGCTTATGCGGGTTGCCCAAAATACATTTGACCCGGATAAGTACTTATTCCAGGAAGGGCAGTACCTAAAAAGGGATACAGCCCGAGCCTGGCTGAACCGCAAATTCACGGAAGCACAGCTGAAAGAGCGGAAGTTAAAGGAAGAAGAGAATATTGGATTGAATCCAATGATTGCAGATGGCGGAGATATTGATAGGAATAATGAAAAAAGCCCAATCTACCTGGCTCATATCCTTGAACATAACTATCTCGTGAAAAATGATGACGGAAAGGTCGGACTTGGCGGTATCGTAATCGGCCTTGCCATGAATTCTGTCCATTATTATCAGAAAGAGCAATATGGCGCAACATATGAAACGAAGATCAAACATGAAGCTCTTGAAAGAGAAGGCAAAAAGATGGCGGAAGAAGTGCTGCAGCGAATCCGGCAGATTAAAGAATTAAAAGACGTGCCAGTTACCATTGCTTTGTTTGAACAGGAAGAAAGAACTTCAGTTGTGCCAGGCAGCTTTTTTGCATATGCTAATGCGCCAAAAGGCAGCAGCAAGCTTGGCGGGTGGGAAGATATCAATGAAAAATACGTTCTTTTCCCATCAAACGAGGCTGAGAAAAACCACCGTGATGATTTGACGGCATTTCTTAATTTTAAACAGGATGTAGAAACTTACTTTCCTAATTTCAATGGTGTCATCGGAAAAGCTTTTTATGCCCAGGATCAGTTGCAGGAAGTAAATATTGATATTCCAATCCAGTTCTACGGAAAGGCAGAAGGGATTGGCTTCACGCAATATGTAACCGGGCTAGTGGTCAAACACTTCCCTGAATACATTTCAGTTCAGGTGAACATCTCGTCCGTTAATGGACCTGAGGCGCTGGTCGTTCGCAAAGCAGACCAAAGTGAGCCATTTGTCCATATATATCAATAAAGCTTAATAAAAACCAGGAGTGCAAAGATGCGCTGCCTGGTTTTTTTATTGAGAGCGAATAGCATGGTTGTTGCGGGATTATGTCGGCGATAACGAAATAAAAACCGTGAGAAAAATTCCATAAGACGTACATAGGCGATAATAGGAGTAGGTGCCAACCTTTTGTAAAACTAAATCCTGAGAAGCAAAATATCAAAACAGCACCTGGCAACCATATATAACAGCAATAATCATCTCCTAGCCAAAGCAGCCCCAATCCCTTATCCTGCCTAATAAAAATTGGTAATCAGCCAAAGGGATGTTAATATATAACATCAGCGGAGAATGTTTGAAGATAATGATAATTTCATGTTAATATAATGGATGGATGTAAACGTTTTAAGAGAATAGCAGATCGTGTTCCTGCATCAGCAAAAATCAGGATAAAGCTGCTAGGATCTGGCGTTTGTATATTTGTACACAGGAGGCGGTAAAAATGGTACAACCTTATAAGCATGAACCATTCACGAATTTTAAAGAAGATGAAAATCGTGAAGCGTATTTAAAGGGTTTACAGACAGTAGAAAGCTATTTGGGCCAGGATTACGATCTATTAATTGGCGGAGAGCGTGTTTCTACTGAAGATAAAATCGTATCAATCAATCCTTCTAATAAAGAAGAGGTTATTGGCCGTGTTTCAAAGGCA
>JAGGRA010000046.1 GCA_018613035.1 Pseudomonas sp. ISL-84 | reverse complement strand
TGTTTTCCGCTGTTGGTTAGTTGAACCAATCGGGCTTTTACGGGCAGTTGTTCGGAAACCTGACTGATTACCAACTAAAAGACTACTATTCTGAAGTTACTGCCCGTTAATCTGCAATATTGCGACATATTAATTGACAAGGTTCGCCATTTATCTGAAATTTCCTTTTTTTGAAAAGGTATTTGACATTAGGCTAATTTTTATGATAAAAATGGTTTATCTTAGTCATAGACGTAAGAAACAAAATTTCTTTTTCAATAATACTATATGGGCATTGATGGGAACCCAGTAATGCTTCTATCCCTGTTTCAGAAAGCCGGCGGCCGCTGCGAGCCGGTACAAATAGAAGGATGAATTACCTCCCTGAGCTTTCACTGTCAACCTGCACAGCAGTCATAGCAGTGAACGGTTAATCCGTTATCATGGAAAGAGTGGAGGGCTTTTGTCCTCAATTTGGGTGGTACCGCGCAATTTAAATCATGCGTCCCTGCTATGTGCAGGGGCGCTTTTTGTATGTGGAAATCGCTCCCATCTTTGCCTGTGGAACTACCTTTTAACTATTTCGTTACAGTTTAATCTAGGAGGAATTTACCAATGAATTTACTTGAAGATTTGCAATGGAGAGGGATCGTCTATCAGCAAACAGATGAAGAGGGGATCCAGAATACTCTTGATAAAGAAAAGGTCTCTTTATACTGTGGTGTGGACCCTACCGCAGACAGTATGCATATTGGGCATCTCCTGCCATTTTTGACTTTAAGGCGTTTTCAAAAAGAAGGACACCGTCCAATCGTTCTTGTTGGAGGTGCGACTGGTTTAATTGGAGATCCGAGCGGCAAAAGCGAGGAACGCAAGCTGCAGACTCTTGAGACTGTTCAGCATAATGTGGATTGTATCAAGAGTCAATTAAAGAGAATCTTTGACTTTGATAGTGAAAATGGAGCCATCATGGTGAATAACTATGACTGGGCAGGATCAATGGATATCGTAACATTCCTCCGCGATTACGGAAAGCATGTCGGTGTCAACTACATGCTTGCAAAAGATACGATTTCCTCGAGATTGGAAACAGGCATCTCTTTCACTGAATTTACTTACACGATCTTGCAGGCGATGGATTTCCTTCATTTATATGAGAACCATAACTGCAAGATGCAAATTGGTGGAAGCGACCAATGGGGCAATATTACAACAGGACTTGAACTTATCCGTAAAATGGCACCGGAAGGCTCGAAAGCTTATGGCCTGACAATCCCGCTTGTAACAAAAGCAGATGGAACCAAGTTTGGGAAAACGGAAAGTGGAGCAATCTGGCTTGATTCAGAAAAGACATCTCCATACGAGTTCTACCAATTCTGGATTAATACTGCTGATGCTGATGTTATTAAATATTTAAAGTTTTTCACATTCTTATCTCGCGAAGAAATTGAAGAGCTTGAAAAAGCTGTTCAGGAAGAACCGCATCTTCGCAAAGCACAGAAAGCCCTTGCGGAAGAAATGACTCGCCTGATCCATGGTGATGAAGCCTTGGAGCAGGCAATTAAAATTACTGCTGCCCTTTTCAGCGGGGATATTAAGAATCTTTCTGCTTCTGAGATTAAACAAGGCTTTAAGGATGTTCCTTCCTATGAGCATTCAGAGGGTGGAGAAATCGGAATCGTTGACTTGCTGGTTGCTGCGAAGATTTCATCGTCTAAGCGCCAGGCCCGTGAAGATGTTACAAATGGCGCCGTTTCTGTCAATGGTGAGCGTGTAACAGAGCTTGATTACGTTCTTTCGGAAAAAGACAGGATTGAAGGCCAATTTACCGTCATTCGCCGCGGAAAGAAAAAATATTTCTTAATTAAGTACTAAAAAGAAAGCCCTCCGGTTGAAGGAGGGCTTTTCTTGTGTTCACATTTGGCACCATTCAGGTTATTGACAATGATAATAGCGCTAAATATAAGATATGGAAGTTAATCTCACCAATTAGTGCCGATCCAGGTAGTTAATCATGCTGATTAACGACGGTAACAGCCCTGAAGATTAAAAAAAGGTAGTTAATCCTACTGATCGACGAAGATAATTCTGAATCAAACAAGGGAGCTATCCCATTCCTACCCATTTATGCTTCTAGAAACTCCACCTCATTATTTCCTAAAAACAAAAAAACTGCCGACATATATCGGCAGTTTTTAAATGAATATTAACGAGAGTAGAATTCAACGATTAGAGATTCGTTGATTTCAGCTGGAAGTTCAGAACGCTCAGGCATACGAGTGAAAGTTCCTTCTAGCTTGTCTGCATCGAAAGATACGAAGTCAGGAACGAAGTTGTTAACTTCGATTGCTTCTTTAACGATGTCAAGGTTGCGAGATTTTTCGCGAAGTGTGATTATTTGACCAGGTGCAACGCGGTATGATGGAATATCAACACGAGCTCCATCAACCATGATGTGGCCATGGTTAACAAGCTGGCGAGCCTGACGGCGAGTACGTGCAAGACCTAAACGGTATACAACGTTGTCAAGACGTGATTCTAAAAGAATCATGAAGTTTTCACCGTGTTTACCAGGCATTTTGCCTGCTTTGTCAAATAAGTTACGGAATTGACGCTCATTTACTCCGTACATATGACGAAGCTTTTGCTTTTCTTGCAATTGCAATCCGTATTCAGATAATTTTCTGCGTTGGTTTGGACCATGTTGTCCAGGAGCGTAAGGACGCTTTTCTAATTCTTTACCAGTACCGCTTAGAGAGATTCCAAGGCGGCGGGATAATTTCCAGCTTGGACCAGTATAACGAGCCATTTAAGACTCCTCCTTTTGTGTTTTTATTTTGGTAAAATAAAAACAGAAACAGATGTGCACAACAATCAAGACCATTTTGTTTTCATGTACCTTCGCCCTAGCAGCAGAGGGTTACACAGTACCCCATCCCCAGATTGCTTGTCGCCGATGACGCCTGAAGCTGCACAAAACTAACTTCAAAGCTCTGGTTGAGGAACAAAATGAGTACATCAAGGTGCTCACATAGGCTGCAATATTTTACACAAGGAGTATTATATAATTTTTATTGGATATAAGTCAAGGTGTTATCGCTTATTTATCTCTAAGATTATTGAAAGGTATATGCAATTATATATGAGAAATAAGCACTATGCTATTTTTTGCGTGAAATTATTAAACAACTAAAGAGCCATTTGGAAAGATATGATATAATAAAGAAAAAATTGGAATAGATGCAGAAGTGGTTTTAATGAATAAAGGAAGAAATGAAAAGCGGATACGCTTTTTTTAATTTTGTGTTTATTTTATAGACGATGTATGATTTTTCAAAAGCAACAAACTTTACGAAAACAGCCTTTTAAATAGAAGGTTTTGCGATGGCCTGCTGCTTTGGCTGATACTTACTGAAGAAGATATTAAAATTACGAAAATTGATACGAAATAGCCATAAAGTTTTCGAAATAGAATAGTCTGGTTAGCTATAATGTTCTTATTGATCTAATAATTCCTGATCTGAAACAGTTGATAGGTGATGATGGAGATGGATACGCTCGAACGCCAAATCATTTTTAAATTGAAAAGCCGTTTCTTTGATATTATCGATACAGAGACCGGGTTTTTTCATTATGAAAAACTGCTGGCTGAAATGCTTTCGGCCATAAAAACTCTGAGCGGTGCGGAAGAAATTATTTTATATGGCTGGAATGAATGGAAACAGGAGTTTTTTGTAGAAGCTTCGACTAATCCCGGCTATCAGGCAAGCGCTGGGCCCCCTGTTATTTCCTGTGCCGACCTCAAGTCACAGGTAAGGAAAAGCAGGAAAATCGGCAGGACGGACACAGGTACCCAGAGGGAGGAACTAATCCTTCCATTAATGAAGGGTGACCAATTACTTGGCAGTATGATCCTCAAAGGGGAACAGGAACCTTTCAAATCCCTGCAAGAAAATATTTTGCAGGAGCTTAGCAGAGAGTGCGGGCAATTTTTAGATAAAGCCAATGGGCTTGCCAAGATTGTATCGGAAGAAAAACGGTATAAACAGCTTTACCGGGTAACTGAAAAATTTCACTCTTCAATGAATATGGATATGGTGCTGGGAGAGATCATTTATACCTTGCAGGAAGTATATCCTACCTTTACCTATTATCTATTATTATCGCAGGACAATAGTAATCACGGAGATTTGCCGATTAGGGATCTGGAATATGACAGCGAAAATATAGCAGCCATGCAGGCCTATGTCACAGGGGCTGCTCAATTTGAAGATTCCGTTCAGGAAAAGCGCTCGGTCCTTTATGCCCCGTTAAAAGGAAAACAGGGGGTTTATGGAGTCCTTCAAGTGATCGCTCCAAATACCCTCATGTTTCCTAAAAATGAGGTTGAGTTTATCACACTGCTTGCCAATACGGCAGGAAGTGCACTTGAAAATGCACAGCTTTATCAACAATCCAAGCGCCTAATAGCAGACCTTCAATTAATCAATGAAACCTCCCATCGCCTGAATTCAAATTTGCGTCTGACGGAAACGATGACGTTTATGTCAGAGCAAATCTTGCGTTCATTTGACGCCGAAGAAGCTGGTTTTATTCTGGTATCTGAGGAAGGCGTCCATACAAGTGTAATGAATGGGAGTACTGATTTCTTTCACACTAATGATGCGGATCCTTATATTCGGTATATTAAGGAAAAAATCATTCAGGAGCGCGAATCTCTTTTTATTGGGGATTTCAGCCTGCAAAGCCAGAAACCGATTTCTCATTTTAAATCCATTATGGCGGTGCCAATGGCCCAATCAGGTACATTAAAGGGATTTGCGCTAGTCTTGCACCGCTCTCCTTACCATTTTTCATTTGAAACTTTTAAACTGCTGCAATCATTGATCCATCATTCCACTTTAGCCTTCACCAATGCAATGTTAAGGGAAGAGCTGGAAAAGATGGTTGTGACAGATCATTTAACAAAGCTTTACTCCAGGAGCTATTTGGACGACCGTATACATCAATCAATGAATCAAGACCATGAAGGAACATTTATGCTGATTGATATTGATGACTTTAAAACGATAAATGATACGTATGGGCATCAGGTTGGCGATGATGTTATTATCCAGGTCGCAAATGTAATGAATGGGAATATACGCGGCACTGATATAGGTGCTAGATGGGGTGGCGAGGAGCTGGCTGTTTACCTTCCAGGTGTTTCACTTGCATCAGGGACAATTATTGCTGAAAGGCTCGTTAAAAAGGTATATGAAAGCTCGAATCCTCAAGTGACCATTTCATGTGGAGTCTCATATTGGTGCAGGGGACGGAAAGACACCTATCCAGCCTTATTTAAGAGAGCAGATCGAGCATTATATACTGCAAAGCATTCAGGTAAAAATAAAGCAGTTATTGAGTCGGCTGAAAATTCATTTATTTAGGGGTTGCCATAATAGCGCAGGCAGTCCCTTTTTCTATATTAAGATGGTATTTTTTAAAACAAAATACTTTCAAAAGGTAGGCAATTATCATATGCTGAAAGAGAGGTTTTTTTTTATAGAAATTAATGAAAGCGTTTACATCGAAAGGGAGAGTTATGATGGAAAGGAAACATCATGTAAAGTTTGAGACACAGGTTATCCATGAAGGTTATGATTCAGAAAGGTTTAATGGAAGCCTAGCACCGCCAATTTTTCAAACATCAACTTTTACATTTGAAACTGCACAGCAAGGCGAAAAGCGCTTTGCTGGTGAAGAGGAAGGATATATTTATTCACGTCTTGGCAATCCGACGGTTAAAATGCTTGAAGACAGAATGGCAGCCCTTGAGAAGGGAGAATCTGCACTTGCTTTTGGTTCTGGCATGGCTGCGGTATCTGCAGTGCTATTTGCTTTAACTAAAACAGGGGATCACATATTATGCTCTCAGGGCGTTTATGGATGCACATTTGGTTTGCTGGAGATGATGAATGAAAAATATAAAATTAGCCATGATTTTTCCGCCATGGAATCAAAAGAACAGCTTCTGCAGGAAATAAAACCTGAGACTGCCTGCATTTATGTGGAAACGCCGATTAACCCAACAATGAAACTGGTAAACTTGGAAATGGTTGCAGAAGTAGGGAGAGAGAAAGGAATACCTGTTGTAGTCGATAATACTTTCTGTTCCCCTTATCTACAGAATCCGATCGAACTGGGCTGCGATATCGTTATTCACAGTGCGACAAAGTATATAGGGGGCCATGGGGATGTCGTGGCAGGGATTGTCATAGGTCCAAAAGAATTCTTGGATAAAGTGTCAATGACCACTCAAAAAGATATTGGGGGAATTATCTCTCCATTTGATGCCTGGCTGCTCCTCCGAGGGTTAAAAACGCTTGCTGTAAGGCTTGACCGCCATTGCGAGAACGCTGAGAAGCTTGCGGGATATCTATTGAAACATCCAAAAGTCGAAAAGATTTATTTTCCGGGGGACAGGAATAATCCCGAGTACGCGATCATGCAAAAACAAATGAGGAAACCGGGCGGGATGATTTCATTTACTTTAAAAGGAGATAAAGAAACAGCCCAGGCATTTATGAATGAGCTAAAGCTAATCAAAATTGCTGTGAGTCTTGGAGATGCCGAGACATTGATCCAGCACCCGGCTACCATGACCCATGCGGTTGTGCCACAAGAATCCCGGGAGCGTATGGGGATTGAAGATACATTGTTGAGACTTTCGGTTGGTCTTGAATCATGGGAAGATATCCGTGATGATCTGGCCCAGGCGCTTGAAAGAATTTAACATATACAAAAAGGAGATGTCCTGTTTATGGGATCATCTCCTTTATTGTTATAGGTAGGATGCCAGTACTTTTGTAAATTCTTCTAAGTATTCCTGATCGAGTTCATCAAAGCGGTTTTTTTCAGGTGAATCAATATCCAAAACCCCTAGCAGATTCCCGTCTTTGATAAGAGGAACAACGATTTCCGACTCAGAAGCCGCATCGCAGGCAATATGTCCAGGGAATTGATGGACATCTTCTACACGTACAGTTTCCATTTGTTTGGCTGCCGTTCCACAGACCCCTTTTCCAAGTGGAATCCTTACACAGGCAGGCAGTCCCTGAAAAGGCCCAAGCACAAGTTCTCCTTCTTCCATCAGGTAAAATCCTACCCAATTTGTACGGCCAAGGAATTGATTGAGCAGTGCAGATGCATTGCTAAGATTGGCAATTTGGTTCTTTTCTCCTTCAAGCAATGCAGAAAGCTGTTTGATGACCAATTTATAATTTTCTTCACGGGTTCCCCGGTATGATTCGACATTAAACATCACTATTCACCTTACTCTCTTAAAAATATGTGAATTTCCTGGCAGAAACGCAGGAAATAAGGAGGACATTGTCGAGAATTTAAAAAAGGATAAGACGATTTTAGCAAGAATGTTTAATTATAACAACTAATCCGCGTATTAAGGTGAATTTGACTAAAGAAAGCGAGGCGGGAACGGTGAGGAAAAATTCTAAAGAGGCGATTGTTGCGGCTGCTATATCCCTATTTAATACGAAGGGTTTTTCCGGGACATCCATTCGGGATATTGCCGGGAAAGCAAAAACCAATCCAGCAAACATATCATACTACTTTGATAACAAACATGGATTGCTTGAATACTGCTTCACTGCTTTTTTTGAAGGCTATATTCAGGAGATTGAGAGGGGCTTTTCTCTGATGGATCAAGGAGCAGCCATCAGCTTGAAGAAAATAGCGGAGAATATCATGGCTTACCAATTTGACAATAGCCATTTGACCAGGCTTATTCTCCGCGAAGTATCCATTGATTCACAGGTGGTCCGGGAAATTATGTCCACTTATTTGGCTAAGGAAAAATTTTATTTCAGTAAAGTGCTGGAACGCGGCATGAAAACGAAAGAGTTTCGGGCCCATACTGCCAATTATATGATTATCCAATTAAAAGGACTATTATCCATGCCGTTTTTGAATACCCATTATATGTCGGAAGTCCTGCATGTGTTCCCGCACGAAAGATACTTCGCAGAGAAATACACAAAGGAGATCTTCAATTGGATTGATGGTGTTCTATGCAATCATCATGCTGGTAAACCATATGCTGCAGTGTTGTAATACTGTCTTTAACAGTTAAAACCAATCAGAGGTATTTCATGACACTGCGGCCCTGGCCCATTTCCTTTACCTGATGCGCATCTGAACCATAAATTAGCGGTATCCCTTTTTTGACAGCTTCTCCCGCAACCCAATCAGGAGGATATGGTTCCCTGCAAAGGGGCTTGGAGTAACCTGCTCCATTATAATCAAGCTCATAACCCTGCATTTTTACTGCCTCAAGCAATTGCAGGATTTCTCCCTTAAATTCCCTATTAATGGGATATTTTTTTTGAAATTTTTTAACCAGTGTAATATGGCCAATTCTTTTAGGTTTAAATAGACCCAAATCAGATCGGACCGATAATAGCAGAGTACGGAAGTAATTGGTGTATAATGCTTCTATTGAACCGTATTGCTCGATCATTTTTCCAAAAACTTCCGGGCTATAGTCGAGGCATTCGTATTTGTTCCCGTGCTTTAAAAAGTGGACAGATAAGATGGAATCATCCAAATATTTTCCTGCGTTATTCAGAAAGCTTTTGGTTTCCTGTTCAAAGCCTTCTATGAAATCCACCTCGAGCCCAGCGTTAATTTTTATTTTTCCTCTATAAGCCGCTTTGATCCTTGAAATATCTTCAAAGTATTGTTCGAGATCTCCCTGCCTCATGGCACTGTCAGAGGCTGGTGCAGGGTCAATAAAACTTTCAGGCAAAGGGGCATGTTCAGTAAAGGAAATTTCCTTGAAGCCAAGCTCCAATGCTTTTTCGACATAATCTTCCAAAGGGTCTTTTGTACCGTGCGGACAGAATGATGTGTGAATGTGGCCGTCTTTTATCATAAGGAATATCACCTTTCTTTTAGAAGTAGGGAGGAAATAAGCAATAAAAAGCGAATTGGTTGTAATTGAGAATCTCATATTGTTCAATAAAGGAGATGGCGAGTGGCTTGTTCGTTTCTCTTGCTTCTGAAAAATACCAATCAAATGATAAAACTGCCAACCGATAAACGCAACAAATTCATAAAAATATGAAATAAATAGTCAAAAAATGTCGTTTACATGGTATCATAAAAACATTGAAAATAACATGCAATAAAATCCTATACATATACATATCGGCTCGGGAACAGAACAGGGGGCTTTAACATGGAATACATAATTGGAGGTATAGTCATACTTATATGCCTATATCTGACGGGATATTTTTTGAAGAAAAAGCATTATAAAGAAATTGACAGGCTTGAAACGTGGAAGATGGATATTACAGATCGCCCTGTTCTAGATGAAATGTCAAGGGTTAAAAAGCTGAATATGACAGGCCAGACCGAGGAGTTGTTTGAACGCTGGAGAAACGAGTGGGACGAAATTGTTACAACACAGCTTCCTGATGTTGAGGAATATTTATTTGACGCAGAAGAGAACATCGATAAATACCGTTTCAAAAAAGCCCAGGAAATTCAGCAGAAAATCGAAAAGCGTTTATATGAAATTGAAGAGAGTATTAAAAAATTGCTTGGCGAATTGAATGAGCTTGTTGGGAGCGAAGAGAAAAACAGGGCGGAAATTGAAGAATTGAAGGATATGTACCGAGAATGCAAGAAGTCATTGCTTGCCCATCGCCATACATTCGGAAAAGCAGAAACTCTTCTTGAAACACAGCTTGATGAGGCTTTAGGGAAGTTTGAAGAATTTGATGAAAAGACAGAGAAGGGCAACTATCTTGAAGCACGTGAAACACTCCTAATGATTAAAGCGCTGCTGGAGGATGCCCAAAGCAAAATGGAGGCAATTCCAAACTTAATGGTGGAATGCCAATCCAAAATTCCATCACAGCTGGAAGAATTGAAGGATGGATACAAGGAGATGCTTGAACAAGGCTATATCCTGGAGCATTTGCAAATGGAAAATGAAATTGAGCGTCTTGTACAGGAAGTGGCTGCATACGCCGGCTGTGTTGACAAAGCAGAGACGGCTGAAGTCCAAAAAGGCGTTGATGAAATTAAAGATAAAATTGATCTTCTATACGACCTTCTTGAAAAAGAAGTCCATGCAAGACATTACCTAAGCCAGCAAGATGAATCAACAAGAAACATGCTATATAATAATAAGGACATTAATAGCCATCTGAAGGCGGAAATGTCGGTTGTCCAGCAGAGCTACCATGTTACAGATAAGGACCTGGAAGTTCAAGTGCAATTAGAAAAAAAATTATCCCAGCTCTTTAAAAAATTCGAAGTGCTGGATCATAAAATTAATAGCAAAAGCGCTCCTCACACTGTTTTAAGGGAAGAGCTTGCTGAAGTAAAGGAACAGCTTGAAGAAATCTCGGACGAACAAGCTGCATTCGCAGAAAAACTCCAGGCATTAAGAAAAGATGAACTGTCTGCCAGGGAAATGGTAAAAGAGTTAACCAAAAAAGTATCCGAGACTATGAGGCTTATTTCTAAAAACAATGTTCCTGGCGTTTCACAGGAATATAAGTATTTGATCCAGGATGCAAAAGAAAGCATAGACAATGTGCTGGCGAAGCTGGATGAGAAACCATTAAACATCCCTGCTGTCCAGCAGTATCTTGAAGTGGCTGTCCTTACGGTAGACAAGGCTGCTGACTCTACCAATGACATGATAGAGACCATTCTGCTTGCAGAGAAAGTAATTCAGTATGGAAACAGATATAGAAGCAGATATCCGTCCATAGATAAAGGCCTTAAAGAAGCGGAATCTTCGTTTAGGAGCTATGATTATAAAACAGCGCTGGAACAGGCTGCTTCTTCTATAGAAGAGGTGGATCCGGGAGCTATAAAGAAAATCGAAGACATTATGAAAGAATAGATAAAAGACCAGATCCACCCGGATCTGGTCTTTTATTGTAGATTCGCTGCTCTTAGTCCTGAACATGAATAGTTTTCTGGGATTCTCCGAAAGCCAATGCCAGAAAGTAGCCAATGATCGCTCCTGTGATGGCAGGCACGAGCCAGCCGATCCCCTGGGCAAAGAATGGAAGGAATTGAAGAGGGTCTGTTATGAATGCTACATCCATTCCAGCGGTTTTTAGTCCATCAATAAAACTGATTAGGCCTGTTGGAATTAAAGCACCTATATAGACCAAAGAGTATCCATTAAATGCATTATGCATAAAGGAAAGCAAAATCAGCACAATTGCCAGCGGGTAGATCATGATTAATATTGGCAAGGATATTTGAATTAATTGTGTTAAACCGATATTTGCTACAATCATGCTAAACAAAGAGAGAATGGCCACAATGGTTTTATAAGAAACTTTAGGGAGCAGGTTAGAGAAATACTGTGCACAGGCAGAGACAAGGCCGACAGAAGTTGTCAGGCAGGCAACCGTGATTGCTAGCGCCAGTATCGCTGCTCCTGCAGATCCAAACAAGTATTGTGCAGAAGCAGAAAGGATAGCACCCCCATTATCCATTTTTCCTAAAGCATCCATGCTGGAGGCCCCTATATACGCAAGGGAAAGATAAACCGCTGCTAAACCTGCTGCTGCGATCAGTCCAGCTGTAATGCATATCTTCATAAGAGACTTTTTATTTGTAATACCCATTCCTTTGATAGAATTGATTACAACGATCCCAAATACAAGAGCTGCAATCGTATCCATTGTCAGATAACCTTCAATAAATCCTTTGAAAAATGGTCCATCCGCATATGCACCTTGTGGGGCTTTAAGATCGCCGAGCGGTGTAATAAAACTTTTTATTACAAGGACTGCAAGAATAATAAGCAATGCCGGTGTAAAAAGCTTGCCAATCCTGTCCACTAATTTGGAAGGATTTAATGAAAGCCAGGCAGTGATGCCGAAAAAGATGACAGTATACAAAAATAGTGGAAGTCCAGTTTTGGAAGCGGTTTCAGGCAGGAACGGAATAATACCGATTTCATAAGCTACAGTCCCTGTACGCGGAATTCCAAAAAGTGGTCCTATGGCCAAATACATGACAATTGTAAATACTAATCCATATAAGGGATGCACACGGCTAGCGATTGTCTGTAAGTCCCCATTTTTTGCTATTGCAATAATGCCTAAAAGCGGCAATCCAACACCTGTAATCAAAAATCCAAAAATGGCAGTCCATACATTTGTACCGGCTTCCTGGCCCAGGAAAGGAGGAAAAATCATATTCCCTGCTCCAAAGAAAAGAGCAAATAACAGCAGCCCAACCGCTAGAATTTGCTTTGATGTTAGTGTTTTATTCTCCATATATATCCTCCTGAAAGATGGTTCTATTTCTTAATGTTTAGAACATTTTCATATTAGCATACGTTATGAGAAATTTGTCGAATAAAAATGAAGTCTTAATATTTTGTATTTTATAATAACATCCGAACAGAAAAACAGTACCGGAAGATTACCATTTAACAGCCTTCCACAGACAAATATATTCATTCATTTACTAAAAAAGGGCAAAAATGAATAATTTAATAAGGCTGTTTTCGCCACTTTGTTGTTTTTTAAACAAGTAGTGAGGTGAGCTTGATTTCCACTCCAGGATGCTCAGCGAACGCGGGGCGGGCGGTGAGCCTCCTCGGTGCGCAGCACCTGTGGGGTCTCACCTGTCCCACTCCTCCCGCGGAGTCTCGCACCTTGCGCTTCAATCAACCAACCTTATTTATCAATGTTTTTATTTAAACAAAATCTATTTAAAAACAACAATCTTTAAGTAAAGAGCCTTTAATAAAGTCCCCATTTGCCTCTCATGATCACTCATTTATCTGGATATAATTAATTACGTTTTCATTCGGAGCAGGTTATGATATGATTTAAAGTTGGCAAAAGGGTTTTCGAAATGGAAGGAGAAGACCATGATTTACTTTGATAACAGTGCAACAACAAAACCATATAAAGAAGTGCTTGATTCATTTATAAAGGTTTCCTCGGAATATTTCGGGAACCCATCTTCATTGCATGGCATTGGAGGTCAGGCAGAAAGGCTTTTAAAGCAGGCAAGAGAGCAAATTGCCCATTTGATGAATGTCCAGCATAATGAGATTTATTTTACCTCTGGAGGGACAGAAAGCAATAATTTGGCTCTAAAGGGTACGGCTTTAATGCACAGGAACAGGGGCCGCCATATTATTACTACAGAAGTAGAACATGCTTCAGTAAAGGAAACCATGGCGCAGCTCAGTGACCTGGGCTACCGCGTTACTTTTATACCGCCAGGCAGCAGCGGAGTAATAAGTGTAGAGGAAATAGAAAAAGAGATCACATCCGAAACGATATTAGTTTCGGTTATGCATGTAAATAATGAAATAGGTTCTATTCAGCCTATTAAAGAAATCGGCAATTTGCTGAAAAAGCATTCGAAAATTGTGTTCCATGTGGATGATGTTCAGGGAGTTGGCAAGGTTCCTCTTGACCTTCATGAAGCTAATGTCGATTTGTGTACCCTTTCTGCCCACAAATTTCACGGTTTAAAAGGGAATGGAGTCCTATTTATCCGTGATGGCATCACTCTTTCACCATTATTTTCGGGTGGGAATCAGGAGTGGAAGCAAAGAAGCGGCACTGAAAATGTAGCTGGCATAGTGGCAATGGCAAAGGCATTAAGACTTACAATGAATAATAAAGAAAAATATCTTTATCGGCTTTTATCTATTAAAAAGTATTTAATGGAAGAGCTCGGAAAAATGGACGATATCACTGTCCATACCCCTGAAAGCCATTCAGCACCGCATATTATTAATTTTTCCATAAAAGGGTTTAAAGCTGAGGTATTTGTCCACGCTCTTGAAGAGAAGGGCATTTATGTTTCTACCACAAGTGCTTGCTCGTCAAAGAAAGCGGCTGCCAGCAGTACTCTGATTGCAATCGGAGTTCCGGAAAAAGATGCAAAAAGTGCCATAAGGGTAAGCTTAACTTATGAAAATTCACTTGAAGAAGCCGCAGCTTTTATAGAGGCAGTGAAAGAGACTGTTAATCGGCTAAGAGAGGTTATGAAATAATGATAAATTATGATCGAATACTTATTAGATATGGAGAAATTTCCACAAAAGGCAGGAACCGCAACAAGTTTGTAGATAAATTGAGGAAAAGCATATCCAATGTGCTTCATGATTTTACCGGAATCAAGATTGAGGCTACGAGGGACCGTATGTATGTCATTCTGAATGGTGCAGATGGCAAGGAGGTTTCAGAACGGCTTAAGGGTGTGTTTGGGATCCAATCCTTCAGCCCCGCTGTTAAAACCAATAAAGATATGGAAGACATGAAGGATGCAGCATTGGCCTTATTCAAAAAGAATTATGAAGAAGGAAAAACATTTAAAATCACAACCAAAAGGGCTGATAAGAGTTTCCCTTTAAATACAGACGAACTCAATCATGAGTTTGGCGGATATTTGCTAAAGAATGTATCGGGCTTGAAGGTGAATGTTAAAAAGCCCGATATAAATCTCCAAATTGAAATTCGGGAAGAAGCAGCCTACTTATCGTGCGAAACGATCCAAGGAGCAGGAGGCCTTCCGGCTGGATCCGGCGGCAAAGCGATGTTAATGCTTTCCGGAGGGATCGATAGTCCTGTAGCTGGATATTTATCGATGAAAAGAGGCCTGGAAGTAGAAGCTGTCCATTTTTACAGCCCGCCTTTTACAAGTGAACGTGCAAAACAGAAAGTTATTGATCTCACAGAAAGATTGGCAAATATTACAGGGGCGGTTTCGCTGCATATTGTTCCGTTTACTGAAATCCAGCAGCTGATTCAGCAGCAGGTTCCCCAAAATTATACAATGACAGCAACAAGGCGCCTAATGCTGCGAATTACAGATGAAATCCGCAGGAAAAATGACGGGCTTGCCATCATAACAGGGGAAAGTCTTGGACAAGTGGCCAGCCAGACGCTCGAGAGCATGTACGCAATAAATGACGTAACGAACACTCCTGTCCTTAGGCCGCTAATCACAATGGATAAATCCGAAATCATTGAGATTGCTCAAAAGATTGATACACATGATATATCCATCAGGCCGTTTGAAGATTGCTGTACGGTTTTTGTTCCGGCTTCTCCAAAGACAAAGCCGAAACGGGACAAAGTCCGTCACTTTGAAAGCTTTGTTGATTTCGAACCTCTTATTGCAAAAGCAGTTGAGAATACAGAAAAGATGATTATTAAGCCTCAATCCGGCAAGGAAGAGTCTTTTGAAGATTTATTTTAACCTTTGGGTATGATCTCGCTGATTGCTGTGGCAATCTGTTGATTTATATAATCGGAACATGCTTCTATGCTACATGATTCAACTTAAAGAATTGAAAGAAATTACCAGTAAATATTTGAATATGGCCATGTGATTCTACACATTCTATACTCACAAGGAGGTGAAATCACATGGCAAACAACAACAGCTCAAACCAACTTCTAGTTCCTGGAGTTCAACAAGCTCTAGATCAAATGAAGTACGAAATTGCTACTGAATTCGGTGTAAACCTTGGTGCAGAAACTACTTCTCGTGCTAACGGTTCAGTAGGTGGAGAAATCACTAAGCGCTTAGTTCAAATGGCTGAACAGCAATTAGGCGGTTTCCAAAAATAATTAAATAATATGGCTACAAGGAGCAGGAATTCATTCCTGCTCCTTATTTATGTTTAAGTTTTGTTTAAAGGCTCAATGGTGACCCTTGCAGTTGATAATGGAACTGAAAAAGCAAGAACTTCACAAATCCTTCGTGCGATGTATATTCATAATTGTAAGTATATGTCCTGCGGAAAATGTGAGTCATGCACAGAGGGACACCTGCCCCGCTGTTCGCTGAGCTTTTGAAGGAATTAACAGGCAGGCTTAACATAGCCTAATTGAGGACAGAAAACATTTATGAAAAAAATAAATAATTTAAAATTTTAGAATAATTTAGTATAATAATTTCTATAGAACAGCAGCTTAGGGAGAGGCATCTGAAAAGAAATGGTTAGGAGGAGATTTGATGAAACGGGAAGAGTTAATTGCACCGGAGAAATACAATCTCGTATCAGAAATGGAGCGTTATGCCGGGGATAGGGACAAGCTTGCAATCAGATGGGAAAATGAGCAGGGAGAGAAAAAAGAGGTTACATACAGGGAGCTTCTCCGTAATGCGAATAAAATTGGAAACGTTTTCTTAGAAAATGGTTTGCAAAAAGGAGATGTTATTCTCATTATAGTTCCAAGGCTGATTGAAGCATATCAAGTCTACATTGCTTCACTAAAAGCCGGAATTGTCGTGATACCAAGTTCGGAAATGCTCCGTACAAAAGATCTTCAATACCGAATTAATCATGGGGATGTTAAAGGTATTGTAAGTTATTTTCCATATGTCGATCAATTTGAAAATATTAAGGAAGCAGCCAGTATACCGAAATTTGTGATTGGCGGACAAGCGGAGGATTGGATTCAACTGGATGAGGAAATGAACAAGGCTTCCGACGAACTGCCATTGGCAGATACCACAAGGGATGATATGGCGTTCCTATCTTATACATCGGGTACAACAGGTAATCCAAAAGGCGTTGTACATACACATGGCTGGGCATTTGCCCATCTTAAAACAGCTGCACCGAACTGGCTTTGCATTGAAGAAGGCGATACAGTATGGGCCACAGCAGGCCCAGGCTGGCAAAAATGGATTTGGAGCCCGTTCCTTTCCGTCCTTGGTTCAGGTGCTACCGGCCTTGTGTATAATGGGAAGTTCGAGCCGAAAAAATATTTGCAGCTTTTAGAGGATTATAAGGTAAACGTTCTTTGCTGTACGCCTACAGAATACAGGCTGATGGCAAAGGTGGACAATATCCATGAATATAAGCTTCCGGAGCTGCATAGTGCTGTTTCAGCTGGCGAGCCGCTAAACCGCGAAGTGATTGATACATTTAAAAAGCATTTTAATGTAAACGTGCGTGATGGCTATGGCCAAACAGAAAATACGCTGCTTGTTGGCATTACAAAAGAGATGGAGCTTAAAGCTGGTTCGATGGGCAAACCGACTCCAGGGAACAGGGTTGAAATTATCAATGAGGACGGAGAAGTTTGTGCTGTGGGCGAAGTAGGTGATATCGCTGTCCACATAGAAACTCCTGCGTTATTTAAAAACTATTATAAAGATCCGGAAAGAACTGCTATGCAATTCCGCGGGGATTACTATATTACGGGTGATAAAGCAAAGAAAGATGACGACGGCTATTTCTGGTTTGAAGGAAGAGGCGATGATATTATTATCAGCTCCGGCTATACCATTGGACCTTTTGAGGTTGAAGATGCATTGGTAAAACACCCGTATGTAGCTGAATGTGCAGTTGTCGGAAGTCCTGATGAGGTGCGCGGTAATATTGTCAAAGCCTTTGTGGTATTAAGGGAAGGCGTAGACCGAAGCGACCCTAATCTGATTTCTGCGCTCCAGGAGCATGTGAAGGAACTGACAGCGCCATATAAATATCCGCGCAAAATTGAATTTTTATCCGAACTTCCGAAAACAACATCAGGAAAAATCATGCGGGTTGAATTAAGAAAAAAAGAAGCGGAAACAGCCTCAGCACAAAACTAAATCGCAATACAAAATACAGGCGGGAATTCCGCCTGTATTTTTGTTATACTATGTGAAAATCAAATTTTAGGATGGTAAAGGGGAAAAGATTTATGGGAACGCTATGGCATGGGGGTACTATTTACACCCTTCAGCAAGAAAATCATCAGGCAGAAGCCGTTTTTACCAAAGGAAACAAAATCATTGAAATTGGTGGTATCCAATTCTTAAAGGAAAAGTATAAAGGTGAGATACAGGAAGAAATAGATTTGGGTGGCAGTACAATGCTTCCGGGTTTTGTGGATAGCCATATGCATTTGGTCGGGCATGGCGAAAGGCTGATCAGGCTCGATTTATCAAAACATACTTCCAAGCAGGAGGTTTTATTGGCAGTTAAGCAATTTGCAGAAACAGTTGAGGAAGGGGAATGGGTAATAGGCGAAGGATGGAACGAGAATCTTTGGGATCAGCCGGAACCAATTTACGCCCAAGAACTGGATCAATATGTACCTAATCACCCTGTTATGCTTAAACGTGTATGTAGACATGCACTGGCAGTCAACTCGCTTGGCCTGCAAAAAGCCAATATTTCAGAAGAAACAGAGTGCCCTCCGGGGGGAGTTATTGATAAAGATGAACTGGGAAGGCTCAATGGACTATTAAAAGACCAGGCACAGGAGCTTCTATTTAATGTGCTTCCAACTGTTTCGGAAAACTATTTAAGGAAGGCGCTTCACGCAGCTATTAATGATGCTTATAAATTGGGACTGACAGGCGGACATACAGAGGATCTGAATTATTATGGAGGCTTCGCCCAAACCTATCAGGCGTTCAAGCAGGTAATCGAGGAAGATGAAATGCCGTTCCGCGCCCATCTTCTTGTTCATCACGAGGTCGTGAAAGAAATGGTTGAGGAAGGCGGCAGCTTTTTGGGCGGGAGCGAACATATAGAGTTTGGTGCAATGAAAATATTTGCTGACGGAGCCCTTGGAGGAAGAACAGCCCTGTTAAGCCATCCTTATGCTGATGACCCCTCAACATCGGGAGTCGCTATTTATTCGCAGGAGCAGCTTGATGGCCTTGTGGAAAAAGCGCGTAAGCACGGAATGCCTGTTGCCATTCACACAATTGGAGACTGTGCTTTTGAAATGGCATTAAATGCAATTGAAAAGCATCCTTTAGAACTTATGGGCAGAGACAGGCTAATCCATGCGCAGATTCTGCGAAAAGACCTGATTGACAGGGCTAAAAAACTGCCTCTGATCCTGGATATCCAGCCAAGATTTACAGCCTCCGACTTTCCTTGGGTGATTGACCGCATTGGCGAAGAGAACATGGAATACTGTTATGCCTGGAAAACTCTTTTAGAGGAAGGGGTACCTTGTGCAGGCGGCTCGGATGCGCCAATCGAACCGGCCAATCCGCTTCTAGGCATCCATGCAGCTGTCACAAGAACAAATATCGATGATCCCAATAAAACAGTTTATTATCCAAGCGAAGCACTATCTGTATACGAGGCAGTCAGCTTATTTACCAAAGGGAGTGCTTTTGCCGCATCTCACGAGAACGACCGGGGAATAATTAAGGAAGGATACCTTGCAGATTTTACCATATTAAATGAAGATATCTTTAAAATATCAAAGCAGCAAATTGCCGGTATAACCGTCGACAAAACGGTAATTGACGGCAAAATCGTTTATGATCATAAATTTTAAGTACCAGGTACCTATACCACTTCGCTCAACTGGTATAGGTACCTGCTGGCACCGTTTGGAAAGAAAAAAAGATTGCCAACATTTTTCCGTTCGACTTATAATATAAATATTTCGATACTAGAAAGAATTGAGGCAATGACAATGAAAAATAATGAAGTCCAAATGGGTGCACTTTATGCCGGGTTCGCTTACTTTTTGTGGGGAATCCTGCCGATTTACTGGAAGTATTTAAATCATGTCAATGCAGATGAGATTTTAGCGAACCGGGTTATTTGGTCTTTGCTCTTTATGCTGTTTATTCTCCTGGCCACAAAGAAGCTGCACTCTTTCATTACGACACTAAAAGGGTTCCGGACCAACAGAAAGCAGCTTTTTGCTCTTGTTATTGCTTCGCTGTTAATCAGCACAAACTGGTTTTTGTACATTTGGGCAGTTAACACGGACCAAATGATCGAGGCAAGCCTTGGCTATTATATAAACCCGCTTGTAAGTGTACTGCTGGGAATGATGGTTTTTAAAGAGAAGCTTTCCCCCGCACAATATGTATCCTTTGGCCTGGCGTTTGCAGGAGTATTGATCTTAACCATAAGCTACGGACGTTTCCCGTGGATTGCTTTTGTTCTGGCTCTATCCTTTGGCCTTTATGGCTTAACGAAAAAGCTTATAAAAGTAGACTCTGCCATTGGCCTTACGCTCGAAACGCTCGTGGTGACTCCAGTAGCAATACTTTATATGATTTCTCTTTTTGTAAATGAAAAACAAGCTTTCTTAAATGTTTCATCGAGCACCGACTTGCTTCTTATTGGGGCTGGAGCGGCAACCGCAGTACCGCTTCTGTACTTTGCAAAAGGCGCCCAAAAGATTCCGATGTCCATGCTTGGATTTTTGCAGTATATTGCTCCGACAATCACATTAATCCTTGGTGTGTTTATGTACCACGAGCATTTTACAAAGCTTCATCTGCTTTCGTTTATGTTCATTTGGCTGGCACTGACCATTTATTCGATCTCAAGAACAAAGCTTTTTGCTCATTTGGAAACAAAATGGAAACGCGGCAGGGATGTTGGCATATAAAAAAAGAGTTTCGCAGGATGTGCGAAACTCTTTTTTGCTCTTAAGAAGGAAGTTAGTACAGACTTCAAATTCCTTATAGAAATGTCCTCTTCACTTTCTCCCAGAATGAATTGTCTTTTAGTTTTACGGTTTTAATGATTTTTTCGCTTAGCTTTATGTCAATCTTTTCTACATGCTGGATGCTAAGAGCTTCATTGTCCATGCCCATCGTAGGATGGTCGTTGCCGTCTTGTACAACCCTTAAAGTCAATTTGCGGTTTCCGCTCAGGATAAAAGAGGATCCGAGTGTACGATAGCGGTTGTTATTTAGAGATGCCAGTTCGCTTACCTGCATGCAAGGAAGCATCGGATCAACTACAGAGCCGTTAACAGACTTGTTATAGGCAGTGCTTCCGGTCGGTGTGGCAACAATCATTCCGTCACCTCTAAAGGTTTCAAAATGAAGGTCATCAATAAATACATCAATTACAAAAGTTTTTATAATGGCAGACCGGATACTGAATTCATTTAAGCACTGAAAAGATGTCTGGTCATCAACTGTTACATCGATGGTTGGATAGCGCCTAACTTCCACTTGTTCATTCGTCATTGCTTCTACCATTTTTGCAGTATCGTCCAAATTAAAATCACAATAGAGGCTCAAGCTGCCTGTAGTTGAGATTCCAGCATATAAACAATCATCCCTATAGCCGGTTTTTCGTACTGCCTGCAAAAACGTTCCATCTCCACCAATACTTACAATGATATTCGCTTCCTTGTAATCAGTTACGATCTTAAAATCATATTCCCTGGCGAGATTGTAAAGAGGGCTGACTTTTTCCATCATTTCGTCGTCTCGTTTATGATAAAAATATATGTTGCGGCGGGTAGGCATATTCATTCCTCCAAACAATAGGTTATATAAGAATCCATTTCACACTTATATGGATTTTCTTTCCCATATAATTCATATTTTGCTATGATTATGGTTGTTGAATTCAGTTTACCTGTTTTTGAAACATTTTAAAAGTTAATACGTATGAAGAATATGTGACGGATTGGTTTGCCGTAACGATAATCAGTCAGTTTGGTTTTTTGCTGATTATGATATGGAGAGCGATGATGAAAAAGGAGGATATTCAATGAATGGAAAACGTTGGGCAGCTCTGGGGATTGCTGTAGTATTATTTGGTTTTTCTGTGCTGATCAATTTTATGACGGCATTTGCTTTTACAGACATTGAAAGTTCAGTTACCGATTTATTTGGCAGCAATGAGGCTTTTATGGAAGAAGTGATAGAGGATGGAAATGCAATGAAAAAAGTCGCAGTCCTCGATGTAAATGGAGTTATTCAGGATACAGGGGATGCAGCGTCCTTTTTTGCGAGTCCCGGGTATAATCACAAAGGCTTTATGGATAATCTCGATTACGTAAAAGAAGATGATGCAGTAAAAGGCATTGTCATTCGCGTTAACACCCCAGGCGGAGGTGTAGTAGAAAGCGCTGAAATTCATGATAAAATCGTAGAAATCCAGAAGGAAACAAAGAAGCCAGTATACATATCAATGGGTTCCATGGCTGCCTCCGGAGGCTATTATATTTCAGCTCCAGCTGATAAAATTTTTGCCAGCCCTGAAACATTGACAGGTTCACTTGGTGTTATTATGCAAGGCTATAATTATGCCGGCTTGGCTGAAAAGTATGGGGTTGAGTTTGTTACTGTCAAAAGCGGACCTTATAAAGATATCATGAGTCCAACCAGGGATATGACGGAAGAAGAAAGAAAAATTCTTCAATCCATGATCGACAATTCCTATGAGGGCTTTGTTAAAGTCATTTCTGATGGAAGAGGACTTTCTAGCCAAAAGGTAAAGGAAATTGCGGATGGGCGGATCTATGACGGGCGCCAGGCGAAAGAATTGAACCTGATTGATGGTTTTGGCTATGACGATGATGTGATTGAACAGATAAAGAAAGACCATAATTTGAAAGGTGCGCAGGTTGTAAAGTATACCGAGAATCTTGGATTCGGATCCATGTTCAGCATGGGCGCGCGCAAAATCATGGGCGAGGATCTCGAAATGGCAGGGCTGATGAAAATGCTGTCTCAGCCAAATTCACCGCGCTTAATGTATCTTTATGCTGAATAGGGAGGTGCGAATAAATGACTTCTAATGACCCGAATGAGAAAGAGTTTATTTATTCAGATCCGTTGGATAAAAAGAAAGATGCGGATGTATTAACAGCTCAATATGAAAAGGCAGTTGAGGATACCCAGACTGCTGAACAAAGAAGCTTCCCCTCAGAACACAAAACAGCAGATCCTATGAGGTTTGCCGGATTTTGGATGAGATTTTGGGCTTATCTTTTAGATTTAGTTGTTGTTGGCAGTATTGATAGAATTTTAATCAATCCAATCTTTCGAGCAATGGATATCCCTTTACATGAGAGCAGTTTATTTGCGCCGATTACCATTGCTACAGCCATTACTTTTTACGCCTATTTCGTGCTTATGACGAAATTCTTTGGCCAGACGCTTGGTAAAATGGTCTTTGGGTTGAAGGTAGTTGACCTTGAAGGCAAAAAGCTGACATGGGGCACGATTATTTTCCGTGAATGGATTGGACGTTTTATATCCGTTACCATTTTCATTGGCTATGTGATCGTGGCCTTCCTTCCGAAAAAACAAGGCCTTCATGATCTCTTTGCTGATACCTCTGTTGTTCATGAAAGGCGGATATAGCATTCCATAATAAGGTAACTTAAAGAGGCCTGTCACCCATTGGTGGCAGGTTTTTTTTTATCCAATTGGGCATAATACAAGGCTGAAAGGGGTGAAAAAAGTGAAGTGGCTGCTGATCGCCGTAATTGCCCTCCTACTTCTTTTTATTTTGATTATAGTAACGAAGCTGAAAGTATTACTCCACTTTTATCATGGAAATGATAATGACCATTTAAAGATTCAATTCAAGGCCTGGTTCGGGCTTATAAGATACAAGATTGAAGTCCCGCTTATAAAGGTCGATGATAACTCCCCAACACTTGTCGTTAAAGAAGAGACAGCCGCCGGGCCGCAGGAAGATACAACAAAAAATGATACGAAACAATTCTCCGCAAAGGATCTTATTAATAGCTTGCATGATACGAAAGAAATGATAAACCATATTGTATCACTTCATAGGATCATCCGAAATTTCCTTCGCCATGTGACCATTAGGAAACTTGAATGGCATACCTTTGCAGGAATTGGAGATGCAGCCCATACTGGTATGCTTACAGGAGCTCTTTGGGCGATTAAAGGCAGCATTATCGGGTTGGTCAGTCACTATATGAAGCTTAAAGCACCGCCTGATATCACGATTACTCCCCATTTTCAATTTGCCGTTTCACAAACAGCTTTTTCATGTATGATTCATTTTCGTGTCGGGCATGCTATGTTAGCAGGAATTAAACTGATTAAATATTGGAAAGGCGGACGGCCAGATTTTAAAACAAAGCCGCTCTCTGCCTTATCTGATGATGGTACAAAATCTGTCTAAAAGAGGAGGAGCAGTTTATGTCTGACCATCCAATTCAAGGGCTTATGACTACTGCCATGGAAAACTTGAAGGAAATGATTGATGTTAACACCATAATTGGAGACCCTGTTGAAACCCCAGACGGCAGTGTTATTTTAACTGTTTCGAAGGTAGGTTTTGGTTTTGCGGCAGGAGGAAGCGAGTTTATGCTTGACGGGCCTTCAGGTGAGCAGAAGGGCCACCCTTTTGGCGGAGGTAGCGGAGGCGGCGTCTCCATCACCCCGATTGCGTTTCTGATTGTTAATTCCCATGGTGTAAAAATGGTTCACCTTGATGAAAGCACTCATTTATATGAGAAAATTCTTGATCTTGCACCTCAGGCTGTCGATAAGATTCAGCAGATGTTCAATAAGAACAATGAAAACAGCAATGGGAATCAGCAAAGCCAAAATCAGAACAGCCAAGACTATAATGGCCCTAAAAAAGACCTTGATATTTAACAGAAGGAAGTTAACTTTCCTAAGGGGAGTTAACTTTTTTCTTGAATTTCTACCCTTTATAATTGCAAAAAAGATTCTGAAAAGATATGATTTACACTGTACATAAGTGATTAAGGAGGATGATTTATATGGCATCTATTACATTCAAAGGCAATCCGGTAACATTGCTTGGAAATGAAGTGAAAGCAGGAGATAAAGCTCCTGAATTTAAGGTGTTGGCAAACGATCTTTCAGAGGTGACACTTGCTGATTCAAAAGGCCAAGTTCGCTTAATCAGTGTGGTTCCTTCTATTGACACAGGCGTTTGTGATGCACAAACACGCCGTTTTAACGAAGAAGCTTCTAAGCTTGACAATGTAAAGATTCTTACAGTAAGCGTGGATCTTCCGTTTGCTCAAAAGCGCTGGTGTGCAGCAGCAGGTATTGAAAACGTACAAACTGTCTCAGATCACCGCGAACTATCTTTCGGAGAAGCTTACGGAGTTGCAATCAAAGAACTTCGCCTATTGGCTCGTGCCGTTTTTGTTGTTGATTCAAATGACACTGTTACTTATGTGGAATACGTAAGCGAAGCAACGGATCATCCAAATTACGAAGCAGCAGTAGAAGCTGCCAAGCAAGCGAAATAATAAAATGCTGAAGCCCCGGATATTATTCCGGGGCTTTGGTTTTGGGGGCTAAAAGAATCGTTTGATGGATAAAATCAGAATATCTGGTTATATTTCATTTTTCGCGGATAAAATAATATATTAGCGGATAAACCAGTTCTGATCTTAGCACTAAACTTGTGAATGGCACAAAAGCCCGTTAAAATAAGAAAATAGAATAAGAACGGGAGGAATATGCTGTGAAAATAGCTCCGGTTGAAGATTTATTTACAATTTTTAATGAAACGGCAACAATCATGCAGGAAGAACTGCAGTGTACATATTTGGAAGCTCTTGCTGAGACAGGCGAAAATCTTTTCCATGAAAGCATACTTCAGGATGAACTGAGCGAGCTGACGGTAAAAAGGCTAAAGAAGAGCTATGAATCTGTTAACTTGAGCGATTATACAAAAGAGGAAATCAGAAAGTCCTTTCAGCTTTCGATTTTAAAAGGAATGAAAGAAAACGTTCAGCCCAATCACCAAATGACTCCGGATGCTGTGGGCATGCTGATTGGCTATTTGGTTGATAAATTTGTCCGGGAAACGTCTTTCCGCCTTTTGGATCCAGCAGTGGGGACTGGGAATTTATTGACAACAGTGATGAACCACCAGAAGGATAAAACAGTTGAAGCTACCGGTATAGAAATTGATGACCTCTTAATTAAGCTCGCCTATATTAATGCCAATCTGCAGGAGCATCCGATCCAGTTTTTCAATCAGGACAGTCTGGAACCGCTGTTCATCGAAGCTGCAGATGCAGCGGTCAGCGATCTGCCTATTGGCTATTACCCAAATGATGTCAGATCGGCAGAGTATAAACTAAAGGCAGATGAAGGACATTCCTATTCCCATCACCTGTTTATCGAGCAAAGCATAAATCATGTGAAGCCGGGAGGCTATTTATTTTTCATCATTCCAAATGGCATGTTTGAAAGCGAACAAGCCCCGAAGCTGCATGAGTACTTAAAGGAAAATGCTTATATACAAGGTCTATTGCAGCTCCCGCTTACCATGTTCAAAAATGAAAAGGCAGCTAAAAGCATTTTCATTCTCCAGAAGAAAGGGGAAGGGGTTACTCCTCCTAAACAGGCACTTCTGGTTAATCTGCCAAGCTTATCGAAAACAACGGAAGTGGAAAAAATCCTTAAGAAAATCGATGCCTGGTATAAAGAAAGCAAACAATAAACAAAAGGAAGAAGCCGTGCTGCTAGACTGCCCTAGTCATTTGA
>JAGGRA010000045.1 GCA_018613035.1 Pseudomonas sp. ISL-84 | reverse complement strand
CATGTGAGGGAAAGAATTATCCGGTATTAGCTCCGGTTTCCCGAAGTTATCCCAGTCTTACAGGCAGGTTGCCCACGTGTTACTCACCCGTCCGCCGCTGACTTCAGGGAGCAAGCTCCCATCCGTCCGCTCGACTTGCATGTATTAGGCACGCCGCCAGCGTTCGTCCTGAGCCAGGATCAAACTCTCCATATAAGAGTTGATTAAGCTCATAAGTTGTCTTTTTAAAAAAGACTAAAGAATTAACGTTGACGTTTTTGTTCGTTCAGTTTTCAAAGATCAATCCGCCGCTTAAGGCGACTTTATTATCTTATCAGATTCAGTTATCTGAGTCAATAACTTTTTTTAAAATCTTTTTTGGTAAGTCACTGTCTTGCAGCAACGAATATAAATATATCACCATAACGGACAAGTTGCAATATGTTTTTCTCTTTTTTATTCTTAAAAAACAAAGAAAAAATATTCCCATTATTCTGCTCACAAAAAAGGAAATTGCATAGAAACCTGACTGTATAATCTGTCTTATCCAAAGCAGGTTTTCCTCTAATAGTTCGAGGATCTCTTGCACTCGGATTTAGCCAAATAAAAAAGGCAAAACACATTACCTGTGCTTTGCCTTTATAAATAGAGCTATTAATTAACGATGGCGCATTAATGGGAATAACAGAACATCTCTAATAGAAGGAGAGTTTGTTAATAGCATGACAATGCGGTCAATTCCGATGCCCAGTCCCCCTGTTGGAGGCATACCGTATTCAAGAGCTTCAATGAAGTCATCATCCATCATGTGGGCTTCATCATTGCCTTGCTCACGTTCTTTAAGCTGCGCTTCAAAACGTTCACGCTGGTCAATTGGATCATTTAGCTCAGTGAATGCATTTGCATGCTCACGCGCTACAATGAATAACTCAAATCGATCTGTAAAACGCGGATCTTCGTCGTTTTTCTTTGCAAGCGGAGAAATCTCTACTGGATGTCCATAGATGAATGTTGGCTGAATAAGCTTCTCTTCAACCTTCTGCTCGAAGAATTCATTAACAATATGGCCGTATTCCATGTTGTCTTTAATTTCTACCCCATGCTCTTTAGCAAGCTGCTGCGCTTCTTCCTTGCTTGTTTCCTTCCAGAAATCAACGCCTGTATATTCTTTAATGGCATCTACCATATGAAGCCTTTTCCATTCAGGTTTAAGATTTACCTCGTACTCACCATATTGAACAGTAGTCGTTCCAAGCACTTCCTGAGCGATGTGGGCGATGAGGTTTTCAGTTAAACTCATGATATCTCTGTAGTCTGCATAAGCTTCATATAACTCAATCATCGTAAATTCAGGATTGTGACGGGTTGATACACCTTCATTCCGGAATACCCGTCCAATTTCATAAACTTTTTCAAGGCCTCCGACAATTAGGCGCTTCAAATGGAGCTCAATGGCGATACGCATATAAAGCTCCATATCCAATGCATTGTGGTGTGTAATAAAAGGACGTGCTGATGCTCCGCCTGCAATCGAATGCATCATAGGCGTTTCTACTTCCAAATATCCATGGTCATCAAGATAGCGGCGCATTGATTGAATAATGCGGCTGCGCGTGATAAAAGTTTGCTTGCTTTCCTGGCTCATAATAAGATCCAGGTAACGCTGGCGATAACGCTGTTCAACATCTTTTAATCCGTGGAACTTATCAGGAAGCGGGCGTAAGGATTTTGTCAGAAGTTCAAACTCCTGGGCTTTGACAGACAGTTCGCCCACCTTTGTTTTGAAAAGTGTTCCGGTAACCCCTACGATATCTCCCAGATCAGCAGATTCGAAAATAGAGTAGCTATCTTCTCCGACTGCATCTTTACGGACATAGATTTGAATTTGGCCTGATAAATCTTGTATATGAGCGAAACCAGCTTTCCCTTTTCCGCGTTTAGTCATAATTCGGCCAGCCAGTGTGACAGAAACATCCTTTTCTTCAATATCTTCTTTTTCAAGTTCTCCATACTCTGTAATCAGATCTTGGCTTTGATGAGAACGCTCATAGCGTTTCCCGAACGGATCCATTCCCATTTGGCGAAGACTGTTCATTTTTTCGCGTCTTACTTTTAATTGGTCATTTAATTCTTCATGACTCTGGCTCACTGAAATCATCTCCATTTTGTAAATCTTTTTATGTACGCATAAGAACTGCGAGTTCAATAATGTATATCTCTATTATTTTACACAATGAGGTTAAAACAGACATCCCAAATATTTAAATAGAATAAAAACTGCCAGTTCATGCACTGGCAGTTTTTCTATATCAAAAGTATTATAGGCAAAGAAAGACAGCATGTCAAACTTTATGCCGCTTATACAGCCTGGGTTTGATTTCTTTCTTTTTCTTCTGCATCAATGACAAGAGCGTTTAGCAGAGTTACAAGTTCTACTCTTGTATTGCACTCATTGATGGCATTACGGACTTTCGCATTGCCGCGGATTCCTTTAAGATACCATGCTGTATGCTTTCTCATTTCGCGGATTGCGATGTTTTCGCCTTTTAATGAAATCAGGCGGTCAAGGTGAAGAATACAGACATCAATTTTTTCGCGTACTGAAGGCTCACCCATTAATTCTCCAGTTTCAAGGTATTTTACTGTCCGGTAAATCATCCATGGGTTTCCTAGTGCGGCACGGCCGATCATGACTCCGTCACAGCCAGTTTCGTCTAGCATGCGCTTTGCATCCTGAGGTGTTTGCACATCACCATTTCCGATTAACGGAATGTTGATATTCTGTTTAACCTCGCGAATAATATCCCAATTCGCTTTTCCTTCATACATCTGCACACGTGTACGGCCGTGAAGGGCTATTGCTTTACCTCCTGCACGCTCAACAGCTTGAGCATTTTTAACAGCATAGATGTGATCTTCATCCCAGCCCATGCGCATTTTCACTGTAACAGGCTTTTCAACAGCATCTGTTACTGCAGAAACCATTTCATAAATTTTATCTGGGTCAAGGAGCCATTTAGCACCTGCATCACATTTTGTGATTTTGGGAACAGGGCATCCCATATTGATGTCGATAATATCTGCATTTGTATTTTTATCAACGAATTTGGCCGCTTCAACAAGCGTTTCTCTTTTACCTCCAAAGATCTGCAGGCTTAAGGGCTTTTCTCTTTCATCAATGTAGAGCATGTTCATTGTTTTTTCGTTTTTAAAAACAATTCCTTTGTCGCTGACCATCTCGGCGCAGACAAGTCCGGCACCGAATTCTTTTACAGTCAGACGAAAAGCGGAGTTGCACACTCCAGCCATGGGAGCAAGGACAACCCGATTTTTCATCTCAATATCGCCAATCTTGAACATTGCTGTACTGTACCTCCCGTTAATTTCAAGCTCTGTCAAACTCCTGTTGATTTACCGCTGCATTCAACAGGGGCTATATTAACAATGAACTTTAACACAGCCAATTTTAGAAATGCATATATTAATCATGCTCCTGCTTTGGAGCCAATTCTTCTTGTGTAACATTAAGCGCAAAAGCGATCTGCTCAATTAAGGCAGGGGCCGGCAATCGGTTTCCTCTTTCAATTTCTCCTAAAATTGAAACCGATACACCCAGTTCTTTTGCAAAACCTTCTTGTGTAAAGCCTTTTAACTTTCGAAAAGCGCGAATACGTCTTCCCCATTTTTCCGCTTCCATATCCGAACTCCCTCTCTGTCAGGTATATCCTCCAGTATTGAATCAAGAGGCCTCTCCATCTTCGGAAGCCTGATGCTGGAGTCAATCTCTAAAAGAGGAATAACGACAAATGCTCTTTCATGCATCCGAGGATGAGGAACGATAAGCTTCTCTGTTTCAATATTTTCGTGATTATACAGCAAAATGTCAAGGTCTATTGTACGGGGACCCCACCGGATTTCCCTTTTTCTGCCAAGATCCAATTCTATTTCCAGGCATACATCCAGCAGTTCAAAAGGGTTTAAGGCTGTTGAAACTTGGATAGCCATATTTAGAAATTGTTCTTGATTTTCATAGCCGACCGGGTCGGTTTCATAGATAGAAGAAGTATTTACCACTTCTACTTCAGGAAGCTGACCAATCCTTTCGATTGCTTCTTTTAAATTATCAAAACGGTTTCCAATGTTGGAACCAAGCGCAATATAAGCCGTATTTTCCATTATCGGCCCCTCGTAATTTC
This sequence comes from Pseudomonas sp. ISL-84, assembly GCA_018613035.1. Taxonomy (GTDB): domain Bacteria; phylum Bacillota; class Bacilli; order Bacillales; family Cytobacillaceae; genus Cytobacillus. The sequence goes on along the minus strand of JAGGRA010000045.1, from coordinate 55,233 downwards.
AACTGCAACCGATTTATAGTGTCCCGGAATGGGTGGATCTGGCTTAATCACTTTAACAGTCAGCTGGGAAATAGGCGGGAAACGTTCTAACAGGTCTCCTGCCAGCTTCTCTGCCACTGCCTCTACAAGCTTATAAGGCTTTCCCTCTACAACTTCTTTGCAAACCGTGTACAACTCGCCATAGTTAATGGAGTCATCAAGATCATCTGTTTCTCCGGCTTTTTTCAAGTCTGTTTCCACAATCAAGTCGACAACAAATCGCTGGCCGAGGCGGGTTTCTTCAGGAAAGACTCCATGGTACCCATAGAACTCCATTTGGCTAACATAGATTTTATCCATTGTACTCACCTTTTCCCATCATGGCATCCATCATTTTTGCCATCCTGCTCATTTCCTTCACATCATGAATGCGGATCATTTGGCAGCCCTTTTGGATTCCATAACAAACGGTTGCTCCTGTCCCTTCTGTCCGCTCCTCGACCGGAAGATCCAGGATTGTTCCAATCATCCGCTTTTTTGATGTTCCAAGCAGGACAGGATAGCCGATTGCCACAAGCTTGTCCAAGTCCCTCATCATTTCCAGGTTATAGTTCAGGTCTTTCGCAAAACCAATACCCGGATCAAGGATAATGTTCTCGTCCTTTACACCGGCTGACTTAACCAATGTGATACTTTCATACAAGTCATTCATGACGTCACGGAAAAATGATGTATATTTCATGTCTTTGCGATTATGCATCAAGATAATCGGTACCTGTGTTTCCGCTGCGACGGTTGCCATATCAGGATCTGCCTTCGCACCCCATACGTCATTAATAATATGCGCTCCAGCTTCAATAGCCCTCTTCGCTACTTCAGCCTTATAGGTATCAATTGATAGGGGAACACCAACTTCCTTTGAAATCGCCTCGATAACAGGAAGTACCCTTTCCAGTTCCTCCTGTGCAGGTACTGCAGCAAACCCGGGACGCGTTGACTCTCCTCCAATGTCTATAATATCCGCTCCGTTTTCAACCATTTCAATTGCATGTTTGATGGCTTGATCTAGATGATTATATTTCCCGCCATCCGAAAAAGAATCAGGCGTTGCATTCAGAATTCCCATAACAAGTGTTTTGTTACCATAATCTAATGTATATGAACCGCATTGGATTGCTGTTTTAGACATTATGAATCCTCCTACATTTCCTTCCTGCTCCACAAACGTTCACATTGCCGTTCATAGTATGACAGGAGCTTTGATGTTATTTCACCGGAAAGACCAGGCAACGGGTGTCCATCAAATGAAGAGATCGGTACTATTTCCTGAATGGAATTGGTCACGAAAGCCTCATTCGCCTTCCAGACGTCCTCTGGCCTGTACAATCCTTCTCGCACACTCAACCCCATTGCTTCTGCCAGCCTAATAACAAATTTTCTGGTAATGCCATTAAGGATACCTGTTTCAATAGATGGAGTGAATAGTAAATGATCTTTAATCCAGAATAGGTTTGATACAACCCCTTCGGCCAAAAAGCCTTCCTTTGTTAAAAATACGCCTTCTATATCAGGATCTTTTCCAGCTTCTCTTTTTGCCAGGATATTATTTAAGTAATGATGTGACTTTAAGCGTTCTTCCCCTTCAGGTGTATTACGGGGGATTTTCAGCCGTACTGCCCGCTTTTCCTGCCTAGGCATTCTAGGCGGAAGCGGTTTGCAAAATATGATTGTATTCGGTTTTTTATAAGCATCAGTCTGAAGGCCAATCTCTCCCGTCCCCGCTGATACATTCATCCTGATATACGCATTTTTAAATCCGTTTTTTTCAAGAAGCTTGTCCAATGCTTCGGCCACTTGTCCCCTTGTAAAGCTCGCTTCTATATTTAAAACCTCTAACCCTTGATTAAGCCGATCCAGATGGTCATCAAGCAAAAATGGATGCCCGTTATATACCCGAAAAGTTTCAAAAAGCCCCATGCCATACAAGAACCCATGGTCAAAAGGAGATATCGCTGCCTCTTCTTTTTTAATCACATCACCGTTCAAATAGATATACAAGGTTTATAGCCCCTCTGTCAGCAAAGTGGTTTTATAGTGATTAATAAAATTCTGCAGTAATTCCTTGCCGGCCGTAGTCATTATCGATTCAGGATGGAATTGGACTCCTTCAACCGGGAGCTCCTTATGGCGCAGGGCCATTATTTCGCCTTCAGCCGTCCAGGCAGATACCTCCAGACAAGAAGGGAGAGTTTCCTTTTTGACAATCAATGAATGGTAGCGGGTAGCCGGGAATGGGTTAGGCAGTCCTTTAAATATCGTCTTACCGTCATGAAAAATCTCAGATGTTTTTCCGTGCATGAGCCGTTCTGCCTGCACCACATCACCACCGAACACCTGTGCAACCGACTGATGGCCAAGGCAAACGCCAAAAACAGGGATTTTCCCTGCAAATGCTTCAATCGCTTCTAGGCTGATGCCCGCTTCATTCGGGCTGCACGGTCCCGGAGAGATCATTAAAAACTTGGGCTGCGAATCGCTTATTTCGGATAGGGAAGTCTCATCGTTTCTTTTAACATGCAGCTCTTCGCCTAATTCACCTAGATATTGTACGAGGTTATAAGTAAAAGAATCATAATTATCGATCATATATATCATAGCTGATCCCCTTTTGCCTGTTCTGCGAGTTCTTTTGCTTTCCAAAGAGCAATTGCCTTTTTCAGCGATTCTTTATATTCATTCTTTGGATTGGAATCAATTACAATACCGGCACCTGCCTGAACATGCGCCTTTCCTTCCTTCACTACCATCGTCCGTATAATAATATTTAGCTCCAGATCACCGCTGAAGTTAATCCATCCAAGCGAACCTGTGTACGGTCCCCTTGTAACCGGCTCCAGCTCTTCAATAATTTCCATCGTCCGGACCTTTGGAGCTCCTGTGATTGTGCCACCAGGAAATACGGCATCGATTATATCAACTGCATTTTTACCTTCTGCAATTTGTCCCTTTACATTGGAGACAATGTGCATAACATGCGAGTATTTTTCAATCACCATAAACTCATCGACTGTAACCGTTCCATATTTACAGACCCTGCCCAGGTCATTTCGTTCTAAATCGACCAGCATAACGTGCTCTGCACGCTCTTTTTCATTTTCGATCAGCTCACAGGCAAGCTTAAGGTCCTCCTCATGGTCCTTCCCGCGGGATCTTGTCCCTGCAATCGGCCGAGTGCTGACTTCATTTCCCTTTTTCTTAATCAAAAGCTCCGGTGATCCGCTCACAAGCTGGTATTCAGGGGTATGAAAATAACCCATATACGGCGACGGATTTAAAGCCCTCAGCTGTTCGTACACTTCCATCGCTTCCATCTGAATAGAGCGGCTTTGGCGCACAGACAGGTTTACCTGAAATACATCTCCCTGTGAAATATATTCCTGTACTCTCCGTACAGCGGACATAAACTCTTCTTCATTCATAGATACATCAGAATCTTTGTCACTCCGTTGCTGCCCCTCTTTAGCAGCAGGCTCCGTATCATTTTCTTGCCAGATCTGTTCCCACTCCCTGGTCCTTTTATCAATGGATTGCTCTTCTCCTTTTTCATATAAGAAAAGCAGAAAAAGTGTTCCCTTCTCATGGTCAAAAACAAAGAACTCTTTATACACGAAAAAGTGTATATCAGGTATTTGAAGGTCATCTTTTGCATCATTCGGAAGCTTTTCAATATACCGTGCGTAATCATAGCTAATAAACCCGATAGCACCTCCTTGAAAATCAGGGAGTTCATCCAGCTTTTCCACTTGATATTGGTTTAGCCAATCCTGCATTAAGTGAAGAGGATTTCCTTCAAGTATTTGCCTTTGGCTATTCTGGCGTATCTCAAGCTTGGAATCCTTACCTGTTAAAATTGCTTCCGGATCAAAAGCTGCGATGCTGTACCGGCCGCCTCTCCCGCTTTCAAGCAAAACATGATGCTCTCTTCCTTCTGCCAGCCTGCGGTATTGGCGGAAGAAACGATGATATGAAAAAGGTATCTTTTTTGCATGTATGTGAAGTTGATTCAATAGAATGTCACCCCTAAATATTTCTCTTTTTCATCATACATGATGTAGGGCAAGCTTTCATAATTTTTGTCTAAAATTGCTTATCTGCATACTGCAAGGAGTTACATTCCATTCAAAATTAAATACAAAAAAAGCAACGGCCAAAAGACCGCTGCCTCTATTATTATTCGGTTTCGAATTGATATAAAGGAGTACTTAAATAACGCTCTCCGTTACTTGGAATAATTGCCAGCACCTTTTTGCCTCTGCCAAGCTCTTTAGCAACTTTTAATGCTGCACAGATGGCAGCACCCGAGGAAATACCGCCAAGGATTCCTTCTTCTTTGGCCGTGCGGCGGGCAAATTCAAATGCCTCATCATTTGATATTTGAATGACTTCATCATAAATTTTTGTATCAAGAGTATCTGGAACAAACCCCGCACCAATACCTTGAATTTTATGTGGACCAGGCTTGCCGCCTGATAGTACAGGTGAATCAGTTGGCTCAACCGCATATATTTTAATGTTATCATATTTTTTGCGAAGCACTTCTCCTGCCCCTGTAATCGTTCCGCCCGTTCCAATTCCTGAAATAAAGGCATCAAGCTGGTCGCCCATTTGCTCTGCAATTTCTGGCCCTGTTGTTAAACGATGAACTTCGGGATTTGCAGGATTTTCAAACTGCTGTGGCATAAAATACCCATTTTCCTTAGCCAATTCTGTAGCTTTACGAATCGCTCCATTCATTCCTTCCGGTCCAGGCGTTAGTACAAGTTCTGCACCATAAGCACGAAGCAGGTTGCGTCGCTCCATACTCATCGTCTCAGGCATTACCAAAACCGCCTTATATCCTTTTGCAGCCGCGATCATAGCTAAACCAATTCCTGTGTTGCCGCTCGTTGGTTCAATAATCGTGTCTCCCTGCTTCAGGTTCCCATTTTTCTCTCCAGCATTAATCATTGCCAGGGCAATACGGTCTTTCACGCTGCTTCCTGGATTCATGTATTCCAGTTTCAGATAAACATCTGCACTATTTTCATCAACTAAACGATTTAGTTTTACAATTGGTGTCTGGCCAACAAGATCTGCGATTGTATTTGCTACACGTACCATTTTCCCCACTCCCTATTTCCGAGTATTTTTATTGGTTTAATACAAATTTACCAATTTTTATTGGTGATGTCAATTATTTTAAAACATATAAACGCCCATTTAAAAGAAAATTCATACTTTTTTCATCTTGATTAAATTACCCTTAATTATTATTCATACTCACTTATCATAAAAACTTTCTTGTTTTTTTATGTAGCAAAAAACACGGAAAGTTTCCGTGTTTTTCATAACTATTGTGCTTCTTCTTCTCCGTAAAACCATTCAACATCTGTTTCTTTCCAAAAAGGTTTTGCCGAGACAGGAACATCCATTTGCTCAAGAGCAATTTGGCGGCGGATAAGATTTTTCACTTCTTTGTAGGAATAGCTCTCACCTTTAAGATGCTCATGAAGCATAACAACTGCATAGCCCTCTTCTGTTTTAATCGCCTCGCTCCATTCCTCCGGCTTAAGACTTTTAACCTGATCGAGGAAGTCTGCTGAAATATGCTCATCATCTTCACTGATATAACCGGCGTTCCCTCCCTGGTTAGCTGTAAATTCATCGATAGAACGTTCCATTGCCAGTACAGAAAAGCTTGAACCCTGCTCTAATTCCTTTAAGGTCTGTTCCGCTTCTTCTTTTGTTTTAACGACAATCTGGGATATTTGGTAAGAATCAGGCACATTAAATTGGCTGCTGTTTTGCTCGAAGTATTGTTTCATCTCTTCTTCTGAAACAGCTACGTCCCTTGTTAAAAGCTCTTCAAGTATCAAATTATTTTTAATTTGCCTTCTCCATTTATCTTCTGTTGTCTTTTCAGAAAAATCGCTTCCGTACATTGTTTTTACCATTTTTAATTCCTGATCCACTGCCTGATCCGAAATTTTAATGCCATATTTTTTACCGGCGTTCTCAATAACCTTTTGATCAACTAATTCATTTAAGGTGCTTTTTCCATATCTTGCTTCCATTTCAGTCAGCCACTCCTGCCGAGTGATCTTTTCCTTGCCGACTTTTGCAACTGCTTCCCCATTGCTTCCTTCACCTTTAAGAAGCAAAAGAACCAGTGTGATACAATTGAGTAAAATCAGTCCAGCAATAACCATCCATAGGTGCTTCTTTTTCAACTGCAACTGTTCCTCCCCCAAGAAGAAATGCAATTATTCAGCTTCTTTCTTTAGTTCTTCCAGCTCTTCTTTTGAATAATGATATTTTTCATTACAGAAATGGCAGGAAGCCTCAGCTTCGCCATCTTCATCAATCATTTCCTGAATTTCATTTTCCCCTAAACTGATAATTGCATTGGCAAAACGGTCTTTTGAACATGTACATGTAAAGGAAACAGGCATTTTCTCAAGGAATTTCACCTGGTCTTTGCCCAAAATGGTTTCCAGCAGTTCCTCTGGCTTCAACCCTTGCTGAATAAGCTTTGAAACAGGAGGCATCTCTTTAAGCCTGTTTTCAATTATCGATATGGTCTCGTCGTCAGTCCCTGGCATTAACTGCAGAATAAATCCGCCTGCAGCAAGAATTGTGTTATCAGGGTTAACTAATACACCCACTCCAACTGAAGAAGGTACCTGCTCAGAAGTTACAAAGTAGTATGTGAAATCTTCTCCCAGTTCTCCAGAAATAAGAGGAACTTGTCCAGTGAAATGGTCCCTCATCCCAATGTCTTTTACAACTGTTAATGTACCTTCCGTACCGACCGCACGGCGCACATCAAGCTTACCTTGCTCGTTAAGGTCAAAGTGTGTTTGCGGGTTTGTAACATAACCGCGCACCTCTCCCTTTGCATTGCTGTCTACAAGGATAGCGCCAAGCGGACCGCCGCCTTCAATTTTGATAGTCAGCTTATTATCACCTTTAAGCATAGCTCCCATCATAACGCCGGCAGTCATCGCTCTGCCCAGTGCAGCAGAAGCAGTGGGCCATGTATAATGTCTTCGCTGCCCCTCTCCAACTGTTTCCGTAGTGCGGGCCGCATAAGCACGAACCTGTCCATTATACGCAAGTGCTTTAACTAAATAATCGTTCATTTCTTGCTCCTTTCCAGAAAAACCGCCATGGTTATCAGCGGCTCTATGTTAAACTAACGTGCTATTTTTTTAGGGTTTCCATATTTCTTTTATAAATAATCTGCAAACCCTTTAATGTTAAAAATGGATCAACAATATCAATGATTTCAGACTCCTGGGCAATAAGGCTCGCAAGCCCCCCAGTCGCAATTACAGTTGGACTCTTGGCTGCCTGGTCCTTCATTCTTTTTACTATACCTTCTACCTGGCCAACGTAACCATATAGGATGCCTGCCTGCATGGCAGCCACTGTATTTTTCCCAACAATATGGTCTGGACGTGCAATTTCAATTCTTGGTAGCTTTGCGGCACGCGAATAAAGCGCCTCAGTTGAAATGCCTATTCCCGGAGCAATCGCTCCGCCCATATACTGCTTATGTTCATTTATATAACAATAAGTAGTTGCAGTTCCGAAATCAACAATAACGAGCGGGCTGCCATATTCATGAATCGCTGCAATTGCATTGACGATACGGTCGGCACCAACTTCTCTCGGGTTTTCATATTTAATATTTAATCCTGTTTTTATCCCTGGACCTACAACAAGGGGCTTAACATGGAAATATTTCTGGCACATTCTTTCGAGTGAAAACATGATTGGCGGCACCACTGAAGAAATAATAATACCGTCTATATCAGAAAAAGAAAGGTTTACATGTTCAAACAAAGACTTAATAATCATTCCATACTCATCTTCTGTTTTATTGCGGTTAGTTTCGATTCTCCAGTGATGTTTTAATTCATCACGGTCATAGACACCCAGAACAATGTTCGTATTTCCTACATCAAAAACAAAGATCAACATTCTCACCACTTTATATTTATTTAGCAGAAGCGCCACTTAATTTTTTGTACACTGCAAACATCATATCATAACTCCTATAGATTCGTGTAATAGGAAATATCAATTGCCGGAGCAAGTACGAAAACAAGCAAAAAAAGCGCCCAAAAGGCGCTTTTCTTATTTATCCTTGCGTTCCTCATCAATAGCAGGAGGCGTTTCCGCTTCTGCAGGACTTGAACCTTCCCGTGCTTCAGGGATATCTCCTGATTCAGCAGGATCATCTTTTTTAATGCTGATATTCACTTTAACGTCATCGGCACTTTCAATGGCTGCCACTGCACGATCAGGAAGCCTGCCATGTTCCGATAAATGTTTGATTTGCTCTGCATCAAGCGTTTCGACTTCAAGCAATGTATTTGCGATTAGATTCAGCTTATCACGATTTTCTGTTAAGAGCTTTCTCGCTCTTTCATAAGATTCCTTGATGATGCGCTGGATTTCAAGATCGATTTCATATGCGATAGCATCTGAATAGTTCTGTTCATTATGGAAGTCACGTCCAAGGAAGACCTGGCCGCCCTGAGACTGTCCGAACTGCAATGGCCCAAGCTTGTCGCTCATACCAAATTCGGTTACCATGCGGCGGGCAATGCCTGTCGCACGCTGAAAGTCATTATGGGCACCTGTACTCACTTCACCAAACACGATTTCTTCCGCAACACGTCCGCCAAGCAAGCCGACAATCTTATCAAGAAGCTCCGGCTTAGTCTGGAAGTAGCGGTCTTCTTTCGGAAGCATAACAGCGTATCCGCCTGCCTGGCCACGAGGTACGATCGTTACTTTATGAACCATTTCAGCTTCATCAAGCACTAAACCGATAACTGTATGGCCTGCTTCATGGAAAGCAACAATGTTTCTTTCCTTTTGGGAAATAACACGGCTTTTCTTAGCTGGTCCCGCAATAACGCGGTCTGTTGCTTCATCAATATCTTCCATATCGACTTTTTTCTTATTTCGGCGAGCAGCTACAAGCGCTGCTTCATTCAATAGATTTTCAAGGTCTGCACCCGAAAATCCAGGTGTGCGCATGGCAATGCTCTTTAGGTTTACTGACTCATCCAAAGGCTTGTTGCGGGCATGTACTTTAAGCACTGCTTCACGGCCCTTGACATCTGGGCGGTCAACCGTAATCTGTCTGTCAAAACGTCCCGGACGCAATAATGCCGGGTCAAGAATATCTGGACGGTTAGTTGCAGCAATGATAATAATTCCTTCATTAGCTCCAAATCCATCCATTTCAACTAGAAGCTGGTTAAGGGTCTGCTCACGTTCGTCATGTCCGCCGCCAAGGCCGGCACCACGCTGGCGCCCCACAGCATCAATTTCATCGATAAAAATAATACATGGAGCGTTCTTTTTCGCATTTTCGAATAGGTCACGGACACGGGAAGCACCCACACCTACGAACATTTCAACGAAATCAGAACCGCTTATTGAGAAGAATGGAACGCCTGCTTCACCGGCAGCTGCTCGTGCAAGCAAGGTTTTACCTGTTCCGGGAGGTCCTACAAGAAGTACCCCCTTAGGAATTCTTGCTCCAAGTTCAGCAAACTTGCGCGGGTCTTTAAGAAACTCAACGACCTCAACAAGTTCCTGCTTTTCCTCATCGGCTCCTGCTACATCTTTAAAACGTACTTTCTTTTTGCTTTCATCGTAAAGCTTGGCTTTGCTTTTCCCGAAATTCATCACACGGCTTCCTCCGCCCTGCGCCTGGTTCAGCAGGAAGAAGAATAAAATAAAGATAATGATGAAAGGTATGATTGAAGTAAAGAATGTTACCCAGCCGCTTGTTTCCTTGGCAGGCATTACTTCAACCTCAGATGTTTGAGCCATTTCATCAATTCGGTCAAGGATATTATCATTATTCATGATATAAGTCAGGAAGTATTTTCCTTCCTCATATCCTTCAAGCTGTCCCCGTACTTCAAAGACACCTCTCTCGGGCTGTAACGAAACTGACGTAATTTTGCCACTTTCTAATTCATCGACAAATTTATTATAAGAGATGTGCTCAGTTGGTTCATTGTTGCCGTTAAAAAAGCTGACAACTCCAATAATGACTAAAAATATTAATAAATAAAAGATGGTATTCCGGAAGATCCGATTCATCCCTTACCTCCTCCCACGGTAAACAAACTATAGTGTATAGTATCATAGAAAATCATGCCAATACAAGGAATTAGACTTTTCAAAACCGGGTGTTTCTCTTTTCAGTAAAGGGCTTTAACTCAATATTAACCTTATGGTTTACTTAATCATTATTGCTGTATACCTGTGGCTTAAGGACTCCAATATAAGGAAGATTGCGGTATTTTTCTGCGTAATCCAATCCATAGCCCACTACAAATTCATCTGGAACGATAAAGCCTACATAATCTGCTTTGATATCAGCTTTTCTGCCTGTCGGCTTATCAAGCAGCGTAACAATCTTGATGCTTTTAGCTTTTCTGTAACGGAAAAGCTCCACAAGATAGCTAAGCGTCAAACCGCTGTCGATAATATCTTCAATAATAAGGATATCTCTTCCTTCTACGGATGTATCAAGGTCTTTTAGGATTTTTACTTCACCTGAAGAAACCATTGCATTGCCGTAGCTTGATACATCCATGAAATCCATCTCAAGGTATGTATCCACGCGCTTCAAAAGGTCGCTCATGAAAGGCATAGCCCCTTTTAGAACCCCAATTGCCAGCGGGAATCGTTCCTTGTATTCTTCAGTAAGTTCAGCAGCAAGCGACTTAATTTTATCCTGCAGCTCCTCTTCTGAAATTAATACTTTCTCAATATCATTTTTCATCATTTATTGTGCCCCCTAGAAGATCATTGCTTTATGTATTTTAAAAAAATATAACTAGCACCAGACGTTTGCTGCATTGAATAATGAGATTTTTTTAAGCCGGGAATCCATAAAATTCGGCCATGCATATCTGTAACGATTGGCCATGTTTCCCTTTCCTGCAGCGGTATTTTATAATCAATGAAAATGTTCTTAAGTTTCTTGGTTCCCTGCATTCCTTTGATAGTCATGCGGTCTCCGGCTTCTCTCGTTCTTATAATAAGCGGAAGAGAAACATCTTCCCTATCTAAAAGCAGTGCATCATTGTTTAGATTTCCATCAGGACAGTCAGTATATTCAAATATAATGGATCCGCCGTTTGGGAGTCGAATGATTGCAGGTTCGAAGACTTGAAACCGATAGGATTGTACAGGTTCCTTCGAGAATTGGAAATGGCATTTCCGGTAGGAGCGTACAATATGTAAATCATTTGGGAAATTTAATTTTCTTGATGGATGAGGACTTTTCATTAAGGAAAAAATGCTCTCTATATGAGATGCGGATAAAGATGCAGGCATTTCCTTATAAAGATAGTTTAATATTAGTTGAATACCTCTCCTTTGTAAAGGCATTGGCATTGCCTCAAAAGCATCAATATCCAAGCTAATTTCCTCATGTGATTTCTTTTCCATTACTGTATTCATTTTTTGGACAGTTAATTCCTGCAGATACGCTTCATCACTTTGCAAATCTTCACTAAATCTTTGAAAATGCTCATGAACCTGAGGGTTTTCTTCTCTCAGGAATGGGAGCACCTCTTTTCTGAAGCGGTTTCGGCTGTAAATGCTTTTTTCATTGCTCGGGTCCCTTCGCGGGTTAAGCCCCTCTTTAAGGCAATACTGCTCAATTTCGTTTCTGTTCAGGCATAAAAACGGACGAATGATAAGGCAGTTTGCAAATGGACGCATAAAAGGTATTCCTGCTCTAGCTTTCCCGGTACTTCCCCTTGTTAACCGCATTAAAACAGTTTCTACCTGGTCATCTCCATGATGGCCTAATGCAATGTAATCCACATCATGTTTTTCAGCTATTTTTCTAAAAAAGCTGTATCTGCAATCCCTTGCTGCTGCTTGGGAACTCTTTTCCGTCTTCGCTATATACTCAGGAACATCAACTTGTTCCATTTCAAAGGTAATTTCCTTTTCCATGCAATAATTCCTGACAAACATTGCGTCCTGGTAAGATTCATCACCTCTAAACATATGATCGACATGTGCAGCTACTATTTCAACATTAAAAAGATGTTTAAAGCTCCAAAAATAATGGAGCAGGGCGATTGAATCGGGGCCGCCTGATACCCCAATCAAGAGCTTCTTATTATTTAATTCAATTCCCTTTCTCTTAAGGAAAGCTCTAACTTTTTCTTCGAGCATAAGCTACTTCCTTATCCATTGTTAAATATATTTTTCTTTACCCTTGCCATGATCCATATAATCCTTGTGTATAGAAAAGCATATCATTTTTTACATGTAAATATCAAAAGGGAATATGTAACCTTCATTTACGGCCTTAACACTAAAAAGTTTCAAAATTTACAAATTGGCGATGTTAAAGCTCATTGTTGGTTATGGGCACTTTGGTGATTTGAGCGGACTAAAAAAAAAATCTAAGAGATTAAAGAAGCTGTCCATATATATATAAGAAATATAGAATTGTCACAATCAGAACGATTAAGACAGTTTCAATAAAGCCTCCCTTTTTCTTTTTTTGAATGTATGCCTGCCGGCTGACAGGCTGGCGTCTGGTTGTTTGGCTGTTTTTCCGGTTAGGTGTACTCTTTTGTCCTGAGCTTGTACGTGTAAGCTGGAGCAAATCATTTCTCATTTCATCAGCCGAGGCATAATGGCCTTGAAGCGCGTTTAAGATAACATCTTCATATTTCAAAAGTTCCTTCTTTTGGCGGACCATCAATTTTAGCTGTTTGAGATCTCCGGTGCTTTTTGAGAACCTTTTCGGATAAGCTGTATTAATTAAAATCATTGCGGCAGCAAATAAATCATAAGCAGGATCAGCCTTCCGCGTCCCAAGTCCCCAATAGCCCCTGTCATAAAACTCGGTGAATTCCTTAATGGCCCTTCCCTGGACTGTGGTTCCTCCAACGTCGATTGTGCGTATTTTGGGCGGAGGCCCTGTTACAATCAAATTGTCGGGCTTTAAATCTCCAAAAACCCACCCGTTCATATGCAATGCTTCCAGATCACTTAACAGCTGAACGATTAAGACACCCGTCCAGGATGGTCCCTTTTGTTGAATAAACGTCAACAAATCTGGGCCTTGTATGTATTCCATAACATAGAAGGAAACTTTGCCGCTTCTTCTTTCCCAATCATCTACATCAAGCAAAGAAGGTCCGAGGGCAGAGCCTTGGACCTTTGCAAAGGATTTGAGGACGTTCACTTCAGAGGTTATGGACATCCCGTTATCGCTCATTTTCAAAGCAACCTGCTGATTTTGGCCTTTTGCCAAATAAACAATCCCATTGGCACCGTAACCCAATTCCTTCAAAATGGTGTAACGATTGCGGTGCCACTTTCCTTCAATCACGGTACCAGGGTTGACTTTACACTGACTCTTCAAAGAATGATTCATCATCATCATCACGGGAAAGCAGACTCCTTAATGAACGTTTTTTCTTAAAATATGTGAGTGCTTCACGAATGGCAGGACCAGTTGGTGTAATGCCGCCTGTTGTCAATTTAGAGAAGATGCTTGTGAGTGACTCAAGCTTTGGTGTCCAGTCCAGCAATTTTTCGACATCTTTCTTTTTCCCGGGAAATACAAAAACGGAAAAACGATTATCACCGGAACGGGCATTCAGGCTTAAAGATAGATCTAACAGTGCTTCTTTTACTGTTGGGAGCTTATGCTTCATACTTGCACTTGTATCGACCAATACCAGCACTTCAAGTTCGACTGTCTCACCAAGTTCATCAACTACTTCCATGACCTCTCCCCGCTGTTCAGGAGGAAGGTCTTCCATTGTTTTCGCACCGCCCAAAATTTGCTGCAGCTCTTTGTTCACAACTCCCTGGAGAGTTTGGGTCATTGCTTTCCTTGTGACCATTTGCACCGTCTGCGACAGCTGCTGTGCATAGACAACCTGACTAACTCCGCCGCCAGACATAGCAATCCCTTCGATCTCGCTCAAACCCTGCTCATCAATTACATCATGCTCCATGACTCCTATTACATTGACTGTAATCCCCTGCTCCTTTGCCAAGGCAGCCATCGCAATTGGATCTTCACCCTGATTCGAACATCCATCTGTTATCAGCAAGATTTGCTTAAGTGTACCTGTTTTCATAATCTCCCCTCCACTTCTGAGTTGTTACCATTTTCGACTGAAAAAAAGGGAAATATACATAGAATGACTTTGTTATGAGCAAATTAATCAGTTGGCTTTTTGGCGTATAGCATGTACAGGGATACTTGTCCATTTAGGTGTATTATGTTTGATCCTTGATACCAATACGGTCATGTCATCTTCAATATTTCCTGATCTGGATCTAATGACTTCTTCCATAATTAAATCTGCCACTTCCTGAGGGTCTTCTGTCTTTAACTCTGTTATTTTCCGCTTCATCCACAAATCAAAATTCTCAACATGCTTCGGCCCTTCAAAAACGCCATCACTCATCATGATTAATAAGTCGCCGGCTTTAAGCTGCTCACTCACAACATCTACATCAAATTCCTGGATAATTCCCATTGGAAGATTGCTGGCCTGAATCTTCATCACTTTATGGCCTCGTTTAACAAAACTTGGAGTTGATCCAATTTTCAAAAATTTCGCGTCGGCATTTTGCAGATCAATAATGGCCAAATCCAAAGTTGAAAAAATCTCATCTGTCGTCCTTAAAGATAGGACTGAATTAACTGACTTGATTGCAACCTGCTCCTCTATTCCGGATTGTAGAATTTTTTGCAGCAGCTGAAGTGTTTCTTTACTTTCCGCATGGGCACGCTCTCCGTTGCCCATTCCATCACTGATGGCAATGGCATATTTGCCGCATCCCAATTCTATGGTTGAATAACTGTCACCTGAGATAAACCCGCCGTCTTTCGCTGCATGCGCAACTCCTGTTTCTACCGCATAGGCCTTGGCCGAACGGAAGGTTACATGGCAAAAGCCATTTGGAAATGCAGCGCATTCCTCTGAATTTACTAATATCGTTTCTCCGAGAATATCAGATAACATCGGGGCAATCAGCTTTTCACATTCTCCATGTCCCTGGCAATATGGAATGGTCATATCAATGTCGACATTCCCCTGTTCCAGACTATATATTTCAACTTGTTCGATATGAATGCCAAATTCCTGTATTGCCTCCAGGATCTGCTCTTCCTGTTTATGATGGTTCTCCCGTTCCCTTTGAATCTCTTTCGCAAAGTCGCCCATCACTTCAGAAACACCCATCAACTGGTCAGCCACAAGCCTTCTGCTTTCCTGGACCTGCTTTTTCAGCTTTTGGTTAGCCTTAAAGTAGGTCAGCTCCTGCTGGACTGCTTCTGTCACTTTTTTGGATCTAGTACAGTATTTTTCCCAATCCCTCGCAAGCTTTGGAGATAGGGCACCCTGATTATTGTCCACATCATGCATAATATCCATCATATATTCATAGGTTGTATTAAAGTTCTTTGACCAGCAATGGTCTTTCTTGAAGCAAGTTTGACATGTTGTTTCTGTTACATTGCTTAAAAAATAATCCATTTCTCTTTCATTTTCTTTACTGTCTTCCCATTCCGACGGCACATCGTGGGCAGAGAAGCTTTTGGATAAGGCTTGAAATACACTTGAAAACTGTGCAACCCGCTGTGCGGTCACATCCCGCATCTTTCGCATATAATGCTGCTGTTCTGCGGCATACTCCGGTGTTCCTGGTATGTGCTTTGCTAACTTTGAAGTTAAAGCTTGAGGGGTTAAGAGAAATAATAATATCGCTGCGCCTGTTTCTGACAAGGTCTTCATCAAGTTTCCGCTTCCTTCACCATACATCCCCATCAGCAGCGTTGCTATCAGCAGCCCAAATGCCACACCGAACTTTTTCCCTTCTTTTAAAAGGCCGCCAAGCAACCCTGAAAATGCAAGCAAACTCATATGATAGAAACTTGATATATTGGCAAGGGAAAATATTAATCCTGTTACAACCCCTACAGTAGAGCCGACAGTTGCACCTGCTACAAATGAAAACAGCAAGACAAGATAGCGGGACATAATATGCTCTACCGAAAGATCATAGACTGTCCATCCGATCGTTCCTGTCATGACAGAAGCCAGCATAATAATAAGACACACGATTTCTTCTGTTTTCAGTGATTGCCTGCGCTTATTAATTGACAACAGCGGAAGGCCTTGAAGAAATATAAGCGTCAGAATAAAACCCAGACTGGATTCAACACCAGCCATCATTCCATCATATAAGGTCAGCTGGCTCTTAATAATAAACGTCTCTAGTAGCCTTCCTGCCAAAATGGTGAAAAACACATAGAAGGGTAAAGCCCTGATTTCATTTTGCAGCCATTTCTTTGAAACCCTGAAGGCAAACAAAAATATGAATGTGATTCCGAAAGCTGATACAGCATTCGATATGGATAAAGTTGCGGCACCTGCAATTAATCCCACCAATGCGAGCGGGGCCTTATCTCTTCTAATAAAATAAACCGCAGCGAAAAACGGAAGACTGAAAGGGGTTAGTTTCGCTAATATCAAGGCTCTTCCAAGCAAAAAGCCAATGATCAACAGAACATAGCCTTTTTTAAGAAAGAAATTCTCCAACCCAGATTGGAGTTTTTTTAAGCCTTTGGCAAATTCCAGTTTCGGTTTATTAAATGGTACTTCTCCGATCGGCTCCATTACATTCCTTTCTACCTTTTCCATTAAACTACACTCCCCATATTTTTATCGTTGCTGACAATTATAAAAGCCAGCGCATCAGAAGTTTGTCAAAATAGCGGACAAGCCTTGATTTTTCGTTCGACGGTTTTCCACCTTATATGGGGTCAGATAACAATATTTAAGTCTATTCTTGCAGAAGATTTGCAGCACATTTACAAAAAAAGCAAAGAAAAACCTTGGGAAGGTTGCTTTATGGAAAGTACAACTGATTGGAAAAAATTGACGAAGCATCTGGGTGGAATTGCGACATATTTCTTTTAATATTTTATTGACTTCCTATTTAAATCTTTGTATTATAAATCTTGTGCTTTAAGGCACAACTGTGAATCTATAAAAATATGGCGGTGTAGCTCAGCTGGCTAGAGCGTACGGTTCATACCCGTGAGGTCGGGGGTTCGATCCCCTCCGCCGCTATCTGGAATGCGGAAGCGCGTAAAGGGAAGCATACTAAAAGCGCCACGTCCTGTGGCAACGTCTGCATGACCCGCATCCTGCGGACCTCAAGCATAAGACAAGGTGCAGAAAGGTTGTACTTTACCTTTTTGACAGATTGGCTTATGACCTCGAGCCCCCTACGCGCTGAAAACATTCATACT
The DNA here is from genome assembly GCA_018613035.1 of Pseudomonas sp. ISL-84. Classification (GTDB taxonomy): domain Bacteria; phylum Bacillota; class Bacilli; order Bacillales; family Cytobacillaceae; genus Cytobacillus. The sequence goes on along the minus strand of JAGGRA010000045.1, from coordinate 37,862 downwards.
TATCACGGCCCGTTGGTCAAGCGGTTAAGACACCGCCCTTTCACGGCGGTAACACGGGTTCGAATCCCGTACGGGTCATATCAAAGAAGCGTCAGCCTAAGGCTGATGCTTTTTTGATATAAAGAAAAGTTTAATAATCAAACTAAAAAATTACTAAACTTTTAAAAGAGCACAAAAAAACAAGCCCGGTCCGGACTTGTTTTAATCTACTCTGCTTTATATCAAGATCAGCAGCAAGTTATCCTCGTCTTGCGCCTCTTCCTCCACGTTTGGATTCAGTATTGCGCTTTAGCGATGACAGACGATCTTCACTATCCTTTAAGAATCGAGCCATCTTTGATTCGAAATTCTCTTTGGATGGACGGTTATCGTTTGTTCTGCCATGACGCGGACGGCCAGAATTTGAATGTCCTCTGTATTCTTTTCTGTCGCCTCTTTCAGGTCTTTCAGATCGCTCAGGCCGGTCTTTTGCCTTCTTGATGGATAAACCGATCTTGCCATCTTTTTCGACATTAATGACTTTCACTTCGACCATGTCACCTACTTTTAGGTGATCATTAATATCTTTGACATAATTGTCTGCGACTTCACTTATGTGCACTAGACCGGTTGAGCCTTCCGGCAGCTCCACAAATGCTCCGAAATTTGTAATACCTGTGACCTTTCCTTGTAACTTGCTGCCTACTTCGATTGACATTAAAAAAATTGCCTCCTTGAAAGATATAAAGTGAAACTTCCATCAGGGTATTTAGTGATTATGACATAATACATCTACAGCTCTTCCAAGCTTTACAGAATTATATTTTCACACACATTCTCTGATGGTTAGTTGAGGCCCGCACGATGCGGGTCACTCAGACGTTGCCACAGTATGTGGCGTTTTTAGTCTGAGTTCTTTTAATCGGGCCTTTACAGGCAGTTCCCTTTTTAATAACCTCAACAAGCCTTACTTACTTTATAAGCGAAGGGTTACTGCCTGTTAATCTGCGATAAATCATACTTTCTATATATTATACAGAATCCAAAAAAAGAGTGTCAATACAGCCTCTAGTCGGTTGATTTTTCCTTATTCTGTTTATCTTTATCTGTCTCTTCAGGGAGATTAAAAATGATCTCATTATTGTCGGATAAGAAATAATCCTTCCTGGCAAGCTTCGCTATATATTCATCATCATTCAATTTTACAATTTCCTCTTCAAGAATGACTTCCTTCTTCTTTAGCGCTGCAAGCTCCTTGTCAAGCCGGTTTTTCTCTTCCACTTTTTCCTCCAGAGCGGCAGATTGCGAAACGAGTGTAGAGATCATAAAAAAAGAAAGTACGGATGCCAGTGTAAAAAAAGCTGCTAATCTTCTAAATAAAAGCTTTCTTTTCCGGCCCGCACTGATCTCTGCGGCTTCCTGCTGTCTGACATAGCTTGTTTCAATTTTGGCTATATTCCTCTTCTTGCTGACACTCATTTTCGCATTCCCTCCTTACTCTTTATGCTTTTTCCACTTTGCGATCCACTTTAAAACATAATTCTTTGTTTGCTGTAAATATCCTGCCAATTTATTATATAACTTCTCGACGGATTTTTTAATATTTTTCGGCAAAAGTTTCCACAAAAGTGACAAAATCCATTTGACAGGCATGAAAGCCACCTTCACAGTAAACCAAATGACCCTTAAAATTACCTTTAAAAGGGAATAAAGTCCCTTCCCAAGCATAACAGTTAGGGCAATCAACGCAGTTATAAGTCCTTGGAAGGGTCTATAGATAACTAAAGTAAATGCCTTAACTAAAAAGCGGTATATGGAGATCGCCATTCTGATGGAAATCTCCAATACCCGCAAATACACTTTTTTAAATAGACTTTGGTAAGCGGCAAAACCGCATAGCAGAGCAACAAAGATATAAAACCTTAGTTCTCCCTTATTAACCAAGAATAAAATATAAAAGATAGCCAATCCCTGCAGCAGCCAAAAAAGGATGTCATTAATAAAAACAATCCAGCTCTTCCGCCTGGTCCTCTTGAGGAAACGATTATAGGTATCAAGGGCAGCCCCAAAGACACTTCCCATGCCGATCATGGCCAGCATAGTTATAAATTGAGTGGTCAGTGTCATCGGAATAACTTGCTAAAGAAACCTTTAGCTTTATCTCCATTCTGATCGTCTATATAAACAAGGTCAAATACCTTCCCCTTAATGGAAACAATTCCCTTATCCACATCCAAATTCTTCATCTGCAGATTCTGCCCTCTAATCGCCAGGAACCCCATCACCGTTTCCAGTAAAAACTCTTCATTATCAAAGCTCTCTACCTGTTTGACTCCTGTAATATCCAGCAGCCTTCTGCCCCTCATAATGACATCATGCTCCTGGGTATTCACTTTGTTTGAACTTGACTCATAATATTGGCTCATCATTCATCCCTCGCAATCACATAGTACAACCTTTTTGTACATGTTTATGAATAGGGATATAAAAATAGAACAAGCCAACAAGAAAAGCAGTGGTGCCATTGAATCAGGACATTCAATCGGCATTACAGTGATCTGTGTCAGCCGGGGATCAGAGCGATGTGGTTTTTGAATGGAATTCTAAAGCAGTATAGTAGCAGAGGAATATCGTTTTTCTCAGCAGAACGGAAGATGATATTGGCCAAAATACAGCTTAGTGCCGATTTAACGGCCAATATCCAGATTTTATCAGCCGAAAACAGGAATTTGCCGGATAAATTCGGATTTTTATCGTCCGAAACCAAAAGTTTATCGGCTAAACCCGAAAGGTGCAGGTCAGGCAAAGTGTCTTACGCTTCTGATTCCACTTTCTCCTCTTTAAGAATTGAATACATTTCCGCAGCCTCTTCCTTCCTGGTCGTTTCCTGCAGACGCTCGACCTTTGCCGTTACTAACTTCTGTCCAAAGCGGATTTGAAGCTCATCCCCAACTTTAACGGTCGAGCTGGCCTTAGCCTGCTGGCCGTTAATTGAAATCCTTCCCTGATCGGAAACTTCTTTTGCCAGTGTTCTTCTTTTGATAAGCCTTGATACTTTTAAAAATTTATCTAATCTCATTTGTCCGCCACTCCTCTGGTTTCTCTTTTTTAGTATCCTTTTGCTTTTGCTTCATTCCAATATTCATCAAGCTGCTCCAGCGTATAGTCTTCAAAGTTTCTCCCGCTTTCCTTTACCCGCTCTTCCACATATGAAAAACGGCGGATAAATTTTTCATTCGTTTTTCTTGTCGCTTCTTCCGCATCTATTTTATAGAAACGGGCGATGTTGACCAGCGCAAAAAGAATATCGCCAAATTCCGCTTCCATCTGGCTGCTTTTATTCCTTGCTTCAGATTCGAATTCAGAAATCTCTTCCTTCACTTTCTCCCAGGCAGGCTCGATTTCCTTCCAATCAAAACCAACTTTGGCCGCCTTTTTTTGAATTTCTTCAGCCCTCATTAGGTTTGGAGAGGATTTGGGTACAGCATCCATGATGGATTTCTGTTGCTCACCTTTTTCTTCCTGTTTGATGCTTTGCCAATTTTTCAGAACTTCCTCCTCATTATCAGCCTGTACATTACCAAATACATGCGGATGGCGGCGCACCATTTTCTCAGAAAGTCCTTGAATGACATCATCAATAGTGAAATAGCCTTCATCCTCCCCAATCTGGGCGTGCAGCATAACCTGAAGAAGGACATCTCCAAGCTCTTCAGTCATATGGTCACTATCCTCATTATCAATCGCTTCGATCAGTTCGTATGCTTCTTCAATTAAATATTTTTTTAGTGATATATGAGTCTGCTTAAGATCCCATGGACAGCCGTTCGGTCCGCGCAGCTCTGCAATAATGCTGCGAAGCTTTGAAAAATCCTTATATAAAATCGTTTCATCCTTCACTGGCGGCACATATACAGAGGTTAAGTTATTCAGCTCCATATCATGGTCAAGCTCATGGAGTGGGACTTTTCTAATTTTCTCTTCTTTGCTGCCAGCAGCCGTCACGATCAATACTTCGTAGTCATAAGGCAGCTTTTCCATTAGCGTAAGCTTGACTTCACTGGCTACAAACTGGTCATACACTTGTCCTATAATGGCATGCTGTGCAACTTCTATTTCATCCCTTTTTAAATCGGTTCCATCAAGGAGTTGAAATCCTTCGATTGGATCGATTTTCAAAGCCTGAAACAAAGGGTCAAGGAAACTCTGTCCTCCTCCGATTTCTATCTCAATATCCTTACTAGGCGCTTGCTCAATCAGAAGCTGAACTGTTCTTTCTGCCACAAGCGGATGGCCAGGCACTCCATATGTAATATCATTTGCCAGAGCAGCTTCCAGCAGGGATTCGCATATTTCTTCATACACTTCCTCAAAATGATCGTGCTTTTCATATACACTGTCAAAAGACTGATACTGAAGTCCTTCTTGTTCGAGGTCGCGGAGAACAGGATGTTCCTTCGTTCGTAAATAGAGGGACTCTGAATTTTTAAGCTTTTTATAAACACCTAAAGAAAGCTGATCTAAATCTCCTGCTCCAAGCCCGAGAATCGTTATTTTCTTCATAAAATTATTCATCTCCTATTTTTTTTAGGAAGCAAGAACATTAGTTTACTGCCAAACGGAAGCAGAGCGAGCTCTTCCTCTCTAAAAGTATTGCCTTTAAGCACAATAAACAAATAAGTGAAGCCTCCTATAGCCACCGCACTTAGTGCCTGGAAACCGGCATAAAGACGGTCATGTTTAAAGTCGGCGAACACACCTGTTGCCTGAAGGTATAGCTGTAAAACAAGTGCCATGACGGCAGAAGCCAAACCAATGACAAATAAAAAGCGGTTGGAAAGCAGCGCTATTTTTAAATAGCTCTGAAGCTTAAATATAAGAAAGAGCAGAACCGCTGCAAGAGCAAGGCAGGATGCTGCTGCCGCCCCAATTGTGCCATAGGATGGGACTAATAGGAAGTTCAATCCACACTTAACAGCAAAGCCCAAAAGGATCACAGCCGCCGGAAATAGGATAAAACCCAATCCCTGCAGAATAGCTGTAATGGTTATAATAACCGAACTTAAAAAGATTAAAATACTAAGAATTGAAAGGACATCCGACCCGGATACATTTTCAAAAAGCATCACATTCGCCGGCTCAATAATATTCCATAGCCCTACCGTTGCAGCAGCCCCGACGAGAATGCCTATTTGGAGAGCAAGTCTGATTTTATCATGCAGAAAAGCAGCCTGGTTTTTCATTTTTTCTTTGGAGATAAGCGGCACAAGCGACAAAGACATCGACGTTGCAACGACCGTGCCCAGCTGCACAATCGGCTGGCCACGGTCATATACACCTTTCAGCTCTTTCGCCTGTTCACTCTCATAACCGGAGGCTAACAGGAGTGAGTACAGATTTAATGAATCCGCCAGCTGGATAAAAATGAGGACGAGACTGCTGATGCAAATCGCGAACCCCTGAATGATCAGGACCTTGGCAATTTTGCCGCTCTTTTTGAAATCAATTTCAATTAAAGAGGGAAGTTTCCTTCTTTGTTTTATATAAAAAAATGTAATTAATATAAGTGCGGCAGTAAACCCGCCGGTTATTGCCCCGAAAAGGGCGCCTCCTCCCACCATATAGAGGGAGTGTCCTTCCCGTACCAACAGCAAGGCTGCAAGCAGAATGGTTGCGACTCTCACAAGCTGTTCCCCTACCTGTGAAACCGCTGTAGGAACCATATTACCTCTTCCCTGAAAGTAACCTCTTAGGATAGAGACAATGGGAAAAATGAGAAAAACAACCGCTACCACCCTAAGCAAAACAGCAAGCTGCGGGTCGTTCATCCCGGCAGCCAGCCAATCTGCTCCCCAGTAAAGAACGGAGAATCCAGTAAATCCGATTATTGTCAGGACAAGAGCAGCAATCACAAATAAATTTTGAACATCTTTTTCCCTTTTTAAAGCAGCCTGTTCGGCATAAAGTTTGGAAATGACAACAGGAAATCCATATGTAGATAATACTAAAATAATCCCATAGAAGGGATATACCTGCTGATAAATATAAAAACCTACATCCCCTACAATGTTTTGAAAAGGTACACGATATATAGCGCTTAGAATTTTTATTACAAGTGCAGCGACCGTCAGGATAAAGGCTCCTTTAAATAAATCGCCTGATGTATGAACGGGCTTCAATTGCCCATCTCCTTCCAAATGAATTCGAAAGTATTATAGCATAACAGAGCTGATGCGTCGGATTGCTTTCACATTAAATTTAAAATACGAAATGTTTACAGTCAGCGGTAAACTTTGCAGGCGGGTTCTTTTAATTTGTGCGCGAAAACCGCTGCTTTATGCGGGTATTCCTTCTGCTGTATACAAAGAAAAAAGGCAGCGTTACGCTACCCCTTTCATAAAGTATTCTTTTTTATGATTCCATTTGTCTGGCAAGGAAACCTGCAGCTGTTTCAACTGCTTTTTGTTCCACATCGCCTAATGAATCTTCTTTAGCAAAAATAATGACTGCGCCAATCGGGTCTCCGTTTGCGATGATAGGGCCAATTGTATAAGCGGAGGAAGGTTCTGTGTTTCCGTCTACAAGCGAGATATCGCCAGGCTGGTTGACAAGGACCGAAGTCCGCTCTTCCATTGTTTTTTCAACAAGATCGCTTATATTTTTGTTTAAGTAATCTTTTTTAGAACCGCCTGCAACAGCAATGTAAGTATCTCTGTCACAGATTAACACTGGATTTCCCAGGCTGTCATATAATGCTTCTGCATATTCTTTTGCAAAATCGCTTAGTTCACTTATTGGTGAATACTTCTTTAAGATGACTTCTCCATCACGATCTACGAAAATCTCCAGCGGGTCCCCTTCACGTATACGCAATGTTCTGCGGATTTCTTTAGGGATTACTACACGACCCAAATCATCGATACGACGAACTATACCAGTTGCTTTCATCCAACGTTGCCTCACTTTCATCTGATGATTTTTTAGAAAAGCGGAAGCGCACATCAAGATGTATGAACATCTGCTAAAAACCGCCACGTCCTGTGGCAAACGCAGATGCCAGCACATCCTGTGCCAGTCCGACAAGCATAAGACGAATCACGCAGGAAATGCTGTTCTGGAGTGATTCGGCTTATGACTCGAGGGGCTAGGCGCTGGAGCTAGACAATTCTATCTTCAGCGCAGCACTTACTCTTTCCTCTTTTGGCTCTGACTCATATTGGGAGAAAATGAATACATCGCCATGTTTGAACTTAGTATCTTTCATATGGAAAGTTATATACGTGCGCAATAACTTTTTCTCATAGATGTTATAGATTCCAAAAACGGTTAAACATTCCAAATGATCCCTCAACTAAAAATTACCCTTGAATGGATCAGATAAACATTATTATTGTTTCATTTAATTAACAGAAACATTTCCATATTTTTACTCAGTTGGATGTTGTTGCTCTTTTTTAGCGTCATGCATTCCTTTTATCACTTCGTACGCGATGTTGAGCCACTCATTTGTTTTAATTCCCTTGATATGGAGGACAGCCTTCAATTTCTTGCCTTCCATTCCAAGGCCAATCATTCTTCCGTACTTGCTTGTGATCTTGAATATTTTTTGGCCGTCAATATTTTCACTGGCTTTTTCAGATAAGAGAATCAGCACTTCACTCTTCGATTGCTTTACAGTCTCAATGCCTGCAAGCTCTCCATAGACCTTCATTTCGGCAATCTGGAATAAATAAGCCACCTCTTCTGGATACTCGCCAAAGCGGTCGATCATCTCTTCCTGCAGCTCTTCCACATCTTCGAGCGACGAAATTCCACGGAACCGTTTATACATTTCGATTTTCTGATGGCCATCGGACAGATAGAAGTCGGGAATATATGCATCGACATCCAGATCGATTTCGATTTTTGGCGCTTTTTCTTCACCGCTAATATCCTGTTTTCTTTCTTCGATCGCTTCTTTAAGCATTTGAGAATACAAATCAAAACCAACTGAATCTATGAATCCATGCTGTTCGGCACCCAATAAATTACCGGCACCCCTGATCGATAAGTCACGCATCGCGATTTTAAAGCCTGATCCGAGTTCCGTAAATTCTTTTATTGCCTGAAGTCTCTTTTCGGCTACTTCGGTTAATACCTTATCTTTTCGATATGTGAAATACGCATAGGCAACCCTGTTGGAACGGCCAACCCTTCCCCTTAACTGATAAAGCTGGGAAAGGCCCATTTTGTCAGCATCATGAACAATCAGCGTGTTGACATTTGGAATATCAACGCCTGTTTCTATAATCGTTGTGCTGACAAGAACATCAGACTCTCCTTCAAGGAAGCTTAACATTACAGATTCTAACTCATTTTCCGTCATTTTCCCATGGGCATAAGTTACCCTTGCATCTGGAACTAACATGGATATTTCCTCGGCTTTTCGTTCTATATCCTCTACACGGTTATATAGAAAATAGACCTGCCCATCCCTGGCCAGTTCCCTCTCTATCGCTTCACGCACTAACGAACCGTTGTATTCCATTACGTATGTCTGGACCGGGAACCGGTTTTCTGGCGGAGTCTCGATGACAGATAAGTCTCGGACTCCAAGCATTGACATATGTAGGGTTCTAGGGATTGGCGTTGCAGTTAGAGTAAGGACATCCACATTCGTCTTAAGCTGCTTGATCTTCTCTTTATGTGTCACACCAAAGCGCTGCTCTTCATCTATAATGAGCAGGCCTAAATCTCTATACTGAATATCTTTTGACAAAATCCGATGTGTGCCGACAACTACGTCAATAGTCCCTGCTTTTAAGCCTTTTAAGGTTTCTGTTTGCTGCTTTTTCGTTCTGAATCTGCTTAAAAGCCCTATTTCAATCGGATAATCCTGGAACCGCTCTCTCATTGTTTCATAATGCTGCTGGGCAAGGATGGTTGTTGGTACAAGGAATGCAACCTGTTTCCCATCTGCAATCGCCTTAAAAGCAGCACGAATGGCGACTTCTGTTTTACCATAACCCACATCGCCGCATAGCAAGCGGTCCATCGGGCGTTCTCTCTCCATGTCTTTCTTGATTTCATGGATGGAACGAACCTGGTCCTCAGTTTCCTGATAAGGGAACGCTGCTTCAAACTCCCTTTGCATATCTCCATCAGGATTAAACGCATAACCCTTTGATGCCTCACGTTCCGCATAGAGCTTGATCAGGTCATCAGCAATATCCTGTACAGATGACTGAACCTTTTTCTTAACCCTCTTCCAGTCATTTCCGCCCAATTTATAAATCTTTGGCTCTTTTGCTTCTGACCCAACATATTTTTGGACAAGGTCAATTTGCTCAACTGGGACATAAAGCTTATCGCTTCCCTGGTAACGTATATGAAGATAATCTTTATGGACCCCGTTAATTTCAAGTGTTTCAATTCCCAGATACTTTCCTATACCGTGGTTTACATGCACGACATAGTCGCCTACTTTTAACTCGGAATAGCTTTTAATTCTCTCCGCATTGGATAACTTTTGCCTGCGCGCCTTCTTTTTTGTGCGCTTATTAAATAGCTCTTCTTCCGTAATAACAGCAAGCTTTTGGCTCGGGAGCTCAAATCCTGTTTGCAGGCTTCCCTCTAAAATTTGGACTCTCCCCTGTAAAAGAGGCTGATTGGCACTAACAAAAGCTGCATCAATTTCATAATCTTCAAGGACTCTTTGAAGCTTTTTGACACGCTCTTCATCAGGCCCTAGGAAAACGACAGAATACCTGCCTTTCTTCCATCTTTCCATTTCACTTTTAAGAACGTGCATCTGGCCATGAAAATTCTGCATTTGCTTGCAGGAAATGTTAATGATGTTCTGCGGATTCGTGTTTGGTACATGCCTTAAGAACAAGGACATATAAGTAACCGGCTGCTGAGAACGATGCAGAAATTCTTTTAAGTTATGGGATACCTTAACATTATGGATAATCTGGCCTTCACCTAAAAGACTTGTATACCATTCCGCTTCTTCCTTCTCCAGGGAATCATTCATTTCCTGTACACGACTGATTTCATCTATGAAGATCAACCCATTGGCAGGAAGGTAGTCTATTAAACTACTTCCTTCATCAAATACAAACGATAAGTATTTGAAAAGCTGTTCAGGCTTGTTTCCCATTCTCAGCATTTCCAATTCATAGCCTACATTCTGTGCCAGCTGGGTTTTTGCTTTATCGTCCTTTAATTTTTTCAGGCTTGCACCTAAGCCACTTTCCAGCTTTTCAATTAATTTATTAAAATGCTCAGCATCAAGCGGTATTTCAGTTGCTGGGCCAATTGTAATTTCGGTTAACTTTTCTTTTGACCTCTGATCTTCCAAAGAAAATGTACGAATTGAATCCACTTCTGTATCAAAAAGCTCAATCCTGATCGGATCTGCCTCTGTTAAAGGATAAATATCAATAATCCCGCCTCTGACACTAAATTCTCCTGGTGAAGAAACCATCTCCGAACGAACATAGCCCATTTGAATAAAACTCTTTAATTGATCCTCAGTCAGTTCATCGCCAACCTTCAATGATAGCTGATATTTACTCCAATGGGATGGAGGCGGCAGAATCTTTCTTAACCCGGCCATCGGGACAATCATGATTCCTTTTTTATTTTTACTCCAATAATTCAAAGCCTCGATCCGCTGGGCCTTCAATTCAGGGCTTGCAATTCCAATCTCAGCTGCAATGAGTTCATTTGCAGGGTATAAAAATACATCTGTATCTCCTGCCAGACTCACAATATCATCGTATAATTTCTGGGCCTGCAGGAGATTATGGGTTACAACCAGCATCGGCCTTCCGGATTGCTCATATACGGAAGATAAAAACAGCGTGCGTGCAGATCCAGATAAACCCGCAAGCATCTGCTCCCTTAACCCTTCCTCTATTCCAGACAGAATGGAACTTACATCATCCTGCTGGCTTATAATCTGTTTTAGACCTAACATGAAAGCCCCTCCTAATAGAAAAACACAAGCGCCTCTTTCCGCGCTCAAAGCTAGATAACTGCCTAATTAAAATAGTATTACGTTCGTATCTTCTTAAAAGCCGTGACAGTTCACAGCCGCTTAGTTATCATCATCTTACTAAAAAAACGCGTTGTGCAACAAGCACTCTATAAATGGGTATCTATTAAAAACATCCGCAATTAAGCCCTGATATTGCAGGGAACGTAAGAGTTTTCTTATAAAATAAATATAATGACAAATACAAGTATTCAGCCCATCCACCGGGGAAGATGAATCACCTCCCAGGTGATAAGACTGACATCAAAGTGGAAATAGAAAAATGCTTTGGATCGTCTCCAAAGCTTGTTAATGAATAATAAAGTCCTGCTGATGGTAATCAGGATTGCGTTCAAGTGATTCCTGGCAATCCTCGCAAATCGCTTTTACATTTAAATCTCCGGACTGGTCATATGAGATCATTTCCTGGCGTTCCTCATCATTTAATTTGTGAAATCCAAGTTGCTCTGTATGAACAGAGTCATTCTCAATCGAACCAATCTTTGTTCCGCAATGACGGCAATGATAATGAATAGCCATGCCTGTCCCTCCCCGTCAAACTGTCCATAATTCTATTATGAGCCTTTGAGCGGGAACTTATTCATTTGAGCCAATGCAGACGATGTTTAATGAACATTATTCTATGATAAAAATAAAGAAAATATGAAGTTTATTGATTAAAATCGTTCATTACCTGTAAAAATGGTTTTTTGAACCATTCTTCACAAGCATCCGCACATCTTTTAGCCACTTCGTCCATGACTTCCTGTTCCTCTTTTGTGAACCGCCCCAATACATAATCAGGGACCTTCATGCCGCTTGGAGGCCGATCGATGCCTACCCTTATTCTGTTAAACTCCTGTGTCCCCAAATGGGCGATTGTCGATTTAATGCCATTGTGCCCGCCTGCGCTGCCTTTTTGCCGCAGACGAATCTTGCCCACTGGCAAGTCCAGGTCATCGTAAATGACAACCAGCTCTTCCTCATTGATATCAAAATAATCCATAACTGCCCGGATTGATTCACCGGATAAATTCATATATGTAAGAGGCTTGAGGAGAAAGACCTTTTCTCCGTTTACATAGCCTGTCCCAAATAATCCTTTCAATTTTGCTTGATTCAAAGGAATATTCAGCCGTTCTGATAAGACATTAATCACATCAAAGCCAATATTATGTCTCGTTTTATCATATTGCTTGCCAGGATTCCCCAACCCCACAATCAGCTTCATCATTTCACCCCATAATAGAAAAGCTCAGAGCACTGCTTTTAGGCGAAAAGCCCCCAAAGCGATGGTGCTCGGAGCTAGACAACTGTTTATTCTTTTTAATTTTACTGAAAGTGCCACAAACATTTTTTGCGTTGCTAATTACCCCGCGATCCTGCACCTATGCAAGAAAACAGGGGCTGGCGATATGATGCCTATCGGGCCAGCCCCTGTTTGAAAAGGCTTCGCTCAGCCTATTCCTCACTTGTTTTATCTTCATCTGCTGTTGTTTCTCTTCCTTCTTCGCTTTCAGGTGTTCCAGCTTCCTGTTCTTCGCCGCTATTAATTTCTTCTTCCTGTCTTGGAGGGAGAATTGAAGCAATAACCTGCTCTTCCTCGTTATTGATTTCATAACCGCGATTAATCTTAATGTCTGCAACCGTTAAAGTCTCATTCACCTGAAGATTGGTAACATCGACTTCAACAGCTGAAGGAATATTGTTTGGAGTAGCTGTGACAGAGACCTCATGCATGGACTGCTGCATTACTCCTCCATCCTTTACTCCTGGTGCATCCCCAACCAGCACAACCCGTACGTCAGCAGTGATTTCCTTCTTCATGTCCACAGCCAGGAAATCCGCATGGACAATTTCATTTTTCAAAGGATTGGATTGATAGTCACCCAACATTACATCAAATTTATTCCCATCCAAGTCCAAGGAGAAAACACCATTTCTGCCAACCTCTTTAATAGTTTTCAGGAAATCTGCTCCACTTAAGTAGATGGATTTACTCTCAAGCTTGGATCCATACAATACAGCAGGAATATTGCCTTCCTCGCGCAATGCGGTTAAATGGGAATTACGTGCTCCTTTTCTTTCTTTCGCTTGCAATACAGCTGTCATAAATACGTCCCCTTCCTCATTTTAAAAATTATAAAGTCATTAACTGTCTATATAAAAAAATGCCCTAAAATGAGAAAGTCTAAACGTTTTAGTTTTTTAAGCTTGGTTATTTATTTGATGATAGCACAGCAGGCTTGCTTTTCAGCAAGCCTGGTCTGTTTATTTAATTTTAATATCAATCGAACAGCGTGCTGACAGATTGCTCTTCATGAACGCGGATAATAGCTTCTCCGATAAGCGGTGCTACTGATAGTTCAACAATCTTATCTGTTTTCTTTTCTTCAGGAAGAGTAATTGAGTTTGTCACAACCAGCTCTTTAATGGTTGAGTTTTCGATTCTTTCGATGGCAGGGCCCGATAACACTGGATGCGTACAGCATGCATACACTTCTGATGCACCATTTTCTACAAGGGCATTTGCAGCTAGTGTAATCGTACCGGCAGTATCAATAATATCATCGATTAAGATGGCAATTTTCCCATCAATGTTACCTACAATGTTCATTACTTCTGCAACATTTGGTTTCGGCCGGCGTTTATCAATAATAGCAATTGGAGCCTTCAGGCGATCTGCCATTTTACGTGCACGTGTTACACCGCCGTGGTCAGGAGAAACGATTACGATATCGCCATCCATGATTTTATTTTTAAAGTAATCGGATAGGATCGGCACACCCATTAGATGATCAATCGGAATGTCGAAGAAACCTTGAATTTGCGGTGCATGCAAGTCAAGGGTAATCACGCGGGTCGCACCTGCTGTTTCAAGCAAGTTTGCTGCAAGCTTAGCTGTAATCGGCTCTCGTGCTCTCGCTTTACGGTCCTGACGGGCATAGCCATAGTAAGGCATAACGATGTTGATTGTTTTTGCAGATGCACGTTTAAGCGCATCGATCATAATTAAAAGCTCCATTAAATGCTCATTAACTGGAGAGCTTGTAGATTGAATTACGTATACATCGCATCCGCGGATACTTTCTTCAATATTGATTTGGATTTCACCATCACTAAAGCGGGTTACAGAACATTTCCCCAGCTCTACACCAATGACATTTGCAATCTCTTCAGCTAGCTTCCGGTTTGAGTTTAAAGTAAACAACTTTAAATTTGGATCTAAATACTGGTTAGACATGTTGGGCCTCCATCGCATTATTACTTGTTAAATTTTTGAGTGTAATTTTCCTTGTTTACCTGGCGTGCACGGGCAATGGAAAGGGCTTCACCCGGCACATCTTCTGTAATAGTTGATCCTGCTGCTACATAGGCACCTTCGCCAATGGTTACCGGTGCAACCAGATTGGAGTTGCAGCCAATAAACACACCATCTTCTATTTTGGTCAGATATTTATTTTTCCCATCATAATTGACAGTAATTGAACCGCAGCCCAAATTAACATCCTTACCAATCTCTGCATCGCCAATATAGCTTAGATGAGATGCCTTGCTGCCTTTACCAAAAACAGACTTTTTCACTTCAACAAAGTTGCCGATTTTCACTTCATCATGAATATCAGATTGAGGACGAATATGGGCAAATGGCCCGATATTCACCTGTGAGCCAATATGGCTGTCATACGCTGCAGATTGGCGGATTACTGTCTGATTCCCAATTTGGCAATCGGATATCTCCGTTTGAGGTCCAATTACGCAATCGGAACCAATCAGCGTATTGCCGGATAAAATGGTTCCAGGGTAAAGCACAGTATCAGAACCAATTTTAACATCCGCACCAATATATGTGTTTGAAGGATCAATGATTGTAACTCCATTACGCATATGTTCTTCATTTATCCGCTTTTTCATGAAAGTTTCTGCCTGGGATAGAGCTACCCGGTCATTGACACCCAAAGTCTCCTCAAAATCGGCAGTTTGATAAGCCGTAACGACCTCACCCTCACTTTTAAGGATTTCAATGACATCCGGAAGGTAATATTCGCCCTGGACATTATCATTTGTCACCTTGTTCAAGGCTTCAAAAAGAGCTTTGTTATCAAAGCAGTAAGTTCCAGTATTGATTTCTTTTATCTTCCGCTCTTGCTCGGAAGCATCTTTATGTTCTACGATCTTTTCAACCATTCCCACATCATTGCGGATTACACGTCCATATCCTAATGGATTTTCAGCATGGGCAGTTAAAATAGTTGCTTTTGCAGATAGTTCTTCATGATGCTTAAAAAGCGCTTCCATTGTTTCATGCTTGATTAGCGGAGTATCCCCACAAACAACAATCGTGATGCCTTCCTTGCCTTCTAGCAGTTCACGAGCCTGCATTACGGCATGTGCTGTACCAAGCTGTTCCTCCTGAAGCGCATATTTGATGCTTGAACCCAGCTGTTCTTCAACCATCTCTGCTCCATGTCCAGTGATGGTGACAACTTCCTTTATATTAAGCTTTGAAACTTGATCAACAACATGTTGAACCATCGGTTTGCCGCAAACAGGATGAAGGACTTTATAAAGCTTCGACTTCATTCTTGTCCCCTGGCCTGCGGCTAAAATTACCGCGTATCGATTAGACATTTACAGGCCTCCAATATAACCTTTTTATCCATTAAGAATATATCTTAAATGGGCTCTTATTTCAAGGAATGATAACAAAGTACAAATATTTGTCATTACCGCAAACGGTATTTTTATAAAAATGGTTTATAGGCCAAAAAGTCAGGGTACAGAATATAACATAAAAGTGGTGTAATATTTGCCTGCTGATTACCGACCAAGAAGCTCGTATCAGCTGGAGTTTGGGCGAGCATTCAGAATGAAACACCACTTAGGAACGTGAATACATTTTCGGGGAGTCACGTGCTAGCCAAGCTTTATCAACTCCAAAAAAAAAGCCCTAAGACCTTTAATATTTGGCAGGCTTAGAGCTAAAAACGCTGAATAAATAAAAAAGAGCCTTACTTATGAAGTAGGCCCTTGTTGTTTTATTTTTTTAGGAAGCACCGGCTTCTTCAAATTCAACTTCTAATTCACCTAAACGGTGGTACTCGGCTAATACTGCCTCCTGGATTTTACCGCGCGTTCCTGAGTTAATAGGATGTGCAATATCTCTAAACTCTCCGTCCGGAGTACGTTTGCTAGGCATAGCTACAAATAAGCCATTGTTTCCATCGATCACACGAATATCATGAACAACAAATTCATGATCCAGGGTAATAGATGCAATAGCCCTCATTCGTCCATCCGTATTGACGCGGCGTAATCTAACGTCTGTCACTTCCATTCTGTTCACCACCTTTTCCAGAAGATATAATCCTAATTTTATAAATTCAACATTTTTCCTCATTCTCCTTCTTAATCGGAAAATATTTTTTGAATATTTTGTTCATGGGGCTTGCTTGTATAAAAAAAGCAGACAAAAGCTTTAGCTCTTCTTATATATCCCTCTTTTTTCCGATAATACAAAACTGTTTTCTAGTATCCCACTATTCAAAAACAATAATCTTTTAGAAAAGCTGATTTCGCAAAGTTTGTTGCTTACAAACTAGTTTTAATTACTGAGTTGATTGGAGTGGAAGGCACTTGACTCCTGCGGGAAGAGAGGGAGCGGAAATCAACGGGCCAGCTTTATAGTTCAAAAACAACAATCTTTACGAAATGAGCCTTTTGAAAACAGCCTTTTGAAAACAGCCTAAAAAAAAACGCCCGTTTTATTTAACGAGCGCTACTACTTCTATCTCCACCAATGCATCTTTGGGAAGGCGGGCGACCTCCACACAGGAACGTGCAGGCTTATGCGTGCTGAAATACTCTCCATACACTTCATTGATTGCTGAAAAATCATTCATGTCTTTTATAAATACAGTCGCCTTAACAACAGTATTTAAAGAAGCACCAGCCTCTTCCAAAACAGCCTGAAGGTTTTTAAATACCTGGTGGGTCTGAGCTTTCACATTACCCTCTACCATGACACCATCTGCTGTAAGCGGAATTTGTCCGGAGCTGTAAAAAAGATTATTGACTGTGATTCCTTGTGAATATGGCCCAATCGCAGCCGGAGCCTGGTTCGTTTGAATGATTTTCATGGATTCTCCCCCTAAAAAATATCATTTGTTTTTAAGCTGGTGATTTTCATTCTAGATACTCGTTTTCTGCGGGAGGCCAGGGAGCCTCCGCTAGGCGCCAAAGTAAAAATGTGCTTTACCTTAGCCTATTTTTTAAAATAATTGCCTTCACTTACATTGATTTTCTTTTCCCGGACATCTACATCGGAGAGGCGTACAAGAGAAAGATACTCATCAACCAGTCGTTCTTCTGCTTTTTCAGCCTCAACCAGGACTGCAATACCAGCCAGATTGGCTTTAAACTCCTCCAGCATGCTGACCATGCCATTCACTGTTCCGCCGGCTTTCATAAAGTCATCGATGATTAAGACATTGGATCCTTCTGCAAGGCTTCGTTTTGAGAGAACCATCGTTTGGATCCTTTTGGCGGATCCTGACACATAATTAATGCTTACTGTCGAACCTTCTGTCACCTTGCTGTCCCGCCTTACAATGACAACAGGTACATTGAGATAGTTAGCTGCAGCATATGCGAGCGGAATCCCTTTGGTGGCCACAGTCATCACAACATCAATTGGCTTATCTGCAAATGCGGACGCAAATAGTCTGCCGGCACGCTGGACAATCAGTGGATCTCCCAATATGTCGGTCATATACAGATATCCGCCTGGCAAAAGCCTCTCTGGACTGGCTATCAGGCCGCATAGCTCATCAACAAAAGGGCGGGCTTCATCATCGGGTACCTTTACATTGAACTTAACTCCTCCTGCTGCTCCGGCCACAGTCTGCAGAGTGCCAATGCCCCTTTGTTCAAATGTCTCTTTAATAATTGTTAAATCCTCGCTTATGGAAGACTTGGCAGAACCATATCTTTCTGAAAAGAAAGTTAAGGATACCAGCTGACGCGGATGGTTTAATAAATAATTGGTCATATCTATTAACCGTTCGCTTCTGCGAAATTTCATTTGTGGAACCCCCATATAAATCCGAATATTTTAACGATAATATACCATTAATATACGGATTTAATCAAGCTTATGCCTTTCCCCAAGCATTCTGACCGCAAAAACCTGATCACAGAATCCTCTTAAGCCGTTATAAATCCGATGCATTCTTGAATCATGGTGAACAAGCCCAAACACAGTAGGACCGCTTCCGCTCATAAGGACAGCATCTGCTCCAAATCTTTTCATTTGGTCTTTAATTTGCGCCACCTCAGGATGCATCTGCAAGGTTACATCCTCAAGAACATTTCCTAGATTATGGCAGACACCTTCATAGTTTCCGTTATGTATAGCTTCAATCATTCCACTAGTATTCGGGTGCTGTATCTGGTTCACATCCAGCCTTCGATAAACATCCGCAGTCGAGACGCCGATAAATGGCTTGGCCAGTATGACCCAACAAGTAGGAGGTGCAGGAAGCTCTTTGATCATCTCTCCTCTTCCTCTTGCCAAAGCAGTCCCTCCATAAACACAAAAAGACACATCAGAGCCTATTTCCGATCCAATTTCGGCAAGCTCATCCATTGTAAGACCTAATTCCCATAGCTTGTTAAGACCTCTAAGGGCAGCTGCGGCATCACTGCTTCCTCCCGCAAGCCCAGCAGCAACAGGAATCGTTTTTTCAATTGTAATAGCTACACCTTTTTGCACTTGAAATCGTTCTTTAAGAAGATGCGCAGCCTGATAAGCCAGATTTCGCTGATCGTCCGGAACAAAACGGTTATGCGAGATAATTTTTATTTCATTCTTGTCTAAGAGCGTTAACTCCAGGCGGTCCGCCAAATCAATGGTTGTCATAATCATTTCAACTTCATGATAGCCATCTTCCCTTTTGTGTAAAACATCCAATGACAAATTGATTTTAGCAGGTGCCTTAACCATGACCTTCAACATTTCCACCTACTTCTTTAAATATGGCTTTGTTAAACTTGCCTGTTGATTTCCGCTCCAGACGCTCAGCGAACCTTTGGCGGTCAGGGGGCCTTCTCAGCGCAAGCGGGCAAGCGGCTGTGGGTTCTCCCTTTGACACGCTCCTTCCGCTTGTGTAAACACCGCACGAAGGAAATGCAATAGCATTTTCGAGGAGCTCGCGCCTTCCGCTCCAATCAAAAGGGTCTAAAATCAACATTGAGCTTCAACACAGCCTTAAATATAAAAAACAATTAAATTAGACTTTGATAACTGTCTAGCTCCCTGCATCATGCTTGTCGCAGATAAGCAGGTGCCTTACGCCTTTCATTTAAAGCGTCTCCATTTTTTGTCCTATTTTACCACAAATTGAACAGAAAAGCGCAAGGGCCTGAATAATAAGGCTTTTTTGAAAAATTCAGCCCTCTTAGGAACAATAAATGCCGAAGCATAAGCTCCGGCAGCCGCAGTACTATTAATTGTTAATGATTGAATCAAGGGTTAAAGCTAGGTATTATTTGTTAAGAAGATTTTGCTGTGCCATTTCGATAGCCCGCTTCACCATGTTGCCGGCATCTTTGGCGCGGATGCCGCCCCAGCCTTCTTTTTGGACTACATCATAAAAACCAAGCTCTTTTGCGATTTCTTCTTTTAAGCCCTCTGACATAATGCCTCTTCTTTTGCCCAACATTAACATCTCCTTTCGCACTGCGGTACTTTTATTATGGAACAGGAGCGTTCTATTCATTAGACCCTTATTTATCCTTAGGAACGGCACGATTAAACTTGCCTGTTCATTTCCACTCCAGGCACTCGCTGTTCGAGGGCAGCCCGGGAGCCGCCTCGAGCCTGCGCGGGTCCCCGCAAGACTCGCTTCTCCCGCTGGTGCTCCCGCACCCTTTTCCAATCAAACAGAGTGCGAGTATCAGCAATGTGCTTTAGCCGCGCTTGGCAAAAAGACAAAACAAAAAGCAGCAAACAAAATGTTCACCGCTCCGCTGAAAAATATATGTTAGCTTAAAGCAACCTGTCCTGATGTATCTTCGTAGAATGTAATTTGAACCGTTTCTGTTAAAACATCCGCATAGCTATAAGATACACGTTCAAATGCATTTTCTTCTTGATCTAATTCAATCACAAATACGGAAGGGTACGTTTCTGCCAAAACACCTGAACGCTCAATGGTCTTTCTGCGTCCGCCATTCGCTTTTAGCAAGAGCCTTTTTCCAAGATTTGAATCAAGAGCTTTTTTAATATCCAATAATGTTTTTGCCATTCGGTCCACCTCACTATGTAAAGTATATCACACTGACACAATTCTGTCAAACAAAAATATAAATTATAACAGTCTTTAAAAATAAATGTCAATATGTTTTCTTCTACTTTTTCTTCTAATTTTCAACAATTTTAGGATTACCTTAAACTAACAAGAATATGTATATTTTTAAAAAGGTGTATAGAAAGCGACTTATCAGCTATTTCTCCTTCTCACATAATGTCAAAATCCATCATAATTTGTAGCTTTATGATTTTTTTATTCAAACAAAAAACAAGCCGTTTCATAAATATAAACGGCTTGCTGGATTATGATTCATTCAACTGTTCATCATTAAAAGGCATCCCTGTTCTCAAAACCCCGCGTGTTTCAATCCCTCCCAGTCCCTTTTCACCTGTTAATGTGTTTCTTAAGATATCCCACACATTAATTCTTTCCATAAAAGGAGTCAGACTTACTTTTGCTACAATATAAACAGGATCGAGAGCATGGATGTTTACCCTTGAAGGTGAGCTCGCAAAGTTGGCCCCTGCATGAATCAGCGATTCGAAATGGGATTGACAGGCCCCCGCAAAGATAACAAGCTGGTCCAGATGGGGAATCTTTTTTCTGGCTGCTCTAACCGTTTGCACAAATTCTCTGGAATGCCTGTAAGCATTAATATCCGACTTCTTTCCTTTAGACTTGGAATAAGCATCATGACCGGTAACAACCAGGATATCAGGCCTGTAATGGTCGATTAGCTGTCCGATTTTCATCGGCATTTCCTTTTCATTGCAATGAATGCCTGTAACAGGGATGCCTATTTTATCATATACAGCAAGGCATTTCTTTAAATAAGAAGGATCCCCATCCAGGTGAAGTACTCTGCCTGGTATCTGAAAGTAATTAAGAGTCTTGCTGTATCCGTCCGTGACCTCATACTCCTGCTTTTCCCTTAAAAGAGCTATGTCTTGCCTAAAAAGCTGAAAAGATTGCTCTTCCAGGGATCTATACTCCTGTTCGATCTTCATTCGTTCCGCCTGGTTGATAACGATTAAGTCCTCATAGGGGGCATCGGCAACAAGACGAATATCCTCTCCAAATAAAACGGCCACTTTTTGGCCATTCTGCTCTTTAATATCAATCACACGGAATAGAATATCACAGCGATAGGAAATTCTTCCGACAATATCCATAATATTTATAGTCAATGTCGTCACTCCAATTGGCCCACAACGAGAACACGGCCTTCTCTAATCCCTCTGGCTTTTATACCTCATGAACGGATTAAGACCGCTGATGGGATTAATATTTATGTCATAAATTATGCATTTGTCTATAAACATGTGCGTATGAAAGGAGATTCGATGCCTGATTAAAGAGTAGACCTTGGCTAAAAAGAAAAAGCCTGCATTTAACAGGCCTTGGTTTAATTTATATCCGATTACATTTATTAAGAAAAGTAAGGCAGAAGGGCATCACTTAAACGCCCAAACTCTTCTATTGATAATGTTTCCCCTCTTCTCCCTGGTTCAATTTCAGCCAGTTCAAGTGCAGACAGGATTTGCTCCTTCTTTTGTTTTCCTTCCGGAAGCTGGCTTGTCAGATTATTGAGCAGCGTCTTACGTCTTTGCGCAAAGCTTGATTTCGTGACCTGGAAAAAGAACGGTTCGCTCTTAACCGCTACTGCCGGCTCTTTGCGTTTTGTCAGTTTGATGACCGCGGAATCCACATTGGGCTGTGGCACAAAAACCGTCTTTGGAACAATCATGGCTGTTTCCGCCTCTGTATAGTACTGGATAGCGATAGACAAGGAGCCGTAATCCTTCGTACCTGGGCGGGCAGAGATCCTGTCAGCAACCTCCTTCTGCAGCATACAGACAATTCCTCTGATTGGCAGCTTGTCCTCCAGCAGTTTCATTATAATTGGAGTTGTCACATAATACGGGAGGTTGGCAACAACCATAATATCCTGAATTCCATTAAATTCTTTTTCAATTGCAGCGCTTACGTCTGCTTTTAATACATCTTTGTTAATAATGGCTGTATTTGGGTAAGGCGACAGTGTTTCTTCTAAAATGGGCAGAAGGCGCTGATCAATTTCAAAAGCAAGCACTTTTTTGCTTCTACGTGCCAATTGTTCAGTCAGGGCCCCTATGCCTGGGCCAATTTCAATTGCGCCGGATTCTTCTGTTAAATCTGCATGATCGACGATTCTTCTGAGTATATTGGTATCAATCAGAAAGTTCTGTCCAAGGCTTTTCTTAAAAGAAAAACCGTATTTATCCAAGATCGCTTTTGTTCTGGCTGGTGTTGCGATATCTTTATGCATTTTGTTCCTCCTTGCGAATAGCTTCCACTGCTGCCGCAAAATCCTCCGGGCTAACCTGGAACATCATCAGCCTTTTGTGAAGCTGTTTCCCATTTGTATAGCCAATTTTGAGCAGCTTTCCAAGCCTTTCTCTTCTCTCTTTGGCACCATCTCCGCCAATCAGGCCAGCAGTTACGAGGTCTTCCTGAGTAATTGTCTCTTCATAGCTTTCCTGCATCACCTGGGCATCTTTAAGAGCTTGCCGGATCATTTCAGGGGAAGCATGCTCCACGCCAACCCCTTTTCCATGCTTATGCAGGGCATCCGCTTTCTCTATAAAAGCATGCTTGCAGCCCGGTACTTCATTTGTGATCGTATTTCTTATCTTCTGCCCGGGAAAATCCGGATCTGTAAATACGATAACACCTCTTGTTTGCTGTGCAAGCTTAATTTTTTCGATTGTTTCCTGATTAATGGCTGAACCATTTGTTTCAATTGTATCGGCATCTAGCGCCCTTCTGATGGCCGCTGTATCATCCTTGCCTTCCACAACAATGATCTCTTTTATCTTCATATTTCCTCCTCTATATTTCAAACAGCCGCCCTTTGCCGGCCTGCCTAACTTTTTAAAAATTTATAAAAAAAATGAAAAAAACTTGAAACATTTCTGTAATGTAATTCGTCTAAATACATGAAAGAAGAATATATTTATAAAGAATATTTTTTATTATATCTGAAAGTGCCGGCAAAAGAAAAAATGTTATTTCTAACCTTCTCCGCTGAGCAATAAAAAATGCAGGGGGATAGCCCCTGCATTTAATGAAATATTTATATTAAGCTAAAATTAATTCAAAATCTTAATCTTTACTGTTCTTCTTCCCCATTTATAAGCTTCTGCTTTAGTGGCGAAGAAAACATCAATTTTATTCCCTCGGATAGCTCCGCCTGTATCAGCAGCAACTGCATAACCATAGCCTTCAACATAAACTTTCGTTCCAAGCGGAATTACACTTGGATCGACAGCTATTACCTTTGCACCCGGATTTGCACGCAGATCCAATCCAGTTGCCGTCTTGCCAGAGCAGCCGCTGCAATGGGCAGTATATGCTGTAGAGGATACGTAAATTTCTTTTCCGCCTTCCTTACTGCTGGTTCCACGGGACACTACCTGTGTTGCCGCAGCTACCTTTGTTCCAACAGCAACGACTTTATCCTGCTTTTCTTTAACTTTCTTTTCACTGATCAGTTTTCTGGAAATTTCTTTGCCATTTTCCAAAACGACTTCAAACTGTTTTGTCAGAAGGCCTGCTTTTCCTGCATTCACAACCTTTTCAGTGCCTTTAGCCAGATTTTTGTCCTTTTTCGTAACAACTGCGAAATTAATTGGTTCTTCCACTACATCGGTGACTTTTTCAACTCGAATGACTTTTATAGTGTCATCGGCTTTGACTGTCTCTTCCAACTTTGGTTCAACACGGTCTAATTCATTTATTTTGATTCCCTGCTGTGATAAAAAGTCAGCGACCGTAGTCGAAGTTGACCAAACCTGCTTTTCTTTCCCGCCATTATTAAGCGTTAAAGAAAATGCTTTCTCAATTTGTATTTCCATGTTGCTTTTAACTTTTTCTTCTGGCTTCGGCTGAATTTTATCGTGTTCATTCAAAGCAATATTCTGCTCCTTTAACACTTCCTCAACCGTCTTTGCTGCGGTCCAAATCGTTTTCTTCTCGTTATCTGTTACAACTTGCACCTGTCTAGCCGGTTCATAAACAATTTCCAGATTGTCCTTAACCTGTGTGTTTACCGAGGGAAACACATAATCCTCTGAGCGCAATGAAATATTTAGATCATCGAATATATCTTGAATCGTTGTTGCATGCGTTTTGATGACTTTCTCTTGGCCATCCAGCGTCAATGCCACTGTTTTCTTAGACGTTTCATATAGAACGAAACCGAAAGCAGCTGCAAAAACTATTAAACTAGCAGAAAAAATGGCCAATTTCTTTTTACTCAAAGACTTGGATAACAGGTTTTTCATGTTTTCAATCACGATGAAAAACGCCTCCTTTTCTCTTCGGAGTGATTATATAGAGTATCTTGCCGGCTGTCAACTCTTTCGTTTCCCCTTCAGCATATAGAGAATGGCAGATGTCAGGAAACTATTGCTTGCCTATAAAGAACTGCACACTATCTTTATGTATGAAAGACAGCTCCCCACTATGCATCCCTTTCCTGTAATTATCCCGTTGCAAATTCAGCTTGCCTTGGTTTTATACTTTTCAACACTGCATTGAAAAATCCTTCTTTTCTTTTTACTGGAATATAGAAAGGCAGATCGCGATTCTGCTCTATTTTTTCTAGTAAATGGCAAGCGTCCTCGTAAACGTATTTCCTATTATGCAAAAAAATCAAGAGAAAGGAAAGAGAGACTTATCGACATGGTTATCCTATGAGACGAAGAAGGCATGTAGAACTTTTTAGAAACAGAAAAAATTTGGACAAGCTCCTACAGCATTCGACAAAAAGGGTTATCAGTTTATGCCGAATAATTTTTTTGCATTTTCGGTTGTCGCGCTTGCAACTTCTTCTATAGATATCCCTTTTATGTCTGCTATCTGCTCGGCAACTAGTTTTACATAGCTAGGTTCATTTCTTTTTCCTCTGTATGGGTGAGGAGTCAGATATGGGCAATCAGTTTCAATCAAAAGCTTATCCAATGGAATAGCATCCGCGACTTCCTTTGGCTTCTTTGCATTTTTAAAAGTTACGGGCCCTCCCAAAGAAATATAAAAGTTCATATCTACGCATTCTTTTGCAGTTTCAGGACTGCCGCTGAAACAATGCATGATTCCCCCTACTTCTCCGGCTCCTTCTTCTTTCAGAATTTCTACTATATCCGCAGTTGCATCACGGTTATGGATGACGATTGGAAGCTTGACCTTTTTCGCAAGCTGGATTTGCTTTCTGAAAACCTCTTTTTGAACATCCTTAGGAGACTTGTCCCAATAATAATCCAAGCCCATTTCTCCAAGGGCTACTACCTTTGGATGCTGAGAAAGTTCTTCAATCCATTGAAGGTCCTCATCGGTCATATCAATTGCATCGACGGGGTGCCAGCCAATGCTTGCGTAAATAAAATCATATTCATTTGATAGTTCCATGGCTTTTTCGATTGTTGGGCGGTCAAACCCTACAACTACAATATTGGAGACTCCTTCACTTAATGCCCTGTCTATAACCTCTTTCAAATCCTCGTTATATTGTTCTGCATTTAAGTGTGCGTGTGTGTCGAAAAACATGAAAAAAACTCCTTTTTGCTTATATTATTTTTCTATTACAATTTTTTCACTCATGTAACAGACCGGATATGGTTTAGGGGCTTTTTTAAGAATCTTTTCGTCAAAAATTCATCCTATTTTATTTTTATAAAATAATATCCCTAAAGGGTCTTTAGCTTATAATCTATGCCCGTAAATCTCCGCTGCAGGCACTCGCTTTCCACGGGCTGCCGACGCTCTGCGTCTGTGGAGTCTCATTGGTAAAGCTATTCCCGTAGTGTTTCGCTATTAACTCGTTTGTGCAATGAAAACAGCCTTTCTAAAAAAGAAAAACATAGAAATGCTTACGTTGAACGCTTAACACTTCTATGTTTTTAATTTTTATCATGTAAATGAATAATTTTTATTTAACCCTTGCTCCTAATGGAAGAGATTCTGCAATGGTAGCAAGCGAAAGTTCGCCGTCTTTCCCTCCTGCTAAAATCATTCCCTCTGAAAGCTCACCGCGAAGTTTAACAGGTTTCAAATTGGTTACACAAATGACTTTTCTGCCAACCAATTCTTCCGGCTTATAAAATTTTGCAATGCCAGAAACAACCTGGCGCTTTTCATAGCCAAGGTCCAGCTGCAGTTTTAGTAGCTTATCAGCCTTTTTCACTGGTTCAGCCTGGATAACCTGCGCCACTCTTAAATCGACCTTCATGAAATCATCAATGGTGATTTCTTCGCTATCCGGTTTTTCTTCTGCTTTTGCTTCAGGCTTGCCTTCTTCTTTAGGAGCTGAACCCTGCATTTTTGTTTTAATGAATTCCACTTCTTCATTAATATCAAGGCGAGGGAAGATCGGTTCTCCCTTTGCGACCTTTGTAACTTCCGGGATCAGTCCGAAAGTTTCAAGGCTTTCCCAAGATGTTAAGGATTCTTCGTTTACATTTAATTGCGTGAAAATTTCTTTCGGTGTACGGGTCAGGAAAGGTTGAAGAAGCACAGCAATTCTGCGTAGAGACTCTGCTAAATGTACCATTACACTTGCAAGCTCTTCTCTCTTTTCTTCTTCCTTGGCAAGCGCCCAAGGCTGCGTTTCATCTATATATTTATTCGTCCTGCTAACAAGCTGCCAAACGGCAGAAAGGGCCACAGAAAACTCCATTTTTTCCATTGCTTCCTCATACTTGGAAACAGTCTCACGGTTCATTTGAAGGAGCAGCTGGTCAAACTCGCCGTCGGAGCCTTTATAAGATGGGATAACACCGTCAAAATATTTATTAACCATGGCAATCGTTCTGTTTAAAAGATTTCCTAAATCGTTTGCAAGGTCAAAATTGATTCTTTCCACAAAGCCTTCAGGCGTGAACACTCCGTCTGCCCCAAATGGCACTTCGCGAAGTAAGTAGTAGCGGAGTGCATCCAGTCCATAGCGGTCAATTAACGTGACTGGGTCAACTACATTCCCTTTAGATTTGGACATTTTGCCGTCTTTCATTAATAACCAGCCATGCGCAAACACTTTTTTAGGCAGAGGGAGATCCAAAGCCATAAGCATAATTGGCCAATAAATAGTATGGAAGCGTACAATTTCTTTTCCTACTAAATGAACATCTGCCGGCCAGTAGTTCAAGTACTTTGAATCATCATCGGTACCGTAGCCAAGAGCTGTAATATAATTGGACAAAGCATCAATCCACACATAAACAACATGCTTAGGATTATTGGGAACTTTCACACCCCAGTCAAACGTTGTACGGGATACAGCCAAATCCTCGAGTCCAGGCTTAATAAAGTTATTAATCATTTCATTCTTGCGGGATTCCGGCTGAATGAAGGATGGGTTTTCTTCATAGTACTGCAGAAGCCTGTCAGCATACTTGCTGACCTTGAAAAAATAGGATTCTTCTTTTACTTTATGAACCGGACGTCCACAGTCAGGGCAGTTTCCATCTGACAGCTGGCGCTCTGTGTAATAAGACTCACAAGGAGTACAGTACCAGCCTTCGTATTCACCAAGATAAATATCTCCCTGTTCAACAAGCTGGGCAAAGATTTTTTCTACAATCTGTTTATGCCTGTCTTGAGTCGTACGTATAAAATCATCGTAGGAAATATCAAGCTTCTTCCATAAATCCTGGATCCCTTCTACGATTTCATCTACATACTGCTGCGGAGTAACTCCTTTTTCTTCCGCTTTCTCCTGAATCTTCTGACCATGTTCATCTGTTCCAGTTAAGTACATAACATCATAGCCGCGCATACGCTTATAACGTGCCATTGCATCACCGGCTACAGTTGTATAGGCATGCCCTATATGTAAATTTCCGCTAGGATAATAAATTGGAGTGGTCAGATAAAAAGTCTTTAATTTTTCCTCCATAAGATTCCCTCCCTTATTTTAAGAAAGCTTGGTTGCACAATATATGCAGCTAAGCTTATTATGGACTCTTTTTAATAAAATCTCATCAACTATTAAAAAATCCCGCCCAATGTGGACGAGAGTGAGAATCAGAAAATCGTGCCGGTATTGGGCCTGCTATATCTGTGTTTTTCAAGATGTTATATTCGTCATCATAACCTCTTATACCATCAAAATATACCTAAAAACTTGAAATTGTGCAACCAATAGGCAGATATGAACGAATGAATCTTTTTTCTAAAAAGTTAATCCTTAATAAAAAATTTAAATTAAACTCCTTCTTTATCCCTATAAAAGGAAATGAACCTTCGAATATTATTATATCGGTAATAAAAACTTTTGTAGAATTTTGTCGAAATGTCGAAACAAGTCATTTTAAGGCATATAGCAAAAACCTTGATTTTTCATTCTCCTCTTATTACATTTCAGCAATAAAACCCTAATGTATCAATACTTCAATGTATATCCTAAAATTTTCTATTTGAATTAAACATA
Organism: Pseudomonas sp. ISL-84; assembly: GCA_018613035.1. GTDB lineage: Bacteria > Bacillota > Bacilli > Bacillales > Cytobacillaceae > Cytobacillus. The sequence goes on along the minus strand of JAGGRA010000045.1, from coordinate 9,082 downwards.
AAGTAATTGACGTATTTGGGAATGGCTGGTATTATGTAATTAATAAAGATTTTGTCGAATAATGACGAAACAACATAGATAGAGAAAAATATTATTTGGAGATTTGAGAGGAGAAATTTATTATGAAATCCACAGGTATTGTTCGTAAAGTTGATGAGCTTGGCCGCGTTGTTATCCCTATTGAATTAAGACGTACATTGGGAATTGCAGAAAAGGATGCTTTGGAAATCTACGTAGATGACGAAAGAATCATCCTTAAGAAGTACAAGCCAAACATGACATGCCAGGTTACCGGGGAAGTTTCTGACGAAAATATCTCTTTAGCTAACGGAAAACTAATCCTTAGCCGTGACGGTGCTGAACAGTTATTAAAAGAAATTCAAAGTACCTTTGAATTAGTAAAATAATAAAGAGAAAAGCTTCTCACCCCTGTGAGAAGCTTTTTTTATTGCTCGACATGGTAGGCATGATATACATCCCGTTTGTTTAATCCCCTGTCCTTTGCTGTTTGTTTAATGGCTTCTTTGCTGGCTAACCCACTTTCTTCTATATAATGCTTTACATGATCCTCTATTGAAACATTTTCCCACCATACTGGTTCTTCTACCTTCATATCCTCAGAGGCCCCTTCAATAATGATGCAAAATTCTCCTCTTACTTCTCCGCTGGCGGCCCATTCGATTGCTTCGGAAACTGTTCCCCTAATAAATTCTTCATATCTTTTCGTTAGTTCCCGGCACAAGGAGATGTTCCGGTTTCCCATCAAATCTTCAATCAATGAAAGGGTCTCCTTAAGTCGATGCGGAGCTTCATATAAAATTGTTGTCGCAGATAGCTTCGCCAGCTTTTCCAGCTCCTGTTTTTTTATTTTCTTCTGCCTGTTTAGGAAGCCATAAAAATAAAAAGGCTGTGTATTAATTCCCGAAGCAATCAGCCCGGTTAATGCAGCATTTGCCCCAGGAAGCGGTACAACCGTCAGCTGTTCTTCAACAGCAGCTGTTACAAGCTCATAGCCTGGATCTGAAATAGCCGGCATCCCAGCATCACTGACAAGGGCAATTTTCGCCCCATTGGCGACTTTCTCCAGAAGCTTGTGCCCGCTTGCTTCCTTATTATGTTCATGATAACTAATAATTGGTGTTACAATCTCAAAATGATTGCAAAGCTTCTTTGTATTGCGTGTATCCTCCGCAGCAATAAAATCAGCCTCTTTTAAAATTCTTACGGCCCTAAAACTCATATCTTCAAGGTTTCCAATCGGAGTTGGAACTAAATAAAGGATTCCTTTTGTCTCTTCATTCTCAAAGCTTTTTTGCTGCCACATATGTACCACCCGTTTCCTCGCGAAAAGCGCAGAGCGCCATCGAAGGTATTTTCACCTTCAAAAAGGGGTTGCCTTATGTCTCGAATCCCTAGCCGAAACTAGACATACTTAAGATTTCGAGCTGATGGCGCTCGGAGCTATACCGTTCTAAAATTTTTATAATGAAATATTATGTAGTTTTAAAAACTCATCCTTCTTTTTCCTGGGCCATTGTTTAAATTCATATTCAGCTCTCATAGCTTCACTCTTATCCGAAAATGATTTAGAGAAAATCAGTTTAACCGGCCCTCTGCCTCTTGTATACTTGGCTCCTTTTCCCTCATTATGGACCTTTATTCTTTTTTCAAGATCATTCGTGTAGCCTGCATATAAACTGCCATCCCTGCAATGAAGAACATAAAAATAGTGGCTATTCTCCATATAAAATCTCTCTTATTTCAGGTGTGTATTCATTTTCATCATTATATACAAATAAGGGCGGCAGGATTTTTAAATCCGGGCTTCCGTTTTTAACAGCTTCAATCAGCAGGGTATTCGCTTCCTTCCCTGCCTTTGGATACACAAATTGCACTTTTTTTGGTTCAAGCTTATATTTCCGCATTAAGGTGACGATATCCAGGAATCTGCCCGGCCGATGAACAAATGCAACCTTGCCGCCCTGTCTCGCCAGCTGGCTTGATGCTTTAATGGCATCCTCCAGAGTACATAGAATTTCATGGCGGGCAATGGCTAAATGTTCATTTTCATTGATTTCATCACGGGATGGTGTAGGAAAATACGGAGGGTTGCAGGTCACAACATCAAATTTCCCATACCCCAGAACCTTGGGCATTTCTTTAATATCTCCATGGATCATTTGAATACGATCCTTAAGATTGTTGTATTCAATGCTCCTTGCTGCCATATCAAATAATCGCTCCTGAATCTCCACCCCTGTAATTGTTCCCTTTGTTCTTGCGCTTAAAAAGAGCGGAATCACCCCATTTCCGCTGCATAAATCAATAAGATTGCCTTTTTGAATTGGCACATATACAAACCTGGCCAGCAATACAGCATCCAGCGAGAAAGAAAATACAGCCGGGCTTTGAATAATACGCATATCCTCTGCCAGCAAATAATCCAGCCGCTCACCTTCTTTTAAAAAGTCCATACCTGATCCTCCATGCTCTGTTTCCTAAATGTATTCTTTTTGAAAGCTTTGATGAATAAACTTTTCTGTTGATTATCCTCTCCAGGCTTCAGCGAACAGAGGGCGGTCCGGGCCCTCTGCGGCGCTCTGAGCCTTGGCCAGCATTCTTGAACAGGGATCGGACGAAGAAAATGCGAATGCTTTTTCGAGGATCTCACGCCTTCACTTTTAATCAACAGAGAGCCAATGTCAGCACTTTCCTTTAGTATTCCCTTTTTGAAAAAGACTGATTAAGACTCTTTCATATGGAAAAAATAGCCTTCCTTTAATCAGGAAGGCTAAAAGTTTACTTTTTATTAAGGAAAGACAAGCAAAACAGGCAGTCGCCCTCTTTTCTAGGGCTGCCAAAATGGAGATTACAAATGTGAAAACCTTCCTGATAGAGGCGGGCAAGATTATCATAGCCTTCACCGATATCGATCACCTTATCATCATCCGTATCTCCGGCAGGCTGCACTGCTTTTTTCTTTTTAACCGATGTGCTTTCCTTTTCTGTAGATATGTCTAAATGGCGTCTTAAATGTTCATTTTCCAGCTTTAAAGAGTTATTCTCTTCAAGTATTTCTGCCAAATGCTGCTTTAACTCACCAAGCTGCTGATATAACTCTCCAATTTGGGTTTCCATGTTACTTACTGAGTCAAAGATTTCTTTTTTATCCACGCCTTCCACCTCTTAATCTGTGGACTGAACTGATACAGCACCTTGTTTTAAAATTTCATCGAGTGTATATTCGAGTACGCGCTCCTGTTCTTTAACATCCACTTGAAGTACACGCTCCAATATATTTAAGCCTACGACTTTTCCAGGTCCATCAGGGGTCTGAATCCATTCCCCAAGGTCCGGGAGCTGTTCTTTAGCTGCTTCGTACTCGTCATTCTCATATTTCAGGCAGCACATTAAGCGCCCGCATAAACCTGAAATTTTCGTAGGGTTTAACGAAAGATTCTGGTCCTTTGCCATTTTTATGGATACCGGATCAAAATCGCCAAGGAATGTGGAACAGCAAAGCATCCTTCCACAAGGGCCTATGCCGCCCAGCATTTTTGCTTCATCCCTCACACCAATCTGGCGAAGTTCAATTCTTGTCCTAAATATGGCTGCAAGGTCTTTTACGAGTTCACGAAAGTCAACCCGCCCATCAGCCGTAAAATAAAATATGACTTTATTTCGATCAAATGTATATTCAACATCCACAAGCTTCATATCAAGCTGATGTGTATTGACCTTCTCACAGCAAACCTCATATGCTTCTTTAGCGGCCTGCTTGTTCTCCTCAACAATCATGCGATCCTTTTGATCTGCAATACGAAGGACCTTTTTTAATGGCAGGACAACATCATGTTCATCAACCTGTTTCGGGGCTATCACTACTTTTCCGTACTCTACGCCTCTAACGGTTTCGACAATGACAAAGTCATCCTTTTGTATTGAGAGATCTCCGGGATCAAAATAATATATCTTGCCCGCTTTTTTAAAGCGCACTCCTACTACATCATACAAAGGAAGATCCCTCCTGCAATTTTAACACAAGCTGTTCCATCAACAGCTGCGGATTCATATTTGCCTGCAATTTTCTTTTCGCTTCCAAAACAGCCGTCATCTGTTCTGTTAGTCGCTTTGTAGAAGATTGCAGTGCAAACTGCTCTAAACGATTCTTTTCGTTTAGATGGACAACCTGGTCCTGTTTCCCAAGCTGTATATATAATAAATCTTTAAAAATAAGAAGTAATAAATCTAAGCCGCGATCAATCTGCTCTTTCTCTTTAAAGTGCAAGAACCAATCCTCCTGAAGGGCAACCATTGCCTCAAGCGGATTTTTCTTAACCACTTCATATAATTTTAACACTATTTTTTGTGCTTGTACAAACCAATCATCAGAACTATACTCCAAAGCTTCATCCAAATTATTGGTAATTTGTGCAAGTAATGGTGCCCGGCTAGGATCTACTCCATTATTCTTTAACTGTTCGATCATTTCAGCTGGGGACAAAGGTTTAAAAGAAATCGTCTGGCAGCGCGATAGAATAGTAGGAAGCATTTGCTGGGACTGTTCAGTAATTAAAATGGCAGTCGTTTGCGCATGAGGTTCCTCCAGAAATTTCAGCAGACTATTGGCAGCATTTACAGTCATCCTGTCTGCATGTACAATCACATAAAGTTTTCTTTTTGATTCTACACCTGTTTTTGAAAACTCTTCCTGAAGGCTTTGAATCTGATTCTTTTTAATAGAGAGTCCGTCCGGCTCTACAATATGAACATCCGGGTGATTACCGCTATTAATCCTTTTACAGTTTGAACATGTTTCACATGGAACATACCCTTCAACGGGAGCCTTGCAGAATTGGCTTTTTGCCAAAAGTGTGCTCGCTTCCCGCTTCCCTGTCCCTTTCATACCCTCAAACAAGTAGGCGTGGGCCAGCCGATCCTTCACTATGCTATTTTTAAACATTTTCAATACTACTGGCTGTATGGACTCCAGCTGTTCCCACGTTTTTCCCACAACAATCACTCACTTACGTATATAAATTTATTAAAAGACCTTTAATTTCTCCGACTTTTCCAAGTATATCAATCGAGGATTCTTCCTTTTTCATTAGTTCATCTGTCAGCTCAGAAAGCTTTTCATCAACGGTTTCGACAACCCTTAGCGACCTGCCTTGTCCAAATTGATTCCAGCTATGTGATTGCTTTAGCTCCATGCCAAACTCAACGGCTTCCTTCACAAACTTCTTAACCAATGTTTTAAACTTTGCCAAGTCCTTAAAAGTCCGGGACCGGGCAAGGCGTTCACCGGCGGCATCAATCTCTTTTAATAATCCCTGGAGCTGTGAAGCCTGCAACTTCTGGTCCTGCTTCTGAACCAGTTCATAAAACTTGGTGCCATTCCCCGCTGCCTGCTTTTGGTCCTGGCGGATATTTTCCATTTTGAGCCGAAGATCCTGGTTGATTTTCATACATTAATCCTCCGAAAAAGGTAGCATTGGACCCTGTAAAAATAATAATGGTTTATTAAAAGTGGTGGAACTGCTCAACCGGCAATACAAAAACGGTTGCACCGCCCACTTCTACTTCTACTGGATAGGGCACATAGGAATCAGCGTTTCCGCCCATTGGTGATACGGGTGCAACAAGCTGGTCTCTTGCCCGGCAGTTTTCTTTAATAATCTGCAAAGCCCGTTCTACCCGAATATCCTCTGTGCCGATCATGAAAGTTGTATTCCCGGATTTCAAAAAACCGCCTGTACTGGCCAATTTTGTTGCTCGAAAATTATTATCCACCAAGGCATTCATAAGTTTATTGCTGTCCTGATCCTGTATTACTGCCAGGATTAATTTCATAGACCCAACCCCTTTACAGTTTTTTATCCGTTGTTTCTTACCTTTATTATATCAATTATTTTATGCTCAAGCAGAAATTAAGGGAATACTGCGGAGATTATTTTTAAAAAAATTGCCTCTTTTTTATTTCCGGCTGAAGCTGCTGCCTTACATATAGCAGATAGCCACACGCTCTTGCACTCTTACAAAAAAACCTTAAAGATATAAAATCTTTAAGGCCCTTCTTATATTTTCCCTTCTAACACTTCTTTTAATTTTTCATCTGCCTGCTTATATACCTCCTCTACCGGCCTGGAAGCATCAATCTTATAAATTCTGTCAGGATAAAGGTTCATTAATTTGAGATATCCTTCCCGTACTTTATGGTGAAAATCTAATTTTTCCAGGTCAAGACGATTTACTTCCCTGCCCTTATGCTGATTGATTCTCTCCAACCCAGCCTCTGGTTCAATATCGAAGTACAATGTTAGCTTAGGCATCATTCCCTCAATTGCAAAGCTATTAATGGAGAAAACCTCCTCAATGCCTAATCCTCTTGCATACCCTTGATAAGCAAGGGAGCTGTCAATAAACCTGTCACATAATATTACATACCCTTTTTCTAATGCGGGCTTCACCTTTTCAATCAGGTGCTGCCTTCTAGCCGCTGCATATAAAAGAGCTTCGGTCCTCGGGTCCATCTTTGTATTATTTTTATCGAGGATTACACCTCTGATTTGTTCAGCAATTTCAATTCCGCCTGGCTCCCTCGTTTGAAGGATCTTATAGCCTTCCGCTCCAAGCCTCTTTGCCAGTAAACTAATGATGGTTGTTTTTCCGGCACCTTCAGGCCCTTCAATGGTAATAAACATTCCCTTATTCATAATACTTCCTCCAGCTGTTCATATATCTTAATGGTACCTTGTTGAATATTTTCCTCATTTTGAAAGCGCGCACCGGCTTCCAAAAGAATTCTTATATTTTGGATATCTTCCTTGTGTATTGGTTCTCCCGGAAATAAAAGTGGAATGCCGGGCGGATAAGGGGTCACCTGCTGTGCACTTATCCTGCCGACAGAGTCCTCAAGCAGAACTGTTTTTTTGGTATGGCCTTCTCGTTTCTTTTGATTGAAAGAAAGCTCTGAAACAGGCTCTTTTGAAAATATGATTTTCTTTTTTGGATCTTCTGTGGTTATATAAGTTTTTAACTCTTTCTCCAAACAATTGATAACCCCTTCAACCGAGTAGTCCATGTTTGATTTTAGCAGCGGAAAAACGAGCAAGACGTTATAGGGATCAGCCATTTCCGCATAGATACCATGCTGCTCCAGAATCTGCTGAAGTTCATATCCGCTTAGAGAAGTAGTGGATTGAATTGTAACTTTTAAAGGGTCACCGATATTATTTTTATAAGAGAGGACCTTAATTCCCCTTATTCTGTTTAGTGCATTCCTAAAGTTTTCAATCTTTTCGTATAGTTTATCTGCATCTTTATCTGAAAAAGATGCTAAGTATGCCCTGGCCATATCAAGCGAGGCCATAATTGGATATGACGGGCTGCTTGATTGGAGTAATCCCAAATAGCTGCTTAATTTTTTTTCATTTACAAGTTTGCTATTAAAATGCAGGTACGCCCCCATCGTCATAGCAGGCAGTGTCTTATGGGCTGATTGTATAACAATATCCGCTTTGAGTTGGACAGCGGAAGCCGGAAAGCACTTTGCTCCAATAAAATGCGCCCCATGCGCCTCATCCACCAGCACTGGTATCCCATAGTGATGAGCATGAGTAATAATCTGCTCCAAGTCGGAAACCATTCCATAATAATTAGGATACGTTAAAATCAGCGCTTTGGCATGCGGGTATCGTCCGATTGCTTCTTTTACCGTCTCGAACGGTACGCCTCCAGCCACGCCCCAATCATGGTTATATTCAGGTGCTAAAAAAACCGGATCAGCCTTAGCCAAAGAAATACCGTTAAGGATCGACTTATGGCAATTTCGCTGAACTAATACGGTATCATTCTCTTCAGCCGCCGCCATAATCATAGCGAGGTTCCCTGCAGTTGACCCATTTACCAAGAAATAACTTGTGGAGACGCCGTACAAATTTGCAAGCAGCCTTTGAGACTCCAATATCACTCCACCGGGAGAGTGCAAATCATCCAGGCTGCCGAGTTCCGTGGCATCCAGCTTTAAAATATCTTTAAAAAATTCTGATTCTCCATAGCTTAAAAGTTCTCCATACTTATGTCCCGGGACATGAAAAGATATAGGGTGCTGTGAGGAATGCTTTTTCAACTGATCAAATAATGGAGTCCGTTTCTGATTCATTTCATCACCAATTATTGCACTTTCCTTAGATTCTTATCCTATTTTAACAAATAGGGTATGTCCTATAAAGAGCCACACCTGCAATATAGCCAGTCCCCTCGTTAAATAAGCAATTTTATAAAGAAATCCATGATAGACATACACCCAAATGGGATTTCCATCATACAATATTAATCAAGTAACCTCAAAAAAACCGCCAATGAATATTCGAAAAATTGTATACAATAAAATATTACTGGGCAGAATAAGTGTATGGAGGTGGAGTGATTGGGTTCGCTATTAGCAAAAAAACATGCAGGAGAAGAATGTGTCATTTGCGAGCAGGCTAAAACAAGGGGAATACATCTATACACTTCTTTTATCTGCACAGATTGTGAAAAAGATTTAATTACTACAGATACAAGTAATCCAAGATATAATTATTACTTAAAGAAACTAAAAAAAATAACAATGCCAGAAATATTTTCTTAAAAGGGAGCTCCTTGAACAGGGGCCTTTTATTTTTGCTGGACTTATGCTGCCGGTAGAGGCAAGGAGGAATCATTACCTTGATTGAGACCAATTAATTGTGAAACTCTAATTAATATTTGGTAATATTCGATATTTAATAAAATGGAAGTTGGAAGTTTCTAATTGCTCGATATAGTTGTATTGCTTCAAAAAGGCACCATAGAGCCAACTGACCGATATATGGGAAAAGTGACCGATAAAAATGAAATCTGACCGATATATTGAAAGAAGTGACTGATAAAATGGAATTCTGACCGATAAATCTAAGAAAGTGACCGTTATTCCCTATAAAGCATGGTGAGTGACCCAAAAAAAGTGTCTACTTTAGAGAAATAAGCGATATTTATAAGCTAAAAATAAATAAAAACACAAAAAGAGCACCCATCAGGTGCTCTTTTTATTGCCCGG
>JAGGRA010000044.1 GCA_018613035.1 Pseudomonas sp. ISL-84 | reverse complement strand
TGCCGGGCGCACATGTAAAAAGCACGTGAATTAATCACGTGCTTTTTAATTAATGCCCTGATAACTTCGCACCAGGTTTGCGGTGTACTGCCAATCGTTCAATTAGGTTAGAGCTTGGAGCATTTAATCCTGATAAACGGACTAAAACACCATTGTCTCGTAGTTTTAAAACAATTTTATCTATTGCAGCGACACCTGAGTCATCCCATATATGCGCTTGTGAAAAGTCAATTTCAACCTCTTTAACGTCTCCATTAAAGTCAAATGCCTCTACAAGCTCATCGACAGAAGCAAAGAAAACTTGACCTTTGACAGCGTAAATTTCCTTCTCTCCCTCAATGTGTGATGTAACATGCATTTTAGATATTTTAGCAACAAAGAAGATTGCACTTAAGATAATACCTGCGAAAACTCCTTTGGATAAATCATGAGTCAGCACAGTAGTCACAGTTGTTGTAACCATAACGATTGAATCAGTAACCGGCGCCACGGAAAGCCCTTTAATTGAAGACCAATCAAAGGTTCCGATTGCAACCATAAACATGACACCCACTAAAGCTGCCATTGGAATTTGTACAACTACATTTCCCAATACCAGAATCAAGAAAATTAAGAATACCCCGGCAACCAGTGAAGAAAGTCTTCCCCTTCCACCTGATTTTACGTTAATAACTGACTGTCCAATCATTGCACATCCGGCCATTCCTCCGAACATTCCTGCAACAATGTTGGCAATACCCTGTCCGCGACTTTCCTTGTTTTTATCACTAGCTGTATCTGTCATATCATCGACAATAGATGCAGTCAGTAACGATTCCAAAAGACCGACTATCGCAAGAGCCAAAGAATAAGGGAAGATTATCTTTAATGTCTCTAGATTAAACGGAACATCTGGAATTAAGAATGATGGCAAGGCTGAAGTCAGTGCACCCATATCTCCAACAGTTCTAACGTCACTCTTCGTCATAATAGCAATAACAGTAATTACAATTATTGCTATCAGCGGTGATGGTACTGCTTTCGTAAACCTTGGAAGAATATAAATAATCGCCAAAGCTCCGGCAACCATTGCATACATAACCCAGGTTGCATCAACAAACTGCTCGAGCTGGGCCATGAAAATCAAAATGGCCAAAGCGTTAACAAACCCAATCATCACAGCACGGGGAATAAATTTCATAAATCGGGCTAATTTAAGCACACCGAATAAAATTTGCAGTACCCCGGTTAAAATGGTCGCGGCAAATAAATACTGCAACCCATGGTCAGCTACTAATGTAACCATTAGTAATGCCATAGCACCTGTTGCAGCAGAAATCATCCCTGGCCTTCCGCCTACTATTGCAATGACAACGGCAATACAAAATGAAGCGTACAATCCGACCATTGGATCTACCCCGGCAATAATGGAGAATGCAATAGCCTCAGGAATTAGAGCCAATGCAACCACGATTCCGGCAAGTACGTCACCTTTTACATTGCCAAGCCATTGTTCTTTTAATAAATTACCTTTCAAACAAACACCCCTTTTTATTTTTTATAGTAATGACTTTGAACTCTCATCAAAGTCGAGCCGACGAAAACAGTAGAATCATATCATATATGCCAGAAAACACAAGTATTAATGTAAGCGTTTATATATAATTAAATCTCTTATTATCTATCAAAACCTCTTTTTACCTATATTCAACGTGAAAAAAAACATTTTTTCTTAACGTTTTAAACTTTTGTAAATAAATGGGCATCCTTTTCCTCCTCTGTTATCATGGTTAAAGGAGGTTTTTACATGAAAGCACAAACACAAAAACTGGCAGCTCCTGTTTCTACACCTTTTTACTATGGCTGGATGATTGTCCTTATTTCAGCTCTCGGTGTGTTTTTCTCCGGACCCGGACAAACCTATTCTATTTCTGTTTTTATTGATTCTTACATTCATGATTTTGGCTGGAGCCGTTCACAAGTATCGGCGATTTATTCCGCAGCTACGCTCGCAGCTGGCTTATGCATGTTTTTTGTCGGGCGCTTCATCGACCGGCATGGACAGCGCAAGATGGCAGTGTTCGTAGGATTTAGCCTTGCACTAGCTTGTTTCTGGAACAGCATCGTTGCCAATACCGCCATGCTCTTCATAGGCTTCTTCCTTTTAAGGCTTCTTGGGCAGGGTTCCATGACCCTTATCCCCAATACACTTGTCCCTCAATGGTTTATCACAAAGCGGGGGAAAGCATTAAGCTTGATGGCTATAGGCGGATTTTCAAGCTCAGCCATTTTCCCTCCTCTCAATGCATGGCTGGTTAATAATTGGGGCTGGAGTATTTCATGGCAGGTTTGGGGAATTGCTCTTCTGGTAATCTTTGTTCCTCTCGCCTTTTTACTGATTAGGAACAAGCCGGAAGATATTGGCCTTTTGCCAGATGGACGAGAAAAACCAATTATAAGAGCAGGAGAAGCTGAAGATGATTATGCTGATATTGACTTAGAGGAGAATTGGACGCTAAAAGAAGCAATGAAAACAAAGGCTTACTGGATGCTTCTCTTTTGTGTAGCCATACCTGCATTAGTGAACACTGGGCTTACTTTTCATTTAATATCCATCTTTGGCATCCAGAATATATCACCTGGCATAGCCGCTCTTGTACTGAGCTTGATGGCCATTATCGGTTTTCCGATTACATTGGCAGCCGGATTCATCCTTGATAAGGTAAAAGTAAACTATGTATTAGCCGGGATTTTCCTTGGAGAAATTATCTTTATGCTAGTTTTGCTCATCGCTAAAAATGTGACAGTAGCCATCATTTTCGGCGTGCTTTGGGGTATAAGCGGCGGCTTTGAACGAATTGCTTTGAACTATGTGTGGCCCAGCTACTTTGGCAGGCAGTTCCTTGGAAGCATAAAAGGCACAGCTATGACTGTCATGGTCATTGGATCAGCCCTTGGACCCCTTCCTTTTGGATTTGCCTATGATCTATTCGGCGGTTATAAAGAAATATTATTACTTACTATGATCCTGCCAGCACTCGCTATTATTAGTTCACTCTTAGCACGAAAGCCAGTAAAGCCAAATAAATAATCTTAGTTTTATTTCAATAGAATGTTTTCTATTATTTATTCAACAAGGAAAAATTAATTAAGTAAATACTACCTATATGCTATTAAAATTCCCGTGACTTCTCCTATTTTTCATAGGAAGGGACTTGTTTCTATAAATAACAGAAAAAGAGGAGTTGGTTTTTCAACCAACTACTCCTCTAAAGATAAATCCTAGCAACAATCACTTTCATTTCCTAATAGAACAAGCCCATTTGCTTCTTTGTTGAAATCCAGTACAAGATCCTGTGTCACACTTTCAATGTTAGGATCAATTGCCACTGTGATGCCGTTAATCTCACTGATTTTATCCTCTTCACCTGGCTCATCCAGAGCCAGCCCTACTTTAGGCTGTCCTCAGCCAAAGCCTGCAAAATAAAAACGGATGTTTTTGGCATTATGTTCTTCAAACAATTGTTTCAAAAAATCACGAGCCTGATCTGTGATATTCACGTTCTCCTCACCCCTAAGTTAAAATTAATGAATCCTCACCCCATTTTACCATTAAGCATTCGGAAAAAGGCAGTGCAGAGACTCTTTCATTTCTGGTTTTACATTAATTTTTGGACGAGCTGCCTTCGCGATTTCTTCTGCTTCTTCGATTGTCTTGGCCTTACCTAACGATAATAATGTTCCAATCGCCACAGTTCCTGTACGGTTGCTTCCTCCCGCACAATGAAAATATACTTTCTTTCCTTCATTATAAGCGTTTACCACATGTTCAATGGATTGTTTAATGGACTCATCCTGGTTCTCAGCATCATCCACAATCAGACTATGAATCCGTTCATAGTCCGATTCAGGCACCTCTGCCCGAAGATCAAAAATCATATCGGCTTTTTCATTTTTTATCATCTCTTCTACATCATCTGCTCCGCCAATGTAGATTCGGTCTTTAATTAATTCATGGTAGTTTTTTGTCATGCTGATCCCGCCTTTATAGTGATTTGCTCCAATCATGTGTTGACGTTCCTTCCAGGTACCGCTCAGCATCAAGTGCTGCCATACATCCTGTTCCTGCTGCTGTAATTGCTTGGCGATATTTTTTATCTTGTACATCACCGCATGCAAAAACGCCAGGAATATTGGTTTCCGTTGTTCCAGGTACCACATTGACGTATCCTGTTTCATCCGTATCAATTTGTTTATTTAGGAAAGCCGTATTCGGTGTATGTCCAATCGCTACAAAAATCCCGTCTGTTTGGATCACTTCTTCTTTTCCTGTTTCGTTATCACGAACTTTTAAGCCTGTCACTTTTGTTCCATCTGAAACGACTTCAATCGGTGTATTGTTGAGCGCCCAAGAAATTTTTTCATTTTCCTTCGCACGTTCCTGCATAATTTTTGAAGCGCGAAGTTCATCACGGCGGTGTACAATGGTCACTTCTGATGCAAATTTTGTTAAGAAATTTGCCTCTTCCATGGCAGAATCCCCGCCACCTACGATGATTACTTTCTTGCCTCGATAAAAGAATCCGTCACAGGTCGCACATGTGCTGACTCCGCGTCCAATATTTTCTGTTTCCCCAGGAATGCCTAAAAGTTTAGCTGAAGCGCCCGTAGAAAGGATCAGAGCCTCCGTCTGAATTTCTCCTAAACCGCTCACTTGCAGTGTAAATGGCTTTTTCGAAAGGTCAACGTCCGTAACCCATCCTCTCTTAAATTCTGCTCCAAATCTTTCTGCCTGCTTTCTCATATTGTCCATTAATTCAGGACCCATCACCCCATCAACAAATCCAGGGAAGTTCTCCACTTCTGTTGTTAGAGTTAACTGACCTCCTGGCTGAGTGCCCTCAATAACAAGAGGCTCCATATTTGCACGCGCTAGATAAATCGCTGCCGTTAATCCCGCAGGTCCCGTCCCTAAAATTACAACTTTTTCCAAGGTAATCCCTCCGCTATTGATTTATATATTTCTTCAATTCCTCATATCCTGTGTTTTCTTCACTTATTAATGGAACAATGGCACACTTTTTGCTTAACTCATTTGCAACTTTATCAATCCAGTCTATTTCGGCATTTGCTCTTCCTCGCAGGACAGGGTCTTTCGTTTCTGTTGCATATAGACTTTGATTGATCAGCCACCATTTAGGCGATATACCCGCACGCTTTAAGTCTTCTTGCAATCGACTCGCTTCCAAAACGGGAGTAGCTTCTGCTAATGTGACAATAACTACGCCTGTTTCTTGCCGATCTCTTAGACGCGGAAGCAGTGTTTTGACACTTTCAGGAATTTCACCTGTCGATCGAGCCAATTCTTTATGATAGGACTGAGCCGCATCTAAAAGCAGCAATGTATGTCCCGATGGGGCAGTATCAATCACCACGATTTCATCTTTTGATTTTGCCACTACTTCTGCAAACGCACGGAATACCGCAATTTCTTCGGTACAGGGGGAATTTAAATCTTCTTCTATATAGGCAATAGCTTCATCATCCAGTTCATTGCTCACATTAGACAAAACTTCTGATTTATAAGCCTCAACTTCTTCTTTCGGATTAATACGGCTAATCGTTAAGTTTTGATTCAAATCACTATTTTGGAACACAAATTCAAGGTGAGCCGCAGGATCTGTCGTCGTTAAATGTACTTTATGACCCGTATCAACCAAGCCGACAGCAATAGCGGATGCCATAGTGGTCTTGCCAACTCCGCCCTTCCCCATCGTAAAGATGACTCTTGTATTGTTGGATGAGAAGTCATGAATGATTTCACTTACGCCAGGTAAATTGATTGCACCCTTTTCAGAAACCACGTCTGCTTCTGGCAGTATATATTGCTTAAATAAATAACGCAGATTTTTTATTCCTGTTAATGAATAAGAAACAAATGGCAAGGAATAAGCAACAACTTGCTTTAGATCCTCTGGCATCTGTTTTAACGCATTCCGCTGACGATGATAGAAGGAAGATGAAATCGGGTCATCAGAAATATGTGACTGCATTAATCCGTTAATAATGAGATTTTGGTTCTTGATTCCAATCTCTTTTAATTCTTTCGAGGCACGGCTTGCTTCAAGCAACGAAGACTCATCTGGTCTTGCCACCAGAATTAAGGTTGTTTGAGCTGGATCAGCAAGGGCTTCCATTGTCATGGAATAGATTTGTTTCTTTTCTGACAAGCCCGCTAAGGGACCAAGGCAAGAGGCGCCATGTGTACTTTCTTCTAAAAAGCCGCTCCATGCTGTAGGGAGCTGAAGAAGCCGTAGCGTATGACCCGTAGGAGCCGTATCAAAGATAATATAGTCATATGCTTCAACAACGGTGGAATCAGATAGTAAACTGGTGAATTCATCAAATGCGGCAATTTCAACAGTACAAGCTCCAGAGAGCTGTTCCTCCATCGTTGCTACAACTGAATCTGGGAGTTTCCCGCGATAAGGTCCGATCACTTTATCACGGTAAGCCCGTGCCGCTTCTTCAGGGTCGAGGTTACAGGCAGAAAGATTTTGAACACTCGGAATCGGCATAGGTGTATTCGTTAGCTCAATCTCTAATACATCCTGCAAATTTGAAGCTGGGTCGGTACTTACCAACAAGACCTTGTTCCCCTCATCAGCCAATTTAACAGCAGATGCACATGCCGTTGAGGTTTTTCCAACTCCTCCTTTTCCTGTAAAGAAAAGAAACTTGGTGTTTGCGATCATCCTTGTATCAAATGGTTGAAACATACCTAATCACGCCTTCCTATTTTAAATCAAGTTTTAAACGTACTTTGGGCTTCTTCTCAGCAAGCTCCTCGACTTTAATACCAAACCATTGGGCAAGCTCATCATTAGAAGGGTACTTGCCTTCTTTAACCACAGCTCCATTTAATAAAGTAACTGGAAGAGAATCAGGTCCCTTTTCATGAAGAACATTGTTCACCTCTTTATTGTCAGCAAATACCGCAGGTTCATTAGCTAAGTTATATCGTTTTATGTCAAATCCTTTCTTCTCCAAAGCAAATACAGCCGCTGCCATTCTTGTTAATTCTGGGTCAACACTTGGTCCGCATACACCAGTAGGACAGCATAATGCAGGATCAAAAATTTCAACTTTGTTCATATTAAAACTCCTTCACAATTAAATAAGCATATACTTATATATTAGTTTAAAGAATAGCCAAGAGATTGACATTCTCCTGGCTATATTTTTTTCTTATTTCCCAGTGTCGGCAAACGTTTTAATGCGGTCACCAATTTCATCACGTACACGCTGGAAGAAAGCCCATTTTTCTTCTTCTGTTCCTTGAGCTTTGGCAGGGTCGTCAAATCCCCAATGTTCACGCTTCACATGAGGAGGAGTCATTGGGCATTTATCTGCTGCATCTCCGCAAAGTGTAACAACTAGATCTGCATTATTTAAAATTTCAGGATCGATAATATCGGATGTCTGGTTAGAAATATCAATACCCGCTTCTTTCATCGCTTTTACAGCGTTTGGATTCAAGCCATGTGCCTCAATTCCAGCACTATATACATTCCACTCATCACCTAAATGTTGCTTTGCCCATCCTTCAGCCATTTGGCTGCGGCATGAATTACCTGTACATAGAAAATAAATTGTTTTTTTAGACATGTTGAGATTCTCCTTTTAGGTAAGTTTTTTTAAATGATCAGTAACCAAATATATAAACCAACTAATGTTATGAACAATGTTGGAATGGTTAACACAATTCCTGTTTTAAAGTAAGTTCCCCAGGAGATTTTTACTCCTTTAAGTGACAATACATGAAGCCAAAGCAGGGTTGCAAGGGAACCAATCGGCGTAATTTTTGGACCTAAATCTGACCCAATGACATTCGCATAAATAAGTGCTTCTCGGACGACACCGCTTGTATCGGTATCCGCAATGGCAAGTGCGTCAATCATAACAGTTGGCATATTGTTCATCACAGATGAAAGAATCGCGGCAATGAATCCCATCCCGATTGTGGCAGCAAATAGTCCCTGATCTGCTGTCACCTGTATCAAATCAGCTAAAACATTTGTAAGACCAACGTTTCTTAATCCATAAACCACAACATACATTCCGATGGAGAAGAAAACAATTGCCCAAGGTGCTCCTTTTACAACAGTGCGCGTATTAACTGCTGGACTTCTTCGTGCCATGAATAAGAAGAAGATGGCTACAATACCCGCTATAATGGAGACAGGAACCCCAACAAATTCACTTGCAAAATAGCCAATTAATAAGATTCCTAATACAATCCATGACAATTTAAACATTTTCTCGTCACGAACCGCCTCAATCGGCTTCTTCAAATGAGATAGATCATACTTCGATGGTATATTTCTTCTAAAGAATAAGTATAAGACGATGATGCTTGCTGCTAGAGAAAAGAAGTTTGGAATAATCATTCTGGACGCAAATTCCACAAACCCAATTCCAAAAAAGTCAGCCGAAACAATATTAACGAGGTTGCTGACAACCAATGGTAGAGATGTAGTATCCGCAATAAACCCGCTTGCTATGATAAAAGGAAAAACCATTTTTTCATCGAATTTAAGGTTTCTTACCATGGCAAGGACAATTGGTGTCAAAATAAGAGCTGCTCCATCATTCGCGAAGAATGCAGCAACCAGCGCTCCCAAAATGGATACATAGACGAACATCCTTACCCCGTTCCCTTTTGCCGCTCTCGCCATATGAAGTGCTGCCCACTCAAAAAAGCCAATCTCATCTAAGATGAGGGAAATAATGATGATTGCAATAAAAGCCAAAGTGGCATTCCAAACAATAGAAGTTACATCGATTACATCCTTGAAGTCAACTACTCCTACAATCAAAGCAAGAATAGCGCCTCCACAGGCAGACCATCCAATGGATAACCCTTTAGGCTGCCATATAACTAATATGAGGGTGATTAAAAAGATCACCGATGCTAATACAATTTGTGTCAATGTGGTACCCCCTCTTACTCACAAGAAATTCTTAGTCCCTGTTCTTCCAGTTCTTTTAATTTATTATCTTGGCTTGGAAGGTGATCCAGCAGGTTTTGCACCAATGGATAGTAATCACTGTCTTTATTCAGAGAGTAAATTATCCATTGTCCTTTCCTAGCTTCCCTTACTACACCTGCATCTTTTAATTTCCGAATATGCTGGCTTATAGCGGGCTGGCTCATTTTAAATATCTCCACAAACTCACACACGCAACAATCGTTGTTATCTAAAATTTTCACCATGGTTAAGCGCGTTTTATCGCCTAATAATTTTAAAATGTTTGCTGCTTTATCGATTTCGACTGTGGATACTTTCATTCTGTGTTCACCTCCGACTTTTCAAATATCAATATATAATAATTTGCTTATATATGCAATCGAATCAAACTCTTTTTACAAAACCTTTACATTTAATATTTTCCCTTTAACGTTTCTCATAATACTTTTTGTATTTTTTCGTCACTTTCTCTTGTAACTTGCTTTTATGAATTTTATTCAGGATAGTAATGACTCCGTAAAAAAACAAAGCCCAGAAGATTATTGGAATAATAAATGCTGCCATTTTATCAAGTATTGTGTTCGTTGACATTGTCAGCAACTTGGAGCGCATAGGTGACCGTGCAGTAAATATGCCGAAACCCTAACGGGGGAAGAATAAAACAAATGGCGACTGTTTTAGCCGCCATTTCTTTAGGACAAGTTTCTAGAGTGTTAATACGATCTTCTATGCCTTGATTATATATTCGAATGTAGCCGCTAAATCTGTCACAGTGGCTTCCAGAAAGACCGCTTTTCTTAACATTTAATCTCCCCCACTCATTCTGCATAATTTCAAAATTATTCTGTGGCATTACTGTCATATCTCAATTTGCATAAAACAAATACTTCCAATACTTTGGTCACTCTCTGGTCACAATATGGTCACGAACTACTGAATCCTATAGGAAACTAAAGATTATAATAAACTAAAAAATCTCCTGAAAATGTAGATATAAGGGCTTTATAGGGCATTTTAGGATTGTATAGGAAATATGAATTACAACGCTGGCAGCGTTGAGGTCAGGGGTTCGAGCCCCCTATTCTCCATATCAACGAAAAAAGGGAAAGCCTTGATAAGAGGCTTTCCCTTTTTTCCCTTTGTCTCTATAACACTTCCATTAAACCTTTGGTCACTTTATGGTCACTGAAGAATACATTTCTGTTAACTACCTTGCATTTAACTTGGTTCACAACCGCTCCCTATTTGAGTGAGTCTGACAGTCAATGTGATATCCTCTTTCTCACTCACTGTGTCGAAGCGGCCACAATTATCAAAGTTCTGAAGAACATCCCATTGATTTACTGAAGAAGCCACCAGCTTGCAATGAATTGGCTCATTGTTAATCTCAAAAGTTGAAGAACCGAATGTACAACGATCTGCGCCTTGTCCATCTTCAGCAAGTACTCTCGTTTCAAGATCATTATTCTTCCTACTATATTGGCCGAATGGAAATAAAATTGGTCTTGCAAGCTGTACTCTGCTATAACAATTAAAAGGTACATTCACACTGTAATCTCTCACATAACCCTCGCATCCTTCGACATATTGAATATTTTTATGAATATACCCTTCGATAAACAAACTTGCCATATCATTAACGTTAGTAATCGGAAGAACTTCACACTGAGTTAGATGTACATTCTTACGAATTTCCTTTATATCCGCTGCATAAGAAGGCAGTTTATATTCGCTTTCAATAAGAGTTTGAACCTGAATATTTCCAAGTACCACATTTCCTTCAGTTTCTCGTACAGTAACAGTAAAGGTACACTCTGCTGTATTACCTGCAGGATATTAATCTTTTTCCTTTCATTTAACATCTTATGTTACTAAATGGGAAGGTGTATGGGTGACCACCTTTATAGAGGGTTTTCAAACTCTTTTCCAATTTCAAATGATTAATGGACCCTCTCAAAATCCCGGAATTTGACAAAAATACAAAAAGCTGCAAGGCCTTTTATGGACTTGCAGCTTTTCTTGTTGTTAACTATCTTATTAAAGCCTTTAGATTCGTAACCTTAACCCATTCCGAAAATTCCTTAAAGCTATGCTTTGCGGTATCAAAGCTTAAAAATTGATAATCAAAAAAGTCCAGGTAATTCTTCAAAGATCTTCGATTACCAGATTTAAAAGCACTATAATCCCAAAGACTAAAACGCTTTACTGGCAGGTTCCTTACCGTCTGCAAATAAGGGTTTTCCTTATAAACAATCGATAACGTCCTAACCATCCTTTTTAAAGTTTTATGATTACATGCGTCATTCAATAAGTTCCGATAATCCAAGCGGTCATTTAAGTAATAAATCATCTGAATAATATCCAAAAAGTACTTAAGAGAATCCATATTATGCCGCCACCCATGAAGACAGATCATATAAAAGGTATGGTAATCAGATAATTCTTTTATAAAACGATAGTTTTGCAGCGGCGTGGCTTTATCCCAAAATTCATTAATATTTAGAGAAGAAGAATTCTCCTTCAACAGATCCCAATGCAATTCAACTGTTAAGGGAATCCGCGAACCAGGTATTTCTTTGCTAAAGCTGCAATGAAAATGAGATTGAAGAGGTTCTTCTTTAACTGTAAAACCCAATGAAGATACGCACTCAATTGCTTTTTCAAGTTGATTCGGCCTTATTAATAAATCAATGTCAGAAGTTCCCCTTGCTCCAATATGCCCAAAATATTTCTCTGCAAAGATAACCCCTTTTAAAGGAATTCCCTCTACTTTCAGACTTTCAAAACCACTTAGAATTTTCCCTAGTTCACTTTTTATAAATAGATTTAGATACAAAGCTTCATTATACTTTCCCTTCAACCGTTCCTGAAAATAGACTGGTGTTTGGCTTAGTTTCCCCTGCTGTTTTAATAGATAATATACCTGTGAAGATACACCGAAGTAACTTATATCCTTCAGTGCCTTCTTAAAAAAACTAGGGTCATCTGGCAGAGGGATGCCTGGATCGTATAATGCCTGAATCCATCTCATGCTCATAAAAAATACTCCCTTTCAAAAACAGTTAAGCAAGCGATAAGGCAGAAGCCTTTTTACTTTGAAATTTGTTTTTATGAAGCTTCCGGTAAAGCCCCGGCTGAGTTATTAATTCCTGATGGGTTCCCGTTTGGACAATTTTTCCCTGATCCAAGACGATAATGACATCCGCGTTTTCAACCGTTGATAACCGGTGTGCAATTACAAGAGTAGTCCTGTCCTTCATTAAGTCATCCAAGGCTCCCTTCACATGGAACTCCGTTTCACTATCCAAGGCAGACGTTGCCTCATCCAGCAATAAAATAGAGGCATCTTTTAAAATTGCACGCGCAATCGCTACACGCTGTTTTTGCCCTCCAGATAATTTAATGCCTCTCTCACCAATTTCGGTGTCATAGCCTTCCGGGAGTGACATGATAAAGTCATGGATATAGGCATCTTTCGCCGCTGCAATCATTTCAGCTTCGCTGATTCCAGGTTTGGCGATCTTTAAATTTTCACGAAAAGTCCCCGCAAATAGAAAGGTTTCCTGCGGAACATGGGCGATCATACTCCGCAACTTTGATAAAGTAAAATCGTCAACACTGATATCATCAATGTATATTTCTCCTGATTGCTGCTTATAAAAGCTCTGCAGCAGATTGAATAATGTACTTTTACCAGCCCCACTAGGCCCGACTATTGCAATTACCTTGCCGGCAGGAATGGTTAAATTTAAATTAACAAACACTTTATGGCTTTCATCATAGCTAAAAGTAATGTCTTGAAATTTTATAAAACTCATCAATGGTTTTGAAACAGAATAAGATGGCAGTTCCTCTGAATCAGCAGGTTCTTCTAATACATCCATGATTCTCTCAACTGCCGTAACCGAGCGCTGAAACCCTGCCCACTGCCCAGCCAAACCGGTAAGGGGATAAACCAAATGGTTCACAAGGTTTACAAAGGTTAACAGAGCCCCCACAGTCATTATGTTTTTTGAAACATAATAAGCACCTAGGAGAAGGCTGACATAAAAAGTGGCGGAACTGATTAAACTTCCCCCTGAATAAAACCAGCCCTGTAGTTTGGCGTTTTCTTTCTCCAGTTTGAATAACTCCTCATTTTTATCTTCAAAGTTTTCAAAGGAGGATTTTTCTAAGGTAAAGGAGCGGATAACTCCAATGCCGTTAAATGTCTCATTTATATGAGTATTTATTTTTCCAAATAGGCTGTGTATCAATCTGCTATTCCGGCGAAGCAGCAAACCAAACAACAGCCCGGCCACAAGAGCAATAGGGGTGATTAACAAACTAAGAAGCGAAAGCGTAACATTGATTTGGATAAGAAAAATAAATACCGCAATAAAAATAAGTGGCAATCTCACCAAATTGATAAGACTATATCCGATCACCCCATCAAGGCTATGAACATCATTCGTAAAATGGGTGATGATTTCTCCTGATCTCATGGTTGAAACTTTACTCGAAGGCAGCCGTAAAATGTGGCTAAATAAATGGTTTTTAAGATCCCTTTTTACTCCATTGGTTGCCACCGTTTCAAAGTAACTATCCATAAAAGAAGTAACAATGCTGACCAGCACAAGGCAGATTCCGATTGGAACTAAGGACTTAATTTGATTAAAGTCAGCCTGGACCGCGGCATCAGCAATTTTTCCGAAGAATGATGCGAAAGCAATCGTCAAAAAAATATCCACTGCTAATAGCCCAAATAAAACAAAATACGCAGTCCTATGCTTTACAATAAAGGGCCTTAATAAAGAAAACGCCTTTAAAATATCCTTCATTGTAAAAAATTCCTTAAACACTTTAATCAGCTGCTGCCTTCTAGTGATTTTCATATGTACACTCCAAATTAACTCTAAAATTGAGGGCTTTTTCTTTTATTTAGATACTTTCTTAATAAACCAGATAAAACAGGCATCGCCAAAATAAGCTTCCCCCATGCATACGCCTGCAGATCCTCCACATTTACCTTCCGGCTGGCTTTCTGAACATAAAGGAGCTTCCCGACAATCTTGTCCTTACTGACAGGCAGATCAAACCCAAGGTTCGTATCACCCTTAAATACATAATGAGGGAGGCCGTGAATCATTTCTGCACGGTAAAATCGGTGGGCAACCAACTGACCAGATTCTGCCCAAAACAATGTAATATCCCCCTTGTTTAGCAAGGAAGGCTCACAAGGGATAAACCGGCAAATCTCCCCTTTTTGGATTACCGGGTACATACTATCTCCCTCGGAAGGAAGGTCAATGCACCCGTCTTTTTGGATGGTCCTTTTTAATAAGTCAATCACTTCCTGCTCAAACAGCATATTTGACCAGCCCGCATTCCATTAAATGAGATAAGAATTCCTCTATATCTTTTTCATTAACATCACTTTTCTGGTATTCCTGGCGAAGAATTTTAGTTATAGATTCGGCCGTTTGATCCTTTTCAAGCAATGACCAGCATACTCCGCCAACATCATTTAACTTTGTAACTGTATAATCAATGGTATTCAATATAATGTACTCATTATCCAGATGTGTCGTCTCATAGCTGCTTTTCTGAACATATCTGGCCATCAAGAAATCAACTCCCAAAACTGATTGTTTTTTTGAAAATGAAGATCGTATACTGGTACAGTTTCTACTAATTTATTAAGCAGCTTTAAAATCTGCTTCGTTTCTTCAGGGTTATGGGCCCAGTAAAACACTTTATCCATTAAGTGGATAAGAGCATCGGATTTTTTAAGCTGCGTTCTCTTATTATGTAGAGCCTGGTGTAAAAGCTGGATGCTTGCTAATGAGGCTGTTTCATTGGTTCCGGTTGCCTCCAACTCACTTCTGAACGGTGAGTCAAAGACAGTTACTTTACCATCATCAATTTTTAGAATGGTGGCTTCATCGGATAGAAGCTCTCTAGGTGCAGATAATTTCGCTGCCGTTGACTTCCCTGCCCCAGATTGACCTGAAAAGATATGAGCTTTTCTATTTTCTATGGCACAGGAAGAATGAATTAAAAGACCCCATTTGTGGTAGCCGATGAAGGAGCTGTAGAGATTCATTAGGGCATGTTTTAGGGCAAGTTCGTCATGAACGGAGATGGTTGCTTCTCTGTAATCATGAGTTGCTTCGATCAGATAATCGGCTCGGCGGAAATAGATTTTGTTGGGGTCTTTGGTGATTTGGACGTTGTAGTTTTGGAATGGGGTGCCAAACCCTTTATTGATTTTAACAGTCAAATTTGGTTTGCTATCAATAACCACTATAAATTTGTTATGGATAACTTCCAAAATTGAGTCTGAATTTACCTCAACTATCAATATATGTTCCCCAATTTTTAAGTGACGAACTTTCATAAAGAATCTCCTTTATAATTATTAGCTACATAGAAATTCATGTGACTGCCACTAGTCTACCTATTCTTATGCGGATGGGGCTTTTTAGGCTCATAAGGTTTATGCGGATATTTATCCCCATCACTTTTACCTGGATCACCTGACACTGGTCCTCGACCCCTATTCCAACTTTGAGACGTCTCGAATCTAATTGGCCGATGGTTTAAAACTAAAGGGGGAGTATATTCTTTGATTTCTATTAACTCAAGTGTATTCATCTAATCAACTCCAATTTATAATTTTCATTTCATTATAACGAACAACAAGGTTTGAGATAGCCTCTAAACTTTATCTTTAGAGGTTAAAACCTAATAAGTTAGTCTAATAATAATAAATTATAAATTACATTTAGTTCTTTTTAAAGAACAATCATTCGACATTTTTTGATAACTGCAAGGTTAGGCTTAGTAAAGGAGTATTTATCCTCCAAAAGACTTTACCCCTCCAGTGACCTAATCATAGGGAACATCTTTTTTATCTTTTTTATATAAGTTAGTAATTATTCTTAAACCGGTACCTAACCGTGAATTCTTATAATAATTTTTATGAACTACATACCAAATTATCCATACACCTATACAATCCTTGAACAAATCAAATAATGAAAAGGACCTAAACGGCACAAAATGCTGATGAATTTCATCAATAAGCCCATATACAATTGCTATAAAAGCGGCGATAATTTCTTTTTTTGAATCAAGTTTTCCAAAAGTGAGAAATAGCAAAATTAAGAGGAAATAAAGGAAGCCAAATTCAAAAAAATGCGCGAGCTCCAGAGCTGCTCCTATTAACAAAATAATACTTATACTTACGTGACTTGATAAAGCAAAAACAGACTCAGGGTTAAAATGACTGGATTGGAGCCAGATTATTGCCATATATAAGGTTGGGAGAACGAAAAGAATAGATCTAATTATTAGCATTTTTCACCTGCCATTTCTTAATGTTTTCATCCTTATTAATAAATGTTTAAAGAATCTCTTTTCTTGCATAAGTCCTTGGGACCACTTTGAATTTAAATTTTGCCTCGTACGTTTAAATGGTTATAAATTATCCATCATCTTCTTATATCACTTCA
Organism: Pseudomonas sp. ISL-84; assembly: GCA_018613035.1. Taxonomy (GTDB): domain Bacteria; phylum Bacillota; class Bacilli; order Bacillales; family Cytobacillaceae; genus Cytobacillus. The sequence goes on along the minus strand of JAGGRA010000044.1, from coordinate 60,640 downwards.
ATTTCCATTTCTAACGCAATAAAACAAAAAATCGTTCTTTATAATGAACTTTTTATTATTAATATATTATCTATCTAGACTATAGTCAAACAATCTTTTTATAAATCATATAAGTTTTGGTTTGCAAAATTATCCTATTTATGGACTAAACAGTTTTTTGAGAAAGTTATTTATATTCCATTTGAATAGAGAAAATTAATGGATTAGCAGTAATTCTTTTGGATATAACTTTACATTCTACCCTACCTATTCAATTTCACCTTATTTCAAACTATAAAAATAATCTAGAAAGAACATAATGTTAATGAATTTCAATTCCTATCATAAGTAAGAGGAGTGTTTACGATGAATAAAAGGAAGGAACCAGCCATTTTTGTTCTGGCTTTTTTGTTAATGTTTATAACATTTAATTTTGAAAGCACTAAAAGCATCTTCGCTGATACGGAAAAAACTTATACCTTGGAGTTTAACCGTTGGGGAATTTACAACAATGGCACCCATCCAAAGGAAACGACAGAAGGAATAAATAAGGCACTAAAATGGGCTAGTGAAAATGGTTATAATACCTTTATTGTCCCTAATGGAACATATTTAATTTCTAAAGACCTTCAAATTAATATGGTAAGCAATATAACCTTTGAATTGAAAATGGGTGCTGTTCTGCAAAAGGAATCAAATAATTTAAGTAACTATACGCTTCTACATCTTGGGCCAGGCATACATAATGTAACTCTAAAAGGTGGTACATATAAAGGTGATAAGGATACACATGATTATTCAAGCGGCGGTACTCATGAAGGTGGTTACGGTATTGTAACAGCAGGAGCAACCGATATTACCATTGATGGCATTAAGTCCATTAATTTTACAGGGGATGGTTTAGCGGTCGGGGCAATGGGAAAACTCATTGACGAATTTTATACTGAAGATTTTAAATCCGGTTCTGTTAATGATTCAGGTCAGCTAATCAACGATAATAATAAGATAAGATTAGAAAACCTCCCACTAACTGATCCATTCTTTGATATTCAAAAAACTTTTCAATTTATCCATCAGCAAAATATGCCGAAAAAAGCACAACAATATGCAGCCTATTTTTTCAAAAAGGATGGCACCTTCATTACAAAGCACGATAGCAGCACGACTAATACTCCTGTTGGCTGGGGTGTAACCTCGATTCCAAAAGACGCAAGCTATATGCATGTTGTATTTGATACTGGTAATGTTGACGACAATATTTATTTGGAACTTTGGGTGCAAGGTGTTTCTAAAAATATCACCGTCAAAAACTCTGAGTTCGCCTATAACCGGCGTCAAGGGATAACTGTTGGCGGTGCACAGGATGTATTAATTAAAAATAACAGGATTCATGATATGAAGGGTACTGCACCTCAATCAGGAATTGATGTAGAAGCTGGCTATAACTTAAATAATCGAATTACCATTAAGGATAATCATTTTTATAATAACCAGGCCTATGACTTGATCTTATATGATGGCCGCAATGCGATAGTAGATGGAAACCTTTTTGCTTCAAAATCAATTGGCTTAGCAATTTCTGAACCCTTTAAATATGCCGAAATCACAAACAATCATTTTGATGGTTCAAGGATCTTTGCCTATAATTATGCAACATTTAAAGACAATAAAATGAATGATGCCATGGCTGCATTCCTAGGTCATGACCTTGTCATTGAAGAAATGGAGTTCTCCGACAGCCTTGTCAATCTTGCAAGTTCAAAGCCATTTGGTATTAAAGCTTCTAACATCACCGTTAACAATACGAAAAAGCAGCATACTCAATTTGGGATAAACAATAATCCTATACACCTAAAGAATGTAACCATTACAGGACAGGCAGCACTAGACAGCTTTGCTGGCAACGCACCCGATGGAAGCATCTTTGATAACCTAAAAGTAATTGGATACGCAAGATCCCAATTACCAAGAGGGACGTACAATAACACTGTGTTTGAAGCAGCGGAAGGACAAGGCGGAGTGGCTGTTAATAATTCAGGTGTATATGAATTCAATAATAGTACCTTTACCTCCCATAGAGGCGGATTTGAAATAAACCAAGTACATGGGATGCCTGATTCAGTGACCCTGAAAAATTCCACAATACATGTGTTAGGCGATAACAACTCAGGTATTTCCATAAAAGCTGGGAAACAAGTGATTATTGAGAACAATACAATTAAAACCGGTTTAATCCCCAACCAACATCTGGCTGTCATTAAAGTGGGGGATTATTGGAAAAAGGATGAGAAATATACAGTCTCTAATCTTATCATTAAAGGGAATAAATTAACGTCAAAAGATAAGGAAGCAGTTGGCATTTCTACTATTCATGCAGGCGTAAATGCACCTTCCTATGAAATTGAAGATAATGCTGGTAATTTAAAGCTATAGCTGAAAGAAATGCATTATAAAAATTGATTAGTTTTGTGATTTTGTAAAAAGAAGAAACAGCTGCCGAAAAATTCGCTAGCTATTTCTTCTTTTTATTTTTATACCAAGGAGATTTAAAGGATTCTTATACCTTCTCTTGAAATATGTGTATTTTCTCATAAGTAAAATACAAAATGAATAAATTGCCGTATAACAAATAGAGAAAACAATCATAAACTATTAAAGATAGATCTCGAACGCATAATAGATTGAGCCATCGAAATACAAAATACCTCAAGAAAAAATGGAGGCGAAACTGAAATGATTTTAGTAATCAAGGATTACTTTGAAGGGAGTTCTAATGTAACGAAGACCTATCAAGAAGACATGATAGGGTTAAATATTACAAACAATCATAATACAACGAGCTTAACTTTTACGATACACGGCATAACAATTTCCGTTAAAGCCATGGAGACATTTAAGGGGAATTTCGCCCCATTCAGATCCATTGCTATTAACACAGCAGTTCCTTACCGCGCTACCGTTTCAGCACTTTTTGATGCAACGACTGCTCCACCCCCACCTGACACCACGGCACCAAATGAAGTAACAAACTTATCTGCAACCAGCGTTACCTCAACCAGTCTAACTTTATCCTGGACAGCCTCTAATTCAGATGATGTGGAGAGATACAATATCTATAAAGATGGTTCATTCCTGACATCTATTACTGGTACAAGCTTTGAAGTTAGTGGGTTAACTCCATTAACAGCTTATACATTCAGTGTCCGTGCTGAAGATGTTTCTGGAAATGAATCAAGCGGTACAAATGTGACAATTAATACAGAAGCAGCTGATACAGTGCCACCTGAATTATCCATTACCGGCGGGGGAACTTTTACAGATACGCAAACTGTTACCATGTCAACAAATGAACCAGCAACGATCTACTATACTTTGGATGGAACTGAGCCGACCACATCGCGTCTTGTCTATTCAGCACCGCTAACTCTAACAGAAACAACCACCATAAATGCTTTTGCAAAGGATGCAGCAGGGAATGAAAGTGACATTCAAACCGTGACCTATACTAAGACAAGCATTGTAACTGATGGGCTTATCCTGCATTATGATTTTACTAATAAAACTGGAACATCCTCTAATACGATTACCGATAAAGTAAACAATGTTGCAGCTACTATAGTTGGTGTTGCTCATGATGGCGTTACTGATGGATATGTGGATAATAAAGGGTTATTGCTGCAAATACAGGATTATGTACAGATTCCAACGAATACAAGCCCATTAAATAGTTTAATTGATTTAAATAATGGTTTAACCATTCAAATGATCAGTTATGATACCAATGGTTCGCATTGGAAAACTGAAGATGGGAAATTTACATCTGCTAAGTCAGGATCGTTCGCTAGATACAGGAAAACGGATGGCACCGAAGGAGGTATAGGCATAGATTCATTTTGGTTTGTTGATAGTACAGGAAACAAGAAAAGTTATCAAGAATGGGTAAATCCTAGTGGATCTAGCGCCGTTAATGTATTTACATTAAGAATAAATGCAGATAAAACCGGAAGTATATTTATTAATGATGCAATAAATGACAATGGACGCAGGCCAGTCCCAAATGATTTTGTATCATATATTAATTCAATGGCCACATCTCCACTGCAATTAAGAAAGGATTTTGTTGCGCATAACACCGGTCCTGAAAAACTGGTTGCTTTTATTCTTTATAATCGCGAACTTACAAACGATGAGGTAAGAAACAATTATAATTTCTTTAGTAATAAAGACACTTTTGAAGGAATAACAGTAAATCCTTCTTCAGTAGAAATAAAGGCAGGTGAGAATCAACGGCTATTCGTACAAGCTCTTCCCAATCGTTATACTGAATTACTAAATATTTCATATCAAAGCGGCAATGAGGGATATGTAACGGTTGATGAAGATGGAATATTAACCGGGATAGCTGATGGAGAAACGAATGTTTCAGTTACTGCTATTTATATGGACCAAACATTTACTGAATATATAAATGTAAAAGTAGGAGGGGCTGTAATCACTCCGCCTGCTTCATCCCGGGTTATTGACGGGATGTCGATAAACAGGAAAACCGATACACTTAAGGTTGGAGAAAATTTCGTTGTAATGGCTACTGCTTTGTCCAGTGAACTTCCGTATGACATATTTAACGATAATATTGTTATTTGGGAAAGCTCTAATACTAATGTAGCTAAAGTACAGTATGGTGTTGTAGAAGGCGTTTCACCTGGAACTGCAACGCTTACTTCATATGATGCAACTAAGACATATATGAAAAGCTTCGATATTGAAGTAATTGACCCTATTGAAAATCCATTATCTGAAAACGAAATTTATTATGTCATTGCAAATAATTATAATATTAAATTAGATAATACCGATTCTGCAAATACTACAAATGGCATTCAAACTGCTTTAAACTATGCTTCTAGTAATGGTTATAAAAAGGTTATCTTTCCATATGGCACTTATTTAATTAGCCCCGCTGTAAGAACAATATACCCTCCATCAGATATAATTATTGATTTTAGTGATTCCACTCTCAACATTGAACCTAGTGCATTAACCGCTTCTGGGTACAAAATGTTCTATTTTACAAATGTAAAAAACACCAAATTAATGAGGGCTCATGTATACGGTGAGCGGGATTCAACCACTATCCAGGATTCTGTAGAAGGTTGTTTAAGTGTTTTGATAGACGACTGTATAAATACAGGCTTGGAATCTTGCACATTTAGCAAATCGCCGGGCTTCAATGTGATCACCGGTACCGTTAGAAACAGAAATATGGGAAATCCTACTCAGAGCGTTTCCGTCAGCAGGTTTAACTTCGAGCCAGGCAATATTGATGAAAACGGGCAGCTAGATCAAAGCAAAACAACAAACTACTATAGATATAATCAATATATGGATGTATCAGGTTTGGGAGAATATTATTTGTTAGGATACACTCAAGGCTATCATGGATATCCATATTTAAGATCCAGGTTATATTCCATTCATTTTTATGACCAAAACTTTGATCATATCGAGTCTCAAATGTATAATTTCCAATATTACAATTATGTAAAACCCGGAAATGCTAAATATGCAAAAATTGTCATTTACCAGGAAGCCCCTCCCTCATCAGGAGATACAGATTTTAATGGAGCAGTTGCTTTTATTAGAACATTTGGGATGCCAAGAAATTGTTATATCAGGAACTGCACTTTCGAAAATAACTTCAGCACTGGCCTTGCCCTTACTGGTGGCCAAGGTTGGCTAATAGAAGGCAATATCTTCTCCAACAACAAAGGGAGAATGCCAGGTTGTGACATCGACTGGGAAGATGGATGGGAACATATGGTGGGAGATGTTTTAAAAAATAATACATTCAATTCTCCGATTGGAGTAATCTTTAGTGCAGGCGGCAGTTTAGCTGCATTCAATAATACTTTTAATCAATCGACTATGACTGTATGGGGAAGAACACAAAATTACAGAGTATTTAATAATTTATTCAATGGAAAAGGTTCTCTCACGAATGATTTTAAAACACAAGGTGACTCTGTGTTTGCGAGAAATATATTAACGGATGGGGCCATTTATACAACAGGTATTCAACATACTGGTGCTAGTTATAAAGTTCATGATGTTTTTAATACGGTTGTTTAATTAAATTAGAAAATATCAAAAACCCGGATAAAGAAAAGATTTTCTTATTCGGGTTTTTTGTGAGGTATACAGAATCTACCCTTATTAAGATGAACTATAAACCTTTGTTTTTCTCCCGTGTCTCAATGTAATATTACTTAAGACTTTCCATAAATATTGAAACTCTGATGTCCTATAAAAAAGGATAAAATATATTAAATTAGGAACAAGAAAACAGATCAACCCTTTTAATAACAAACTTTGTACACTATCTACTTGTAGAAACCCACTAATTAGATTCGTCAAAATATATGTTCCAATCCCAATTCCCAGATATGATACGTATACCATGAAATAATTTCTTACTGGCGCCTTAAATACCATCTTAAAAACCAAGTATGGTGTCGTCCAAAAGGGAACAGCCAGTGCGCTTACCAAAGTGCCTAAAAAAACACCTATAATCCCGATCTTATGGACTAATATAATTGAAACAACTAAGTTAATGGCTGCCTGGCAAAGAGGTGCAAATCGATCTTCATTAAAAATTCCAGAGGTTGTTTTTATTGTAGTTATAGAATTCCTCATCCCTCTTTCATAAAAAATAATCATTAATACAAAAAGCAAGCCTTCTTCCATGACAAACTCAGCGCCAATCCAGAGAGCAATAAAATCCTCTAGCATTATGGCTAAGAAAATAGTAAAAAAAGAATACAGCCAGAAATTAAGAAATCTATAGGTTTTATATATACTGTATACTTTATCAACATGTTCCTTGGCTACCAGGTTGCCAACACTATGATAAATATTATTAAAAACTTGGTTGATAAAAGTTCTGCAAATTTCCATCAGCATATTATAATTCGAATAAAGACCAACAGCTACTACACTCACAAAAGAGGATATAATAATGTTATCAGTTCCAAAAACCAAGTAATTTCCTACATTTTGAAGTACGATAGCTTTAACATTCTTTGTAATACCCTTTTTAGTTTCATTATCCAATTTGTCTTTTACTTTGTTTTTTAAATAAGGGTACATCCTATTTACTATAACTGCTAAGATAATTGAGTTCGTAATCGTAATTGCACTATCAATAACCAAATATAAAATATAATTTTCGGTATAATGGAGAATTGCGATCTTAATTAATACAGACAATATGGATGAAGCCGAATATACGGCTGTAACAATATAATTCTTTTGACAAACATTCAAAAAAGAACTTTTATGCACATAAAAGTAGGGTGCAACAGTGTTAAGTAAGAAAATTAAATATATTATATAAATATTTTCTACCTTTGAATCTTTTATAATAAAATCAAGAAACGGCATAATAGCAAGACCTAAGGCTAAAATAACCAATGCTATTACCATATAAGCGTTCCTATAAAACTTCATCAGGACATTAATCCTGTAATGATCATTCTCTGCTACTGGTTTATAAAGGCTGTACATGATGCTTGCGCCTAACCCTGCCTCAGCAAGAGTCAGCATAGCTAGGATGTTTGTAAATAAACCGTTTATCCCAAGATATTCTATTCCCAGTGTATAAATAAATACCGTTCTTGAAATAAAGCTTAACAATGTAATGATGATTTGGTTAGCTAATCCTGCTCCAATATTGATTAATGAACTTTTAACTCTCATTTTCATTCTCCATATAATACAAAAAGCTCAATATATAACGTATGAGCTCATTGATTATTTATTATTCATTAAAAGATTTTTACACTTAAATAAGAATATTGCGGTTAGCAGTGTTAACGGTTTGATGTCCAAGTATTTAGCAGCTTGAGATAGCCCGGTACTTCTCTTTACAAAATTATAATATAGATTATAATTAGATAATCGGCTCTTAAGACTATAGTTATTAAACCTAATTTGCTGATTAATATACACTGCAGTGCCCATTGGGTTTTTTGAAAAAACCTCTGCTATATTTTTCGTTAATCCATCCTCCAGATAGTCACAGATATAAATAGTTTTATTAAACCATCTGATCTTATATCCATCATAGGCCATTCGATCCCAGACTGTTGCCTCTGTAATAAATTTTTCATTCTCTATTTCATCAAACTTATACATTCTTAGAATATTTGTATAAAAGACTTCTGCTTTGTCTCCTGTGATATTATGTTGGTTTCGTTCAAGCGAAGTAGCATCCTTGTATTCTCCTTGGAAGGTTTCTCCAATAATATCTGTATGAGTTCTACCTCTATTACCTGATAATCCACAAAATGATTCCTTGGTTTGCAAACTTTTCTCCCAATTATTAATTGATTCTAAAGCATCTTTCACTAGATAATCATCAGAATCAACTATAAAAAAAAGCTCCCCATTTGCTATATCGGTCGCTTTATTTATTGCTCGATGTTTGCCACCATTTTTAATCTTATAGTATCTAATCGGAAAGAAATTGTTTTCTGAACTCCATGCTTTAAACAACTCTTCTGTATTATCAGTTGAACCGTCATCAATTACCAGCCATTCAAAATCTTGATAAGTTTGTTGTTGTAATGATCTATACAACTTCTCAATAATATAGCCACGATTAAATGTTGGGGTAAAGACTGTTATTTTCATAGACTGACTTCCTTTTTCAAGATTGTTTAAAAGTGAAACCTATTATCCAGCATTTTGCTTATATGAATGATTTGTTTCGTTCAAGTAAAAATTTATCGATCTAATGCAAAATCCTTGAGTAAAAGGTAAAATGTTAAATATCGTTGAATAAACTCCAATATCTTTTGTATCCCCTTGTGAAAAGTCAACGGCACCATTTCTTCTTGTAACCTTCATTAAATAATGAAGGGCTTTTTCTGAACTCAAAATACATTTACCTGCAATTGCATCAATTTTTGCTGCATTCAATAAGAACCAGCATAGAGTAGCTGTCGCAGAAGAATCTGTATTACTTTCACCTCTTGAAACTATCCATTTCCAGCTTCCATCATTCTGTTGGAAGTTTATAATTCCTTCAGCAAACCTAATAACACTTTGCTCAAGTTTTGATTTATATTTGTGGTTAACAGGCAGTTCACTCCATGTATCTATCAAACCGATTGCAAACCATCCAAGTCCTCTTCCCCATCCATAGAGTCCAAGTGGCATATTGTTTTCAATTTCGTATGCATGCACAGGAATATGATAGTCTTTATGCATCCCATTCTTTTCAAAAGAGAAAATTTGTTTTACAGCAAGTTCAATGCTCTCTTCGTTTCCATATTTTATCCCGTAAGATATTAGGAAAGGGCAAATGAAACCGATAGTATCGACATATCTATAATTTTTCATTGAGGACCTATACATTATCGTTCCGTCTTCTCCCAAATTTTGTTTAATCATTTCAAATGTATAATCTAGTGCATTCTTATATTTATTGGTATTTATAATGTTCAATTTCATAACGGCATATGCTAAAATTGCTCCATCTACATTAATTGGCTTATTAATCCATTGACCACTATCATCGAACTTAGAAACCAGGTATTTATTAATTCTGCTTTTCACTTCTGAGTCATCATTATGTTTTAAATACTCCGATAATCCTAGCAAGAGTGATGCCTCTTGCCAATGCTGTATAGCACTTTTGCTATAATTCCCTTTTAGCATGTCTAATATCACTAATCGTGTATTATCAGTAACTTTTATTTTTGGTGTATTTATTACCCATTTTAATCCTCTTTCTGCTAATCTTTTATTCCATTCTTCATAGGTTTCAAATCTTCCAATTCTGATTCTACCAGCCCAATCCTTTATTTGAGGGATTGCATCAATAGCAATAATACCTATAAATATAAAGGCAAAAATATTGCTTATAATTTGTATTATCATTTTTAGATATCCTTCCATTAAAGCTGATTTTCAGATCACTTTACATATCCAACTTTATTATCCAGTTCTAATGCCGTTTTTTTTCGCATTTCAGATGTAATATTTCCACCAATAGTCCATTGTTCATCATATACCGCTGCATTTAAAATTTTTGAATTATGTTTTTTAATATATTCCTCAGTTTCAATGATCGTCCTTGCAGGATTACCGCCAACTACATAACCTTCTGGAACTGATTTAGTAACTACACTTCCGGCAGCTACAATAGCATTTTTTCCTACTGTCACACCTGGCATTATTATTGCCCTAGCTCCAATAAACGCATTATCTTCTATCCTTATTTTTGCAATTTTTGTATAGTCTAAGTACCGTTTTGTGCTTGCATCGTGTGCTAATAAGTATACTTGAGGAGCAAATGTAACGTTATCACCGATTTCTATTAACCAACAATGTGCATAATCTATTGTGCTTCCTGCCAATCCATGGCAGTCTTTTCCTACTTTCATTCCTTTTTCAATACAAGCTCTTACAGTTAATTCTTCCCTAGTAGTTTTGCCCAGACGTATTGATAAGGATTTAAAAATCCTTGAAAACATTTTTGTACCTCCAATAGTGAATGATAAAGATTTTATTTTTAAACTTTAAAAAAACACTCGATTTTACGTCGGGTGTCTGCCTTCAACTTATGATTTTATTAAATCCATGTTCTATTAACTCGTATAATTTTTCAATTTCATTCTCAGTACCAAGTTTTTCTTTTTCTAAGTTTATTTTGAACTTCTTTCTTAAATCATCCTCTTTTATTAACCTTTCTATATTATTTGCTACTGAGACTGAATCCATATCTGCAATAAGCCCGTTATAATCGTCTTTTATATGGCTTTTAGCTGTATCAAAATTAGTTATAACAATCGGTTTTCCTAATATTTTCGCCTCATTAATAGAAATGGATTTTCCCTCATATCTTGATGATTGGATAAAAATATCAGCAATGTTAATGTAAGGATAAGGATTCTCTTTCATACCTAGGAATACAACTCTCTCTTCCAGCTTTCGTATTTTAATGCTCTTCTCTAACTCTGATTTAACATTTCCCTCCCCAATCAAATACCATTTGATGTCATATCCCTTTTTAACAAGAATATCGATAGCATCTAGGGTAATATCCAAGCCTTTTTCTTTAGCTAATCTGCCTACGGAAATGATTGAGGTACTGCTATCATTTACAGTTTTCAGATTCACTTTTTCTAATGACATTTTATTAATAGCACTTGAAGAGATAATATTATAAATAAAATTTATTTTATTTTTCGACTCAGGGAATTGTTCTTTAAGGATATGTACCAAATCTTCAGAAACTGTGACAATATAGTCTAACTCTGCGAAATAGGTTTTATCTTTTTCAGGATCAATCCCTAATTTTTTATAGTCAGTGTGTATCCATCCTATTTTCACTTTGGCTTTTACATGATCCACACAAAAATAGATAGGGTTTTTTTCTTGAAATCCAATTGCTATATCATAGTCTTTATCAATCTTATTAATTGATTTGGAAAGGTATCTCCAAAATTTTTGTTCCATAACAGCGCCATTTTTTTCGGTTTTCGCTAAAAACCCCAAGATAGAACGGTTGAATGCCGTATTAATTTTTCTCTTTTTAATCAGCTCTTCTGTGGCAGTTTTAAAGGCCATATTAAAATACTTATAATTTTCTGGTTCTGGAAGCAACGTCACTTCCTTTGGAATCTTGTTCAGGAATAAGCCTTTATGGCTAAACAAATATAAATCAACATTATATTTTGAGTAATCCATCGCTTCTAATAAGGATAAAAGTGACTTTTCAGCACCCCCGCACACTAAATGATTCATAACAAAGAGAATATTCCTTTTCAATTTTTCACCCCCTAGATAATTTTATAAAGTTTATTAATTTCATCCTCTGTTCCTAACTTTTCTTTTTTTAAATTTTGAATAAAGGTATTCCTTAGTGCAGGATTCATTATTAATTTCTCAATACCTCTAATAAGTCCATCAGAATCCATATCAATAATTAAACCATTGACATTGTTTTCGATCTGATCCTTCGCCGTACTAAAATCCGTAACAACTATCGGTTTATTTAATATTTTTGCTTCATCAATTGCAATTGACTTTCCTTCAAATCTGGAAGATTGAACATAAATATCAGCATGCTTTAAATAAGGATATGGATTCGATTTCAGCCCCAGTAATTTAAAGTGTTCACCTACCTTGTTCTCTTCTATGAGATTACTAAGCTTCTCCCTTTCGTCTCCTTCCCCAATGACATACCATTTTATTTTATGTCCCTTTTCCAGCAGGCCTTTGCATGCTTTAATTGCTATGTCCAGCCCTTTTTGATCATGCAGCCGTCCGATAGTAAGAATAGTAATATCATCACTATTTTTGAAATAACCATCCTCCTGCTTTTGATTAGCCATTTTATTAATGATGGTAGGTGAAACGATGTTATATATAACATCAACTTTTTTACTTTGAGATGGAAATCTTTTCATAAATATATTTGCACATTCTTCCGATACTGTAACTATTCTTGATAGTTTCTTAAAATATGGAAAGTCAAATTCTGGATCCATCCCTAACTTATCATAATCAATATGTACCCAACCTATTTTTTGGCGTGCATCAACTTTATCAATGCAAAGATAGGTGGATGTTTTTTCTAAAAAACCGATAGCTGCATCATACTTTTTTTCGAATTTATCTATTGATCTTGAAAGTTGCTTCCAGGTATGCTGCTCCCTTTTAGAAACCTCTGGTATATATTTGTTCTTTATTGTAAAAATAATGCGATGATAAATTAGTGATAATTTCCTGTTTTGCAGGAGTTTCCAGGTTGAGTTTAACAATGGTAAAGAAAAAAGCTTATAGGTCTCTGGGAGAGATAATACATTTACTTGTTTTGGCAAAAACTCCATGAATATCCCTTCTTGGTTTAACATAAACAAATCTACATTGTATAAATCATAATTTATTTGTGATAATAAATTGACTAAACTCTTTTCTCCACCGCCAGCGGACAAACTAGGTATAACAAATAATAAGTTTTTCTTCATAATAAATACCTCATGTCATTCAACAAGCTCTCTTAAATATTCAACTGCTTTATAAGACTTTTTCTTAATATTAGGAATGGACAGATGGAGCTGATGTTTAATTTGTATTTCTTCACTTATCATTTCATTAAATGCTTTAATTAATTTATTGGAATCAGATATCTCTTCAATGCCTAGAACTAATTTTTCTTCCCCAAATAAATCTTTTGAAATCCCCTTTGATTTTACACTGTAGCCTAATACCATTGTGGGGACACAATTTGAGTAAGCAGCAATTGTTGCATGTGTTCTGGCACCGATAAAAAATCTCATTCTGGCTATATAACCCTTGTATTGAATGGCATTTAAATGATCATGTAATATGATGACCCTGCCAGTTTCCTTATACTCTTCATAATATCTTGAGAGTATTTCATAATCATTATTGCCATCTGCAATAACATGTGGTGTAAGAGCAATTGTCATATCAGTTGTATTTAAAATGTGATTTATAAGGTCTCTTACAGCCTCCTGAGACTTTTTGTTTCGCTTCCAAACCAGCGGGCTAAAGTTTAATCCTACCGTATTGCCTTCCTGCCAGCCCTCAGGCAGTTCTAATTCTTCTTTTTCCATGGTAAATGCCGGATCAGCGCATAATTTAACATTAGTAAGACCTTTGTTAATTAACATATTGTAGGTAAGGGTTTCACGGGCCAGGATTAAATCAAATAACTTTAAGTCATCTAAGGTATTCTCTGACACATCTTCTTCGCCAATTGAGCAGCCCCATAAAACTAATTTCTTTCCTTGCTCTTTAACCTTTTTATCAATTTCATATAGTGCTGGCTGTTCTCCGTAACAATAATTGTCTCCGCCTACTGATAAAAATACGTCCATGTCTTTTATATGTTTAATCGTATTATTTTCAATTTTTCTTAGTGCGTAGGATTCATCTCTAAATAGCTTTACTCTGAGAGAAGAGAGTAACCAATCGCATGAATACCTTTTTATCATGCAGGGAGATCCATCATATATCCCATCTAATGCCTTTATACATTTATCTGTATCCGGTTTACCTGAAGTTAAATAAACACTAACACCCTTTATTCTTTCTTTAATTATATTTGCAGATGATCTAACGATTGCTTCACATCCCCTATTAAGACTTCCGCCATGTGCATACATCATTATTTTCATAAAAGGTCCTCCATAGTTTACTTGTTTCTAAATCTACTATAGGTAACAGCGCAATAAATGCCGATGAAAGATTTCCATTTAATCATATTTAAAATGAATTTTTCATATCTGCCTAATGATTGATATAACTCTCTGTAGTAAAAATTTAATGCTTCCCTTACATCTTTATTGCTTATCATGTTTTTCACATATTTGTATCTTTTTTTTAAACTCATATCTTTAACAGGTTTCAGATATACATGTATGTGCGACATCACACTATTCACAAGCTTTATTGACTTGAGCTGCCGGATTCTTACATTATCTATTTTTAGTGTATAGAATTCCGGCAAAGGAAAATGGTACACTTCTAAAGATCTTTTGAAGTAGTCCTTTCCCGATACATTCCTGGTAGCACTTCCAGCAACCTCTCTGTAATGATATCCGATATATTCTAAATAAATCATTGAAGTGGCAATGCTAAAGAATTTCATGTTAAACAATCCATCTTCACCTAATACAACCTGATCTGGAAACTCTATCTCTTTTACTAACTTGGCATTATACAATTTATTCACTACGCTATTTAGATTATCTGCCTTAATAAAATAAGGTAATAACTCCTGTTGAATATAATCTTTTCTTAAAATTTCGTTTTTAGGGATCTGATAGTTAGTTATAAATTTATGTCCTTCCATTTCGCTTTCAAAATTGCAAAGGACAACGTCACAATTATTATTTTCAGCTGATTTGTATAAAGTTTCAAACATATCTTGCTTAACATAATCATCTGCATCAACAAATCCAATATATTCCCCTGAAGCAGCATTTAACCCTTTATTCCTAGCAGCACTGACACCATGGTTTGCTTGATTGATTAATAGAATTCGAGAATCAGCCTTAGCATATTCCTCAATAATTTTTTTGCTTTTATCAATAGATCCATCATTAATAAAAATAAATTCACATAAGTCCAAAGTTTGAGTTAGGAGTGACTCAATACAAGATGGAAGATATTTTTCTGCATTATAGACTGGAATAACCACACTTACCTTTACACCCATATTAATTAGCTCCTTTCCCAAACCTAAATAATACTCTTGAGAACTTCAGCATGGTCAAATAGAGAATATAATTTTTCCAGCTCACTTTCATTGCTGAAATTAAGCCTCCTTAAAGAATCTGAAAAGTTCTTTCTCAAAGAAGCGTTTGAGTAGAGTTCTTCAATAGCCTCTACCAAGCCTTCTACATTCAAGTCACAAATTAAACCCTCTGTCCCATCAATGATTTGACTATTAGCTGTTGGATACCGGGTTACTATTATCGGTTTTGCTAAAATTTTTGCTTCAGTTACAGTAACTGCTTTCCCTTCGTACCTTGAAGGCTGGACATATAAATCACTTGCTTTTATATAAGGATAAGGATTTGTTTTTTTTCCAAGTAATTTAAAGCTATCTTCTAAATTGTTCTCCTTAATCAATTCTGTAAGCTCTTTTTCAAAGCCCCCATAACCGACTATGAACCAATTTATATCCTTATACCCTTTGTCATGCAATTTTTTTAAAGCCTCAACCGCCATATCAAATCCCTTGACATATGATAGTCTTCCAACAGAGACAATGTTGAAAGCATCCTTATCAAAAATGTTTTTTTCCTTAGTTTCTTCTGCCATATATTTTATAAATTCTGGAGATGTTATGTTTTCTATTTCTATAATTTTTGATTCCAAAGAGGGATATACTGACAGGAATGATTTAGTGCAATCCTCGGAAACAGACGCAATATTATCGAACTTTTCCCATACTCTAAGGTCCTGTTTATGGTCGATTTCAAGCTTGCTATAATCTGTATGAATCCATGCAACTTTTTTATCTGCATTTACTATTTCCGCTAAAATATCATGTGGCCAGGCAAAGCTTATTGCGACATCATAATTTTTTTCCAATTTCGGCAAAAATCTTGATGCATATTTAATCGCAAGCTGCATTTGAATATAGCCAGAACCCTCTTCTAACTTCATGAAGCCTGCTTTAATGTTAGCTAGGGGTTTGCAGATTAATCTAATCAGCGAGGTAAGATAATACCCCTCTTTAAGACATTGGGCAATTGGCTTGCGAAAGACTGAATATTCCCCTACCTCTGAGATCATATGAACGGAATCAGGAATTAATTTTAAAAACTCACCGGAATGATGATAAATTAGAAGATCTACCTGATACTTATCAAAGTTAAAGCTTTCTAACATATTTATTAGGCTTCTTTCTATTCCGCCTATTTCCATATCATACACAGAAATTAAAATGTTTTTTTTCATTTCAATTCTCTCCATGCTACATATTTCTAATTCTTCACTTCTCAGCTTAGTTAACTGGACAATTCTATTCTTTCTTCCTTTAGTTCATTCTTACTGTAAGGAATTAATTGATTGTCTCTTTTATTAACAAAAAGTGTGTTTTCAGGAATATAGCCTTTAACCACACTCCCTGCAGCAATTACTGCATTGTTGCCTATGATCGTGTCTTTTAATATCACTACGTTAGAGCCAATCCAAACATTCTCCCCTATAATCACTTCTCCGACTGAAAGGTGATGTTTACTAGGATCTTTATAATTATGATCATGATCATTGATACATACATTTGGCGCAATCTTTGTATGCCTTCCAATTATGACCTTATTCACACAATTAATATTGCAATTATCATTTATAAAAACTTTTTCCCCTATATCAAGAAAACCATTAAAATCAATACGAAAGCTTGCATTCTTCCTAATAAAAACAAATTTCCCAATATGAACCATTGAATTTTTATTAAATATTTCAATTTTGCTATTTGCTTGCAGAAAAAAAACTGAAGATTTTATATTCTTCAGATACATAACCCTATTCAATAATCCTCGTATTACTCCCACAAGATGTATGAAATTCATCATGAATGCAATATATATTCCTCTGGCACGTATTTGTGCATTTATAGAGACAACTACTTTTCTCAAAGTATCCATAAGATTTCTCCTTTTATTGCATTCCTCTTAAACTTCTTAACTTGGCAATTCTTTCTCCACCAATTACTTGTGCGATAGCTTTTTTCGTCAGACTCTTCAATCTAGCTTTTGGAGGCAGCCAGCTTTTATAAAAGTGATGCATAGTATAAGTATTTTTAGTAATAAATTTTCTGCAATTAATATAGTCATAGGGGGAAAAGTATGATTGTGGATAAAAAGTTCCAATCCCCTTAATCTCCTGATATTCTCCCGTTAATCCCAGTCCTTTACTTTTAAGTATGTCAGTAATTATAGCTACATTGGTTAATTGATCGATCTCTCCATTTTCTTTGAGAAAGCTCTTTTTTTCATAAGTGCCTTTAAATTCACCAATTAGGAAATTGCCTTTGCAAGATCCAATTGTACTTGTAGCAATATAATTCTCTTGTTCAAATCCCCAAAATGATTCATGATGCAATAAATCATCAAAGGGCTTGAATACTTCTACATCCGTGTCAAGATAAATCCCTCCATAGTTATACAGCACATGAACTCTTACATAATCACTAACAAAAGCAAATTTATTTGCCTTGTAAGCCTCGCTAACATATGAATTGCTATGGATATTAAAGTTACTTTCATTCCACTCAATAATCTTGTAATCTGGCAAGTTTTTTTTCCAGGAGTCCATACACTTCTGGACGATATTGGGCTTTTCTTTGGAGCCAAACCAGCAGTAATGTATGACTTTAGGAATTTTAGTATTCATCTTTGTATCTCCAATCCTTGGATGGCTACTTCATCTTTTTTTCATTTTGCCATTTAATAAATTCAAATAATGTTTTGTATTCTTTCAGCTGATCTTTACCAACCCCAGAATCTTTTAAATCCGTTACAAATTCCATCCATTCCTTATCAAGTTGCTGATTTTCTGATTCAAATTGTTTCTCAGTGTTAAGTAAAGCTTTAAGATCAACATCTAAAACTAGTGCCAGTTTTTCCATAACATTTACTGAAGGATTTTTATTTAAGTTCCTTTCAATACTGCTTAAATAGGACTTTGCAATCCCCGCCCGATCTGCGAGCTCTGTTAAGGTAAGACCCCGCCTTCTTCGTATTTCATATATATTTTTACCTATCATTCTAGATACCTCTTTATCCTTGGAGATGGGTGTTGGTCTAAACCTTTATTCTCATTGTGTTTTTCATACATTCTGTCACCCGTGTCAGTTCTTCTTCTGTTAAATTTGAACCTGAAGGCAAACATATACCTGACAAAAATAGTTGATCAGAAACACTTTGGCCACTCTTATGAGAGTAATATTTCGCATCTTTAAATAACGGCTGCAGATGCAGTGGTTTCCAAACTGGTCTGGCTTCAATATTTTCGTCAGTTAAAGCTTCCAAGAGTGTCCTTGATGAGACACCAGCTGCCTGTTCATCTATTGTTAATGCGGTGAGCCAGCGATTTGAGAATGTGTTTTCCAGTTCTGGCATGAATTGAAGGCCCGGAAGATGTGAGAGCTCTTGAAAATATTGTGAGAATATTAACCTTCGTGCCATCACTCTTTCATCTAAAACCTCCATTTGACCTCGGCCAATTCCTGCCAGAATATTACTCAGCCTATAATTGTAGCCCATTTCGCTATGCTGGTAATGAGGAGCTGGATCTCTTGACTGCGTAGCCAGGAAGCGGGCTCTTTTCAATGATTCTGCATCATTTGAAATGAGCATTCCACCACCAGATGTGGTGATAATCTTATTCCCGTTGAATGAAAATACCCCATACTTTCCAAAAGTTCCACTAGGCTTTCCTTTATAGCTTGATCCAAGAGATTCAGCCGCATCTTCAATAATTGGGACGTCGTATCTATTACAAATAGCGAGAATTTCATCCATCTTTGCGCTTTGTCCATATAAATTGACCACTATAACTGCTTTTGGAAGCTTTCTTTCTCTGGCTGCCTCTGCAAATGCTCTTTCAAGCGCTTCCGGAGACATGTTCCACGTTTCCGGCTCCGAGTCGATAAAGGTAGGTTCTGCTCCTTGATAAAGAATCGGATTGGCACTTGCTACAAATGTAAGTGAAGAACAAAAAACAGTATCACCTTTTTGTACATCTAATAAAGAAAGAGCCAAATGAATTGCAGCTGTCCCTGAACTTACAGCTACTGCTTCATTGACTCCTGTATACTGAGCTATTTCTTTTTCAAAAGCATCCACATTAGGTCCAAGCGGTGCGATCCAATTAGTGTCGATCGCTTCCTGGATATACTTGATCTCATTGCCGGATAAATGAGGCGGCGAAAGATAAATTTTGCTTTTATTTGATGTATGGATCATTTATACACCTTCAATCACTTGTTTTGTTTTCACTGCAGCTGGAACTCCTACAGCGGTAGAATGGGAAGGAATATTACTGATAACAGTTGCTCCGGCCCCAATAACTGACCATTCTCCAATTGCTATCCCTGGAATAATGGTTGCTCCAGCACCAACATGTACACCATTCTCAATTTGGACGGTCCCTGTTAAGGTTGCATTCGGAGAAATATGAACAAAATCTCCCAGCCTATTGTCATGCTCTACAATGGCACCGGTGTTAATAATGGTATGGGCACCAATATGGGCTCCAGCATTAATGACAGAACCAGCCATTATAACTGTACCGTGATCTATTTCTGCTCGTTGGCTAATGATAGCAGCAGGATGGATAAGTGTTGCATAAGTCTCTTTAGAAAGCTGGAGACTTTCAGAAATTAATCTTCGAACCTTGTTATTTCCAATTGCTATTACGAATTTCAATTCTCCAAAGAGATCGATTAGTGTTATTGCAGATAAAATGGGTCCATAAAAGATTTCCTGTTTCATGTGTAATACTTCATATTTATCATCCAGATAGGCAACAATTTTATGGTTGTGATTTAACGAAATAAGGTCCTCAATAACTTTGCTATGTCCGCCTTGACCAATTATGGCTAATTTCATCCATGTCCCTCTTTCAAAGTAGACTTTGAACCTTTAAAACTTTCCATAGTTGCATTTCCCGGCTGACTAATTCCTTCAGAATTGATTACTTTACTAATGGTTAATATCACTATCTTTAGATCAAGCAGTAGGTTTCGGTTGTTTACATACCACACATCATGCTCAAACTTTTCCTCCCAGCTTAATGCGTTGCGTCCATTCACTTGAGCCCATCCGGTTATACCTGGCCTGACAAGGTGACGCTTCGCTTGTTCTGGTGTGTATAATGGCAGATATTCCATTAATAGTGGACGGGGACCGACCAAACTAAGATCTCCTTTGATAACGTTTATAAGCTGAGGCAGCTCATCCAGGCTGTACCTTCTTAAAAATTTCCCAAATGATGTCAGCCTGATGTGATCCGGGAGTAAATGACCCTTGTCATTTACTTCCTCTGTCATACTTCGGAATTTATATAAATAAAAAGGTTTGCCGTTTAACCCCGGTCTTTCTTGTTTGAACAGGATTGGGCTGCCTAATTTTATTTTTATTAATAATCCACATGCTAAAATTACTGGAAAAAAAATTATAAGCAGCAGAGTAGATGCAAAAAGATCTAACAGCCTTTTCAAAGCCTACAACTCCCAATTTTTTTCTGGTGTTCCAATAAAGCTGCGAATCCTATTTTGTATTTCATCCAAAACTTCTTCCGTTTTGATGTACTCTGATTGATTTACCTTTTTATAAACTTCCTCCAGTAATTCCTTTAGCTGCTCCTGCGAAAATTTTCTGGATAAGCTCATTACTATTCCTCACTTTACTAAGCTTTCTAAAGAAAAATCCTCGCTTTTAGTAATTAAGCGAGGATTTTCTTCCAATTCCATATTATTTTTTGTTTCATATCCATTAGGATTACAGAATTGCCATCTCCAGGAATCCGTACACATCTCTTCAATTCCCTTTTCTGCCCTCCATCCTAGTTCGTGATGGGCTTTAGCAGGGTCTGCATAACAAATGGCGACATCTCCAGGTCGTGGGTCTGTAATTTTATAAGATATATTAACACCAGAAGCATCTTCAAAAGCTCTAACCATTTCCAACACGCTATAGCCATTTCCAGTTCCAAGATTATAGGCGTCAATTCCAGTTTCAGCTGCCACTTTTTCAAGTGCTTTTAAATGGCCCTTTGCAAGATCAACCACATGAATATAATCTCTTATCCCAGTTCCATCTTTTGTCGGATAGCCACTTCCATAGACACTCAATTCCTTTAGTTTCCCAACTGCTACCTGAGTAATATAAGGCATTAAATTATTGGGGATTCCATTAGGATTTTCTCCTATCAATCCACTTTCATGGGCGCCAATTGGATTAAAATATCTTAATAGGGCGATACTCCAGCTGTTATCTGATTTATACAGATCCCCAAGCATTTCTTCTATCATTAATTTCGTCCGCCCATATGGATTGGTCGCGTACAATGGTGAATCTTCAACAATCGGGACCCTTTCTGGCGTTCCATAAACCGTTGCAGATGAACTGAATACCAGATTCTTTACCCCATACTTTTGCATCACCTTACACAATGTTACTGTGCTTGTGATATTATTGTGAAAATACTTAAGCGGTAAATGAACCGATTCACCTACTGCTTTTAAACCAGCAAAATGGATAACTGCTTCAATATTATTATTATTAATGAATACTGTTTCAAGATTTTCCTCATCAAGCAAATCAAGATTATAGATTTTAACCGTCTTTCCTGTGATATCCTGAACTCTCTTTAGGGCTTCCGGTTTACTGTTAACAAAGTTATCAACCACTGCAACATCATAACCTGCGTCTAATAATTCTACACAAGTGTGACTGCCGATATAACCGGCTCCACCAGTAATAAGTATAGTCACAATTTTCCCCCTCCATTTCATCAACGTCAATTAAAGGTCTATATAATCACTTTCATAAATAAGACCAAAGCCGATTACAGACTCATAGTAATAATAAATAAAGTAAAAAATTAATATAGCAAGATAAATTAATTTCCTATCCCTCTCATAAAAAAGCTTTACGATCCAGGAAATCAATATTAAATTATATAGCCCAAAATATATATTAAATCTGGCAAAGATCCAGTTCTGTGATGCAATAATTATAAATACCATGCTAACAATTGACATATTTACAATATAATCACTTTTCGGCCACATTTCTCTAAGTTTATGCCTCCCTATGAATGCGATAACTACTGGAGCTGCATTTACTAGAACCCTGAGAAAATTTGCTCCTCCTTCAGCAAAATCACTATAATGGCCATATTGGGTATCATCTAATGCTGAAAAAAGCAAGTTCGAAAACTGATTGAATCCTAAAACTATTAATACAGATAATCCTAATAGTATAAAAGTTACTTTTGTCCATGCCTCTCTTCGTACAATAAAAAACATTGGCAGTAGAACTAGTGCACTCTGATGGATTGTAGAGGCTAAAAATATAATAATTGCATATTTTTTAAATTTCCCATCAAGAAGGTACTTAGTTGCTGTAAATGCAATTGCCGCTGCTAAATATTGACGGATCCCATTCATAGAGGTTGTAAACATACCTGAAGTGATATAAACATAGATACTTAATTCGAAAATTCTAGAGTATTTATATAAAACTGTAACTATAAGAAGATTAGTTATGATGGCAGTCGTTAAAATAAGAATTTGCGGATCTGCTGAGAGCTTTTGAAGAAACATCTGCATTATATTGAAGCCAAAGTCACCTGAGAAATCAATTTTATCCCAGGTTTGAATATTGGTTTTATATGAATGCATGTAAAAAAAAGTATCCCCAATATTGTTTCTTAATCCAGATACTAAAATTAATGAGATTATTACAAAATACATGTAAAGTTTGTTAGGCTTTATAAAGTTAGAATTCACATCAAGAGGTATAGAAAAATATCTGGATAATAACGAAAAAATATAAACTAATGAAAGGTTAATCCACATGATCGTCATTATTTATCCCTTTCAAGGTATTGATTTTAACTCTTCATTACCGTTGTTTTACTTGTACTGTTTATAAAAAAATACAAAATAATACCAAATGGCATGGCAAATAAGGTAGTAATTTTATTAGGTGATTCAATCAGAAATCTATAGTTCTTTCCCATGATGCTGCTTGATACATAATGAATACCTTCTCTTAATCTTTCTTTAAATGTCGGTGCAAACTGCATTGCAACTTTCCTAAAAAAAGAAAACCCTTGTGGATTCTTTTTATATTGATTGATTATATTCATGCTGGAACCATCTGCTAAATACTCTACATGGCATAAAACATCGTTCATGACAAGCAAAGGATACTTCTGATCTATGAGTATATATTTATAGCTTAGAGGGCAATATTTCTCTCCTGAAAAAATTGGATAAGGAGGTGTGTTTCTAGTTAGCTCTGTTCTATATACCAGTTTTTTATCTCCTTTTACTTTATGTTTCCCATAAAGATTGGAAAGAGTTGATTCTTTTAAACTCGCTGGTATCTTTGTTCCGATTATTTCTCCTTTCGGATTGGCGTCTAGTCCGACTATTCCTGCATAGTTATTGCCTCCATAAGCTTTCCAAAAGGATACTATCTTTTCAACAGCGTCATCTGGCATATAATCGTCGGAATCGATACAAACATTGAGTTCTGTATCAATTAACTCGTATGCCGTGTTGTGCGCTCCATGCATACCTTGGTTAATTTGATAATGATAACGGATAGGAATTTTCCCCTCTTGAATCCACCCATCAACTAATTCTTTCGTCTTATCACTAGATCCGTCATCAATAATTAACCATCTAAAATCCTTGCAAGATTGTCTCTTTAAGCTTTCATAACACAAATGAAGAGTATATGCCCGATTAAATGTTGGTGTAAACACAGTAAGTGTTGGCTTCAACTTGGAACCTCCTTTCATTTGGCTTCTAATAAATAAAACTTGCTTAACCATTCAGCCATGGTGGCTGTATCATATCCAAGCTGGCTCAACATGTCAGCAGTGTTGGCATGTTCATATGTAGAAGAAATAATCTTATTGGCCCAACTTTCAGGTGTATTATTTAGACTAACAAATTCGACTCTCCCCGTAACATCACTTTCCTGTGTAATAGCATCTGATACGATGCACTTTAATCCTGCTGCTTGTGCTTCCACAAGCACAACAGGCAACCCTTCAAATAATGATGGAAATAAAAACAAATCCATCCCCTGAAGTAAGTCAGCGATATCAGAGCGTACTCCTATGAACAAAACGTTTTTTGTCAAACCTAAGCTTTTCACTTTTTTTTCGATAGATGGCTTTAAATCACCGTCTCCAGCTAATACCAAAACTGCATCTGGTCTTTTTTGATGAAGGCATTTAAAAATATCAATTAGAAACTCATGATTCTTCTGTTTATTAAACCTTCCGATGTGTCCAACTACTAGTTTATTGCCAACTCCCAATTCCTCTCTTACCTTTTTTCGAACTTCAGGGTTAAAATTAAAGTCATTTACATTTACAGCGTTATTTAAGACCGTTATCTCATTTGAACTTTTACCGAAAAGCCATTGTCCTGCTTTTTCCGAGCAAGCAAAATATTTGGTAGGAACATCTTTCATAAGATACCGGGCATATAAGCGGAAAGGAAGCTTGGCATCGATTCCCAAATCACTTAGATGGCTATGAGCAATCCTCCCCGGTATACCAGCTCTTTTGGCAGCCCTTAATACAAAACTGCTGTTTTCATTAATATGGGAATGAACAATTCTATAACCTTTATTAGATTCAAAAAATCCGTCTAATTTCTTAAAATATTTGCGATAATTACCTGGCCTAATTCTAGGCATTTTGAAGATTCTTCCCCCAAGACTTAGGATCTCCTTATCGTAATGCCCTTCTTCTTCTCGATGGACCATAAAATCAAACTGAATCTTGTTTCGGTCTATTTTTCTGTAATAATTCATCAGCATAGTTTCCAGACCGCCGCGGTTCATGATGGTAACTACTTGCAGTACTCGTATAGGATTCAAAGAAATCCCCCCTATCTAATTGCCCTTCTTAAAAAGTTAATCCCATTTAACATTAAGTAAACTCCTAATGCCGATCTAGTTTTCGCACAAAAATAAAAAGCCCTCCAAACAACCGGAAATGACGACAAGTCTAATTGTTTAAAAGAACTTATGATTTGTTTATTATTAAGAATTATTTTTATTCTTTTTATTTTTTCTAGAGAGTTTGCAGGATTGTCAGCACTTATCGTATTTAAACCAAGACCAAGTGTCCCCATGCATATTCGATTATTGAGAGCAGTAATATATTCTTCATCCATTTTCTCAGACTCAATAAAGGTTTTCATTTTTTTATAAAGGTTTTCCCACTGGATTACTAAGTCAGGTTTGTAGGAAGATGTTACGGATGCATTATTTTCACGCCAATAATGATAAAATGGTTTATTAATAAAAATAAAGGACTTAGAATAATATAAGGCTTCAATATTGAATAAAGAATCCTCATTTGTACCTATCTCTTTAAGATCGGTGAACCGTAAATTTTTTATAATTTCTGCACGGTAAATCTTTGACCAAACGGTCCCCCAAGCATCTAAAAGCTCAGGATTGGCTAACTCATTATCCAGGGGGCCAATTAAGCGTCTCATGATTTTGCTTTGGACCTCTGTTCCCGTATAGCGGATTTTTTCGGGTAATTCAAACTTCTTTTCTTTAGAATGTGTTCCAAATTCCCTTGTATAAGTGCACATAACAATATCCGCTTTTTCCTGGAAAGCAACATGGTATAAAGTTTTATACATGTCGTTATCAATCCAATCATCAGGGTCAACAAAACCAATATACTCTCCCTGAGCTATTTCTAAGCCCTTATTACGGGCAGAAGATACTCCTCCATTTTTCTTGTGAATAGTCTTTATTCTTTTATCTCTATTTTTATATTCATTTATTATTTCTTTACTAGAATCTGTCGACCCATCGTTTACAGCAATTACTTCAATATCAACCAATTCCTGTGAAAGCAAACTATCCAGACATCTACTCAAATATTTTTCTACATTATATATAGGCACGATTATGCTTACTTTTGGATTCATTTATTTCCTCCGCCATATAAGTTGAGTAGACACTTTGTAGCTCTCTGCTAACTTGATCAATCGCAAATTTTTTCACTTTATTACGACTTTCTATTCCCATCTTCTTGCTCAACTCAGTTATTTGATATATCTCTAGAATCCTTAAACCAAAATCCTGATAATTCTTTGGCGATATCGTATAGCCATTTATTCCATTCTGAATTAATTCTGAATGGCCCCTATTTGAACTTACTACTACAGGTAAACCAGACGCCATTGCTTCCATAATATTCACCGGAAGTCCTTCTCGAAAACTTGATCCCACAGCAATATCACTCATTTTCAGTAGCAATTCAACATCATTACGGAAACCTAGAAAATTGATCATCTTTGCTATCCCTAACTGTTCTGCCAGATTTCGGCAAACCTGCAGCATAGGTCCTTCACCGGCTAACAAAAGTTTGGCATTGGGAACATTTTCTTTAATATGTGATAATGCTTGAATTAAAAGCTTTTGATTCTTATTTTTATTAAATTCGGCTGCATAAAACAATAAGAAATCATCATCCTTGTACCCATACTCCGCTCTTAATACAGATTTATTAAACTTCTTTACGGGGCAAAATCGATTTATATCCACTCCAACGCCATGAACATGCTCAATCTGTTTCGCCTTAAATCCATGTTTTACAGCAAGATTATAGTCTTCATCATTAATCGTTATTAAGCAATCTGTTAATCGCGCAAGAGTTCTTTCAATAGGATAATAGATAAGCCAATTTAATGGTGGTGCACCTTTGCAAAAATGGAATCCATGTGCCGTATAAATGACCTTTGTGCCATGCTTTCTAGCTGACCGGGCAGCAAGCCTGGCCAATACACCACCCATCGGAGTGTGACAATGGATGATTTTATACTGGTTTCTATCAATAGTTCCTTTTAATTGCTTATATGCTCCAATGTTTTTCCTTTTGAAGGGTGATCTTTGAATAGGTATATTAAATTTCTGATCGACGTAAGGGAGGTCCAACTCACCGGCAGCTGCCACATGAACCTCCCAGCCTTGTTCCTTGAACCATTTTAGATATGGCAAGTGAAAAGCACTAAAGTGATAATCGACTGTTGCACAAAATAACACTCGTTTTCTCATAAGTTTCTGCCTATTTGATTAATTGTCTATCAAGAACAGATGATAGATAATCTAATAGATCTTTTCTTAATTCCCCGCGTTTTAACGCAAACTCAATCGTTGTTTGAATAAAGCCCATTTTTTCGCCGACATCATATCTGACACCTTCAAAGTCATAAGCGTAAACCGCTTCATGTAAATTCAATCCTGCAATGGCGTCCGTTAATTGAATTTCACCGCCAGCTCCTGGTTTCTGATCACTTAATATCTCGAAAATTCTTGGGTTTAAAATATATCTTCCCATAATCGCCAGATTGGACGGAGCTTCTTCCTGCTTTGGTTTTTCTACTAGACTATTAACACTGTAAAAACGATTTCCGATTTCATTTCCATCCACAATTCCGTATCTGGACACTTCTTCATTTGCAACGGTTTGGACTCCTAGAATTGACGCATTGTATCGCTCGTATTGTTCAATCATTTGCTTAAGACAAGGCTTTTCGGCCTGCACGATATCATCACCTAGCAAAACGGCAAAAGGCTCGTTTCCAATGAATTTGCGTGCACACCAAATGGCATGGCCCAACCCTTTAGGCTCCTTTTGGCGAATATAGTGGATATCCGCCATCTGTGATGACTTTTGCACTTCATTCAATAACTCCAGCTTTCCTTTTTCCAAAAGGTTTTGCTCTAATTCAAAGGAATGGTCAAAATGATCTTCAATTGCTCGCTTTCCTTTTCCCGTTACAATGATAATATCTTCAATCCCTGCTTCAATCGCTTCCTCTATTATGTATTGGATTGTTGGCTTATCAACGATTGGCAGCATTTCCTTGGGCATGGCTTTTGTAGCGGGCAAAAATCTCGTTCCTAAACCTGCAGCAGGAATAATGGCTTTTCTTACTTTCTTCATTATATAATCCACCTTTCTTAACTTGAAATTGACATAACCGGCTCAGGTATTGCAGCTTTGTTGTTTGCCAGGTTAATAAGTGTTTCTCTTAAAGCTCCCTTATCAAGAGTATGATAGGTTTGTATAATTTCATTAATATCCTCAAGATAAAGATTTGCCGTTTTTCCAATATAAATATTTGGATATACCTGCTGGTCATGTACTTCATCATCCTTAAGCAATTCCTCGAAAAGCTTCTCTCCTGGTCTGATGCCAGTAAACTTTATTCCAATTTCTTCTATAGAATGACCGGATAATTTGATTAAGTTCCTTGCAAGATCCACTATTTTCACCGGATCTCCCATATCAAGCACAAATATCTCCCCGCCTTTTGCTAAAGCACCCGCCTGTATGACTAATCTTGATGCCTCGGGAATGGTCATAAAATAGCGAATCATATCGGGATGTGTGACAGTTACCGGTCCACCTTTTTCGATTTGCTTTTTAAACAGAGGAATGACACTGCCTCGCGATCCGAGGACATTGCCAAAACGGACAGCAACAAATTTTGTCTCACTGTTTTGATCCATATTTTGAACAATCATTTCAGCCAGACGCTTGGAAGCTCCCATAACACTTGTTGGATTAACCGCTTTATCCGTAGAGACCATAACAAAGGTTTTCACTCCATGCCAGCTTGCCGCTTCTGCGACATTCCGTGTACCAATAATATTGTTCTTAACCGCTTCTTCGGGATTTCTCTCCATTAATGGCACATGCTTGTGTGCGGCAGCGTGATACACAACATCAGGCTGATAGGTACCCATGACGGACATCATCTTTTTTCCGTCCTGCAAATCAGCTATTTCTGTCATGAATTCGATTGGCAGATGTCCGAATTTCTCTTTTAATTCCATTTCAATGGAATAGATGCTATTTTCCCCATGTCCCAAAAGCACAAGCCTTTGCGGTTTAAATTGTGATATTTGACGGCAGATTTCAGAGCCAATTGATCCGCCTGCACCTGTCACCAAAACTGTTTTGTTCATTACGTAGCCTGAAATGCTTTCAATATCCAAATCAACAGGACTCCTTCCCAAAAGGTCCTCAACCTTAACATCCCTGAAAGCACTGACAGATACTTTTCCTGTCACCAGGTCCTCCAGCATCGGCATGATTTGGGTTTTGGCTTTTGTTTTAGCGCATTCCTGAAAAATCAAACTTAACTCTTTTCTGCTTAGCGATGGTATGGCGATAATTATGTTTTCAATTCCTAATTGGTCTACTGTTTCAGGTATTTTCGTTATATCGCCGACTACAGGTAAACCTAAAATATGCAATTGATTTTTTTTACGGTCATCATCTATAAAAGCAATTGGATGCAATTCAGCATCATTATTCTTCAATAACTGCCTGGCCACCATAGTACCGGCTGAACCAGCGCCTATTATGAGGGTCCTTTTCTTGTTGCTATTTTTATTTAAGTAATTATCACGGTAGATTCTCCAGCAGAATCTTGATCCTCCTATAAGAAGCATTTGCAGCAGCCAGGTTACGGCCAGTAGCCTATAGTAGATTTCCTGCAGCAGTATTTGCTGTATCAAGGCTGCAGTCAGAATTGAAAAACTTACGACTTTCAAAATGATGATCAATTCACCAATACTGGCATATTCCCATGCTTTATGATAGATTTTAAATTTGAATGAAAATAAATGATGACTTACTATTATGCCGATAGAGCTAATTAAAACAGGTAAGGTAATCACATAAATGCTGGCATCTACTAAAAATCGTCCCAGGAAAATGGCAGACAAAACAATAATAGAATCAGCCAAGATGAACAGCGACAGCCTTTGACGGTACGACATATTTCCCCTCCTTTACATGATTTTTTAATTGCATTTATTCAAGCGTTATGTTTCTTCGCTTTATGGCGTATTCAACCAGTTTCCTGATCTCCTCCAATTGTTCTCTAGTAGCATCTTGTTTTATGTACCTTACAGCCTTTTTAATGGATTTTGGAAATTTATCAATCTCTTTCATTCCTGCATCTCCTTTAATAAGTAATAAAAACCTTCATAATAGGGTTTAAACGAAACCTAATTATGAAGATTTTTATTAAAAATTGGGCATTCAACCCCTCCTCACATCACACTCTCGACGACCGGCGTCTAAGGTCTCTCAACCCACAGCATGACCGAGTGCCTCCATTGATAACGGCAAGGAGACATCGCCACATTAAAGAACATTAAATTCTAAATAACGAACAAAACCTTAAAAAAATATATGTCAGCTCCTAGCTGAACATACTACTTTTTTACTAGTTTTTCTCATTTAAAATAACTCCGACAACATTAGCCTTTGCATATTCTAAAACTTTTTTAGATTCAACCGCGTATTCTTTATTCGTTTTATCCTGCCTAACTACCAGGACCACTCCATCGCTTAAATTAGCTAAAATTTTGGTATCAGTCACTTCTAGGACAGATGGAGAGTCAATCAATATGATGTCATACAGCCTACTGACTTTTTCCAATAATGCTCTCATTGCTTTCGATCCAAGTAATTCAGCAGGATTAAAAGGAACGGTGCCGCTGGGAAGAATATCAAGGCTGCCAATTTCCGAAGAAAAAACCGTTTCTTCAAAGGTTGCCTTACTCGAGAGAACATTCGTAAGCCCGCTTTCATTTGAGGTTTTAAATATTTGGTGAATACTTGGACTTCTTAAGTTTCCATCTATTAAAAGAACCTTTTCTTTCTGCTGGGCCATGGAGACAGCTATATTAGCAATGGTTGTGGATTTCCCTTCTTGTTTGCTTGGAGAAGTGACTAGCAAAGTGTTATTTTTCTTTTCTCCATGGATAAAATGGAGATTTGTCCGGATAGTCCGATATTGTTCAGAAATGATCGAATCAGGATTAGTGTACGTAATTAAGTTTCTTTTTTTTGTGGAAGCCAAGGGTTTTCTTTTACTTAAAACCAATCGTCTCACCTCTGAACTCTATTTTAGTTTTAAGTTTCTTTTTATTTATATTCTTTTTATTCATTTTCGAAATACTCCCTAAAACCTGGAGTTCAAGTAGCATCTCAATATCACGCTCTGATTTGATTGAATCATCTAATGAATCAATTAAAAAGATTAATCCTATTCCTGCAATTATTCCAAATATAAATGCGACGAGAATAATTTTGCTTTGGTTGCTCTCATTAATTGGTATCGGATCTACTTTGGCACTTGATAATATGCGTACATCATCAAAGTCCATAATTTGGGGAATTTCTTTTATAAACACTCCAGCAGTTGCATTCGCAATATCAGCAGCCCTTTTCGGATCCGTATCAATCACACTAATTTTTACAACCTGTGTATCATCTATGCTTGCAACATTGATGGATGCAGCCAATGCCTCTGGGGATTTTTCAAGCCCGAGTTCCTTAATAACCTCTTCTAAAACGGTTGTGTCCTTAATAATTACCTGAAGGGTATTACGATATCCTGACTCAGCATTTATGATGATGTTGGTTGACGTATCATATAAAGGAACCGTTTTATTAATGCTGCTATAAAACCATCCTGCTATCGTGGCTAACCCTGCAAATAAAATTAAAATCCAATACCTTTTTTTAATTACTCTATACAGATCTTTAAGATTAATTTCTTTAGCAACTTTTTGATCCTGGAAATGACTCATAAAAACCACCTTATTGGTAAGATAACGTTCTGAATAGAGAACAATTAATCCAAAAAAATAACAAACATAAACAGTAATTAAATTAGCAATCGTTTTACTAGCAGTTTCTTATCATGTCTCTATTTTAGTTCTCTATACAGAACAAGTCAATACCAATCTTAAAATTTACTTTTTATTTTTACACAGCGGTTTCCAGCTGTTTTCTTAGCAAGTTACTAAACATGCTGCCTTCTTCCTTTGCCAACTGGCCAAACTCGCCCTGCTGAATAATTTCCCCTTTATCCAGAACCACAACCTGATCGGCATTTTTAATAGTAGAAAGGCGATGAGCTATTACAATAATGGTCATCTTTCCATTTAACCTTTCGAGAGCTTCTTGGATTTTAGTTTCATTCTCTGTATCTAATGCACTAGTGGCTTCATCAAGAATGAGAATAGAAGGCTTTCTTAAAATAGCTCTGGCTAACACTAGACGCTGCCTTTCTCCTCCTGAAAGTTTGATTCCCCTATCGCCAATTAAAGTATCCAAACCTTGGGGGAGATTACTTACAAAATCAGCTGCAGCAAACTCAAGGGCTTCCCAAATCTGCTTCTCAGATGCATCCGGTTGAATTAATAATAGGTTTTCTCTTACTGATGAATTAAACAGAAAGGGATCTTGAGGGACATAGCTTATAGAGCTTCTTAATGCAAATAAATTTTCATTTGATAAAGGCTTCCCGTCTATTAAAATATTTCCACTTTCAGGTTTGTTTAGCCCCATTAAAAGATCTATCAAAGTGCTTTTGCCTGCTCCAGATTTGCCTACTACTGCTGACATTCTATTGGATGGAAAGAGTACATTAATCCCCTTTAAGGCATATAAATTTTCATTTTGATTATATCGAAAATATATATTTTCACACTCTATTCCAGTATTAATTTCTAAAGAATCGGTTCTTTTAATATCTAAATCCTCGAATTCTTTAGCTGCATGGGATTCATTTTTCAAGTGTATGACGGATTTAAGTGCCGGGATGGATGTTGCTATTTGTTCTAAGTTTGCCTGAATACCTGTTACTCTAGGCCATAGCCTTGTAAAAATAATTATAATTATCATTAACTGGGCTGGCTGTGAATGAAATAAGTTTACAGATAAGAATATAAAGAAAGTAATGAATATAGATGACGCAACTTTATAATAGAATTGCGAAGAGGTTTTTAATGTTATATATTCCATTTGTTCATTATAAATACGCTGTGTTATGGAACGAAACCATTTCATTCTTGATTGTTCAAGGTTATTGCTCTTAATATCTTTAATGCCATTAAAGTCGTCTGTAATACCTGCCAAAAAACTTCTCCCTACTTCAGATGTTTTTCCTCCAAGTAAGCGTGACCTTCTTATGAACCCACGCGCAAAAATAGATAAAAACAAACCGCTTAATAATACAAATAGTGTGATTGAGGGGGATAGTATAAATGAAATTCCAATTTGAATGAATGTAAAAATAATGGCTGTGATAAAATGTAAAGAAGTATTAATTCCGCCATTAACACGTGCTAATTCCGAAGTGATCGTATTTATAAGATCAGACTTCCTTCTTTTTACATAAAAACCCCAATCTGCTTGGAGCAGATCCCTGTAAATCTCTACTCGTAGATAACGGGCAAATCCATGCTGAAGCTTTACGTTTTGAATTGTCACATATCGTTGAAGTAAATTTTGGACGATATTCACAAACAGAAACATTAAAAGTATAAAAGACAGTCCGAATGTAGTTGGTAATTGCTGAAGAAAATCAAAGGCATTTGTGGCTGCTGAGTTTCCTTCTTCAAAGCTCATAATTCCACTATAACTAATGACAGGAATTAACAGCAGCAATCCAACTCCATCTAAAGAACTTATCAGCACCATAGCCAGAAGGTTAAGATATAGTTTTTTCCCAGAATAAGAATATAGCTGTTTTAAAAAAAAGAAAACTTGTTTCACCTTAAATCCTCCTAAGACAATGCTTGTTTCCTTGCTTTTCTCCAGACCCAAAGGAATGGCCGGAGCGGATAATATAGAAAATGAAATTTCTTTGGTAAAGGCAGTGTCTCTACATCGGTGTAATAGGGGTGCAGCATACTTAAGAGAAAAATGAATTTTTGCTGAAAAGACATTAACGAAAATAAGTGTATTGCATGGTATTTAGTAATATCTTTAGGAACAGGGTTAGTATGTAAATTCACCATTTTTTCCAGATAAAATATTGCATCCTGAGCCAATTTAGTCGGTAGATACCCCTTTATTAATGGGAACATATTCTCATTTAGGGTTGTATTAAACAAATGTGAAGCTAGAATTAGAGATTGGCCTCCTATATGAGGAACTTTAAGTTTTCTTAATAATTGATTAATAGTTTTCCAATCTAAGTCCAGTTTCACAAGTTCATGAATATCTTGCAGCCACCGCAGGCGTGACCAGCCATGCCGTGCCCCATGTGTAGCAAGAAAATAGAATAAGTCCTCTTTGCTCATACAATAGATCGGACAGCTTGTGATTGAACTTTCTCTCTTTCTGCTCCATAGTTCAGTAAAGGTTGGCTCTTTGCTGGGAGCTGGATTAAGTCTCCAATGAATTTCAATTTTAGTACCTTTGTTTGGATGATAATATGTAAAGTGATGGTGTCTCCATTTCCAATCGTTTAAGAGCGTTTGTATATATTCATCTTTTTTATATCCTAGATCTCCAAGGAGATCATTGGCTTTTTCTAAATCCCCGATAGGGATAAGAATATCCAGGTCTCCGCATGTTCGCATTGAAATATCTCCGTAAAGGTCTTTAGCAAGAACAGGACCTTTTAGAAATAAAGGGCGTATGTCATGCTCCATAAATAACTTACTTAGCTGTTCCATTTCTCCACACAAATGAAGCATCTTGAAGGTGTTTTTTTTATAGTACCTGGACAAGGAATCAATAGTTTTCGAAGGTATCCATCTATGATCCCTTTTTAATAATTTTAAATATAACACTGGATAGAGGCGGTGATGTAGAGCTAGTTGAAGGAATAAATCCCAGTCGAAATCATCGTCCAATTTATTAGAAGGATTATCGTGGTTATCAATTTTAATTATTTCAAGTATTAACTTCAATTCTTTTGGAACTTTAGACAGATCGAGGTTTATTTTATTGTTCATAGCTTTTCCCTTCTGATAAATTGCTGCTAATCTTCTTAGCGAACATCCCTACAATAGTAAATTTATCCATCTCTTCAGAACCGCAAATATAAATAGGACCACTTCTCAACCATGCATGAGCAATCATTTTCCCAGTATCATCTCTGGCAGTTCCTAAGTAAAGAGTACTTTCAATATTACGCCTTTCAAGCATTTTCATGCCAGCTATTGCTTTGACTAGGCACTCGCTTTCCCAAAGAGTAAATCTGCTCATAATATGGATAGCATGGGAGATTTCCCTTACTTTTAGATTATCCGAAACTATATCTTCATGAGACGTCTCATTCATTTGATCACCTAAAGTAGAGGCAACTTTAGAAAATGGGATCACTTTTAGAAACCGAGCCCATCCTAAAAAAAGAAACGCTTCAATAAAAAGAAATTTTGTTTTTGTATTAATGAATATAAACTCCTTTAGTTTAAGTAAAGTTTTCATTATTATTTCCCCTTAGAAATTAACTAAAAAGCTTTAGTTAATAACTTCGATTAACTCTTCATCCAATAACATATTTATAAAGGCGATAACTTGCTCCTCACATTCCAGTTGGTCGACTTCATAGTTGGACATCAATATTGATACTATTTGTTTTACTTGAATTGGTTCCTGCATTAATTCCCAGATTTCTCCGCCCATTTCTCCCAGGTTATAATACTTGCCATTGTTTATACTTAGCATAACTTTTTCTTCACCCATACTGCTTACAATATTGCCTTTTCCTTGAGTAACTTCTTGGAAAAGTGAGATTTTATCGTTTGTAATCATAACTTATTCCCCCTCATTAATTGTATTTAGAATTAAGGATGTTAAATCATGGGCTGTAAATCGGTTAATTGGGCGCTGCAATTGATAAAGCTGGATTTTATCAGCAATATTTGCTGTTATACTGAAATGCCAATCTCTTAAGCCCAAACGGTCAATTAAGAAATTGCGATACGTATGACAGAATAAAGTATGTAGTCTCTGGAGACTAGCGATAGGCGTTATCATAACTTCATCTGTTCCTGTTTTTACTAATTCGAATACTCCTTTTAACGGAAGTGATTTAGATACAAACTTTGACTCTACAGGAACTGCAAATTTTGTTTCCCTATCAAATATAGGAATGTAACCCTTTGACTCCATACCAAAAGCATCCAAGCTTTGCTGCCAAAGTTTTTGCTGAGGATATGAAGGACTAACCATAGGAATAATTCCATTTGAAAAAGCTACTGGTATAACATCATCACTTATTAATTCATATCCTTTATTTAAAAATGCTGAAGCTAGGGTAGACTTGCCCGCCCCTGAATCACCTACAATTGCATAAGCCTTTTCATTAATCGCAATCGCACTTCCATGTAAGGGAAGTATCTTTCTTTGCATTAGCAGTGCACCCATACATGTTCCTAAAATATATAAGCGGACTTTATCAGCGTGGGTCCCATCCATTGGTGAAACTATAATTTGTTTTCCATTCATTACATAATAAGTTGCCGTATTAGGAATCTGAAATAGAACAGTATTATCTCTTACGTAAAAATGGCGATTAGGTTCAACCACTTCATTCCATAACTTTGTTAAATCGTCAAGCTTAATAGTAATGTCTATATCTTCCCCTTCAGGAACTTTCATAGGTATTTCCGGCAAGGGCAATTCACTTTTAATATTTAAACCATAAGCTTGATAAATTACTTGACATCTTGTACTTAGCATATTACCTCCGGAAATCCACAAGATTTTCTTTTTTGGCGGCATACAATGGAGACTAAATGAAATATTCTAAAAAAACCCTTATACTTTTCAATATAAGGGCTGAAACATAGGAACATTTAACAATCAACTATGATGAAGCACTTCATCCTCGTGTTCATCAGCATCGGGATCTGTTTGCACAGCATCAGGAGTTCTAAGTCCTGGGCCACCCATAGTCATACGAATATTAAGTACTTCTAATTCTGGCTTTAACCAAACTTTTTTCATCATGTCACCTCCCTTCAATTAATGACTTCTTATAATGACTTCTTAAAAAACCTGTATAAAATTAAACTTCGCATCAGGACCTTAAATTCGTAGCCAAACGCTAACTTCGGCTTGGGTTCATTTTTAATATTCGCAACACAATTATCTATTACATTAATATCAATTATTTCCCTTATTAAGGGTTCCTCTTTTAATTGTTCAATCTCCGTTATAAAGGTACTCCACATAGCTCTCATCCGATGAACACCATCTGCACCTTGAACTCCCCTAGTGCGCATGTTTAAACGTATTTCTTCTGGCAAATATCCTTTTGTCGCCCTTCTTATTAGAGCTCTATCCAAGCCATTTTGGACATATTGTTCTTCAGGAACAGAAAGGCAAAAACGAATAACTCTTAGATCATTTGTTGGGTCTCTGTCTACTAGTCCATAACGTAAAGATAACTTCGATCCATAAGTACCAGTTATATTCCAAAAATATAATTTTTGAAATTGGTCCTTTTTAATTTTATAAGAATTTGAGCCAACTCTGCCTTTAATATCAATACCATGATCTTTCAGGATATCAAAAACTTTTGTTTTGGAAGAAAAGTCATTGTTTATATACATGGGAAACTCATCATCTACGTTACGCCTTTGATAAATCAAAGGTAATAATTTCTTATTTACAATAGACAACAAATATTTTCGACCTGTCCCCATGTTTTGGCAGTACGCTTTCATTTCTTGATTAAGCTTAATCCACTTAAGACGTTTGATTAAAAGTGCATAGTAGTCAAAGGTTGGCCCCCAGGATATTGTCCAATTTCCTCTTTGCCCATTTAATAGAACACCTATTCCCTGCCGACTTGCCTCTTCATAAGTTCCTCTTAGCCAATATGTATTTTCAAAAAACTTATATGGCATTTCCAAGCTTTCTAACCATTCATCAATTTCCGTATAGGAATTTTTGTCCTCAAAACTCAAGTAGTTGGGTGAAATGTTGCCAACGAAATTGACCGTCGATTCAATGAATGGCTTTTCGTTAGCGATCCTGCTTCTATGTGTCCAATCAACAAAATCTTCTACAGGTACATAACTAAAGGTATAAAGACGCTTATTTTCTTGTCTAAGCCTTTTAGCAGCAAAAGCCGCTACTGAACCTGAATCCAGTCCACCACTTAGATGCCCCCCAACTTTCTTATAGGTACGCAGCTTTGAATCAACAGCTTTTTGAAAAACTTCCTGAAAGCCCTCTATATATTCTTCATTAGAATTTAAGTTCAGCTTTGTACTTTCTATTAAGGTACAATATCTTATTAAGGAGACCTGCCCATTTACAATAGTAATAGAATGGGATGGCGGCAATTGTTTAATGTTTTTATAGACAGTTAAAGAGGAATTAACAGATTCAAAAAATCCCGGATTCGCTATGAATTCTGCAATCCATTGCTCATCTAATTTTTTTCTTTCAATAGGCATCGAAAACAACGGCTGAATCGTCGTACTAAACCCAAACCTCCGATTATCCCGATAATAATAAAGCGTCCGTGCCCCCGAAAAATCCCTTGCCCCAAACATCTTCCGCTCTTTTTCATCCCATATCATAAAGGCAAAGTCCCCAACCAAAAACTTCGGTGACTCTTCCCCCCATTTATGGTAGGCAAGCAAAATCAGCTGGCTATCTGTTATCTTTTTTCGGTCTTCCCGGTCTATTTGGAGTCTTTCGAAGAGTTCTTCACGGTTGTCGATGATGGCGTCTGCTGTGATGGCGAGCAGTCTTTGGTAGTCATAGAATGGCAGCTGTTCGCCGATGGATTCTGGCGTGATCCATTGGGCATGACAGCCTAGGAAAATGTTATCTTTGTGCCAGGTTTGGATATCATCTGCAGGAAATTTTTCAAAAGCCTTCATCATTCCGCCACTTTGTTCGATAGAAACCGGTTCTCCGTTTAAGTTGTAAATCCCAGCGATTGCACTCATTATTGCCTCCTGTGAAACATTATATATTCACTATCATTAATAAATTTGTTCTTATTAAAGAACACAAAAACATAATTATATATCTACACATTAATCCTTCTTAATATGAATGATTTTTTTATCAAACACATTTTCTATAAAAAGCCCAATAAGTTCTATATAAAGAACAACTTAAGATAAAAATACCACCTCTCTAATCCACTGTCAACCAATTATAATAAATTTTCTGATAAAAAAAGACCAACCCATAAATCAGGTTGGCCTTCCACTTCACTCCTCTATCCCCTCATCCTTCCCCGCCAGCCAAAAGGCAGCAGCAATGGATCCAATAATCACAATAAAGGGAGCATAGAACATTACAAATTCCGCCATGATTCATCCCTCCTATGCATGGTCATTCCGTTTCCCCTGAACATAAACCTTGTTAAACAAGAACAGCCGTAACAACAGGTACAAGGATGGGAGCAGGAGTCCCAGTCCTGCGACGAATGCGATGATGAGGGCAATGGCCATTGCTTCGTTTGTGAAGCTGTCGTATATAGTCAGGTATGGATAGAGTAGGTACGGATAATGTGAGACTCCATAGGCAAAGAAGGCAACCAGGAATTGCCCTGTTAATAGGCCGAATGCAACTCCATATGATTTACGCTTCCATATTAGATAGACTGTACCGGCAAACATAATAAATGAGATGCCGAACAGCCACCATAAATCCATTAACCGGCTGAAGTGCTCAGGATTATGGCCCTGCAGTTCAACAATAATGCCTGTTGCTGTAATGATGGCCGGCACTGACCAGGTGAGTGCGTATTTCCGCAGCAGCTCTGTGGCCGGCTGGTCCTGTGCTTTATGGGCATACCATGTTAAAAAGACGGCCGAAATGTATAATACTGCTGCCAAACTGAGTACGACGATGCTCCAGGTCAGCGGGCTGGTGAACAGTGACCAATAATCCAATTCCAGCCCTGCTGATGTTTCACCAACAAACCCGCCTTCTGAAATGGTCAAAACAATCGACAATGAAGCGGGAATAAACAGCCCGGAGAGACCATACAGATAGGTCCATTTTTTTTGCTTGAGACCGCCATAGGTTGTATAAGCATAATAGGAACCGCGAATGGCAAGCAAAACAACAGCGATGCTTGCCGGTACAAGCAGAATGGTTCCATAATAATAAGCTGTCTTAGGGAAAAAACCGACAATTCCTACGAAGAAGAATACAAGGAATACATTGGTCACTTCCCAAACCGGTGATAAATAGCGCTGGATAATCCTTGTTAAAATATGCTGTTTTCCACGGAACAGGCTGTATGCGTTAAAAAAGCCTGCACCAAAATCAATCGAAGCGACGATGACGTAGCCAAACAGAAAGAGCCACAGGACGGATATTCCGATTACCTCCAATGTCATCGCAGGTCACCTTCTTTCTCCAAATCACGGTCGGCCAGTTCCTGCTCCACTGTATTTCTGCGGAACATGCGGGTGAGGACGACTATGCTTCCAACTGCCAGCACAAGGTATAACCCGGCAAACAGAAGCAGCATAAGATCTACCTGGCCGCTTGTTGTTGCGGCATCTTCTGTTCGCATAATCCCGCGGAGCACCCATGGCTGGCGCCCAACTTCAGTAAACCACCAGCCTGCTTCAATGGCGATCATGGATAAAGGACCGCCCAAAACAACCAGCCAGCGGAACCATTTAGATGAAACAAAGCGCATTTTAAGCCAGGTGCCAACTACGTATAAGAGAGAAAGTGCAGTCATCCACATCCCAATGGTCACCATAATGTCAAATAAATAATGGATGTAAAGCGGCGGAATTTCATCCTCCGGAAATTCCTCAAGCCCGATCACTTCCGCATTCGGATTGCTATGGGCAAGAATGCTTAGTGCATAGGGGATTTTGATCGCATATTTCACTTCACCATCATCCAGCACTCCATAAAGCATTAACGGTGCTCCTTCTTCTGTTTCAAAATGCCATTCGGCTGCAGCCAGTTTTTCCGGCTGGTATTCAGCCAGATATTTTCCTGAGAAATCGCCTATTACTGCTGTGGCGATTGAGAAGATCAGCCCGATTTTCATCGTTAAAAATAAAGCCTTCTTGTGATACACATGGTTTGACCCTTTAAGAAGGCGGTAAGCGCCAATTGATGCCAGAACAAACGCTGACGTCATATAGGCGGTTGACAGCACATGCGCAACCTTGGTTGGCATGGCCGGTGTAAACATCGCTAGTACCGGATTTATGTTGACAAGCTGACCATTGACAATGTCAAAGCCCTGCGGAGCATTCATAAAAGCATTCACAATCGTGATAAATACAGCTGAAAACGATGCCCCAATCGCAACTGGAATCAATAAAAGCATATGCTTTTTCTGATTTTCAAACCGGTCCCATGTATATAGATAGATTCCGAGAAAAATTGCTTCAAAGAAAAAGGCGAAGGTTTCCATAAACAAAGGAAGGGCGATGACGTTCCCAGCAAGCTCCATAAAGTTAGGCCAGAGCAGTGAAAGCTGCAGCCCAATGGCGGTACCTGTAACGACACCAACAGCAACGGTAATGACAAAGCCGCGCGTCCATCTTCTCGCCAGCAAAATATAATGCTCATCCTGTTTTTTGATTCCCACCCATCGTGCAATCATGATCATTAGCGGGATGCCCACACCAATAGTTGCATAAATGATATGGAACGATAATGTCAGCTCGGTTAAGACACGGCTGAAAAAGACTGATTCTTCATTTCCCATTTAACATCCCCCTTTTCTACCCTGCAAAGATGCGACCAATAAAAGAAAGGCCCATGATCAAAGCTACAGCAAAGGCCAGCCACATTAAGATTCGTTCCTGTTTTTTATACATTCAACCACTCCTATATGAATGCTCACTACATCACATTATTCCACATTTCAGAGCCCATGACCGTTACAATTTAACAACATCTTTATGAGGAAAATGTGAAGTAAATACGTTTATGTAAATCCCTCATCCTTCTATTCCCATTTGAAGCGGTGTTAAAACGAAAGAAAAAAACGCCAATCAAGTACATCTTCCCTTGGCGTTTTTCAGCTAGCCCAATTTATAGAATGATTTTCTGTCTGCTGATTCCGGCGGCTGCTCCATTCAGCCCGCGCAATCATCAGCTTTAAACCTTACCCGCTGTATTTCATAATATCCCCTAAACACGGTATAGACTCTTTATGTATCCATTGCCCTGACTCCCGTTTTTTTATTAATCTGTTCGAACGAAAGGAATTTATACTATGTTTTTCCAATTGACAACAGGGCAAATAAAATCCCGGTGGGCCAGCCACACCGGGTGGGGTTTCTATAGATTTTTTAAAGTGGTTTCTCCATCTTCTTCACCTGACACCAGGTCAAACGAACGTTTAAAGGTATTCTCTTTATCTAAGACAGCATAAATGGTTTTGGCTACATCTTCGCGCGGGATGTATCCACGCTCTAGATTATCTGCTGCTTTGATTTTCCCTGTGCCGGGATCATTCGTCAGTCCGCCCGGGCGTACGATTGTATAGTTTAAACCGCTATTCTCCAGCATTCTGTCCGCATAGTGCTTAGCGACAAAATAAGGTTTAATCGCGTCGCTCCATTTTTCCCGATTGTTCGCCTGGATGGCGCTGACCATTACAAAACGATCGATGCCTGCCTGCTGTGCCGCTTCCATTGTTTTTACGGCCCCATCAAGATCAATTAAAAGTGTTTTGTCATAGCCAGTATGCCCGCCTGAACCGGCGGTAAACACAATCGCGTCACAGCCTTTTGCAGCTTCCGCCAATTCTCCGACCGTCCCTTCAAGACTTGCTAATGCCGTTTCCACACCCATTTTCTCAAAATCTCCAGCCTGTTCCTCTTTCCTAACCATAGCCCGTGCTGTGTGATTACTGCTTTCATTTATAAGCTTTACAAGCTGTTTCCCAATCTGGCCGTTTGCTCCAACAATAAGAACCTTCATCTGTTCATGCCCCTTTCTTCATTTGCGGATTTATTCTTCCATTATTTCAAAAGAAAAAAACGAGATCAAATGAACTGTTTAGGACCCGGGCCGTACAATCTTTCTCTTATAAAGAGCAGCTATCATGTTCATGACTAACACCGGGATTTTCTTTGGAAAATACCGTTTTTTGTAAAATGTATAAAAAGCATGTTTCAGGTCATCCCATTGAGTACATTTTTTAATTTGTTTAAACCGTGCCACATCAATGATTTTTATATGGCCTTCCGGTGTAAGAATAATATTGCGTAAATGGATGTCAGAAGGATTCAGACCTTTTTCCCTTGCCAAAAATAACGCTTCGTCTATTTCATTGATTTTCTCTTCTTCGATTGGAACTCCTTTAGCCAGGCATTCGAATAAAGTGAGGCCTTCCACATAATCGATCACAATATAGTTTTCGCCAGAATCGTACAAGGCCGGGAAATAAGGATGATCAGGAAGAGCTTCATAAATCTCCGCCTCAGCCTGTGCAATTCTTTTAAACTCTGGGAAAAATACTTTTAAAACAAGGTTTGTTTCTTTCACCCTAAACGCAAACGCACTTCTCCCTGCTCCGATACATTCCAAAGCATCATCCTTTTCAAGGAGCCTGGTCCAATTTCTGCTTCTGGAAAACTTAACGCTCTCTGCAAGCTGTTTATATCGATTCATCCCGAAAACCTCCTTGTTCATCGGACCCTTCCTGCCTTTAAATAAATGGCTGCTTTCGTAAACTTTGTTGCTTTTTAAACAAGTAGTGAGGAGAAGTTGATTTCCGCTTTCCGCGGGGTGGGAAGTGAGCCTCCTCGGCGCACAGCGCCTGTGGGGTCTCACCTGTCCCACTCCTCCCGCTGGTGTCTCGCACCTCTACGCTCCAATCAACCAACCTTTT
Organism: Pseudomonas sp. ISL-84; assembly: GCA_018613035.1. Taxonomy (GTDB): domain Bacteria; phylum Bacillota; class Bacilli; order Bacillales; family Cytobacillaceae; genus Cytobacillus. The sequence goes on along the minus strand of JAGGRA010000044.1, from coordinate 16,698 downwards.
TATCAATGTTTTTTCACAGCTCTATTAAAAAACAACACTCTTTTAGAAAACAGCCAAATAAAAAGAACGCTGGACCATTTATCCGGTCTCAGCGCCCTTTAAAATAAAAGAGACCTTACCAAATAAATGGTAAAGGTCTCGCCAGCAACGTTTGTTGCCAGTAAGGCCGGAGATATGCATCTCGTATTGACGGCCCTACTTAACAGCTACTCCCCTTTAAGGAAGAATCCGAACTATTTTATTACTTAAATTATATGGCTTCAGCATGCAGTTAGTCAAATAATACGTTTATTTTTTAACCGGAAGGCCTTTTTCCTTCCAGGCATTGAATCCGCCTCTTACATTGAGGACATCCTTAAAGCCATTGGCCTGCAGAAGGCTGACAGCAATAGCGGACCGCGCCCCAGAGGCACAGTGGGCCATAAGTGTCTTATCTTTTGGAATCTCCTCCATATTATCTTCCAAATTCCCGAGCATATAATGATGCGCTCCCGGGATATGGCCATTGTTCCATTCATCCTGGCTGCGGACATCCAGAAGATAGTATTCATCACTCTCAAGGAGTTTTTTCGCATGTTCCGGCTCAATATTTTCATAGGATTCCGTATGATTAGCTAGCTCGTTTGAATCAAAGTAACCTGTTACCTGATCCAGGCCGATTGACTGCAGGGATCTTGTGATTTGATCAAGATTTTCCTCATTCGCAATAAGAACAATATCCTTTTCATAGCTTAAGAGCCAGCCAGCCCAATTCGTAAACGACTTATTATATGGGATATTTAAAGTCCCTTCGATATGACCATTGGAAAATTCATCAGCTGGCCTAGTGTCAACAGTTACAGCATTATTTTTTACAGGGGCGGAAAGCTTTGACGTTTCTTCTTTTCTCAGTAAATCAGGCCCCTGCTTGTTAAGCTTCTTCATTTGAGCGAAATATTTCGGCGGTTCTGGCTGGCCTGCCAATAGCTCATCAATAAATTGTGCTTCCTCTTTGATTTGGAAAGCCCAGTTAAATTTCTTTTCATAGCCGAGCGTGGACATAGGAACAGCGCCAAGTGATTTTCCGCAAGCGCTTCCGGCACCATGGGCAGGCCAGACTTGAAGGAAGTCAGGCAGTTCTTCTACTTTCCGAAGCGAGGCAAACATATCTTTTGCACCAGTTTCAGAGCTACCAGCTGCACCGGCTGCTTTTTCCAGAAGATCCGGCCGGCCTACATCGCCTACAAACAAAAAATCTCCGCTAAAAATCCCCATGGGCTCGTTGGCACCGCCGCCTTTGTCCGTCAGCAGAAAAGAAATGCTTTCCGGTGTATGGCCTGGCGTATGGATCACGTCAAATAGAACGTTTCCTGCCGAAAAGGATGATCCGTCCTTCAGCAGCTCATGCTCGTAATTTTGGACATACTCATATTTCCAGTCTTTATCTCCCTCATCAGACACATAAAGCTTGGCGCCGTGATGATGGGCCAGTTCTCGCGCTCCTGAAAGATAGTCAGCATGAATATGGGTTTCGGCAGCGCCGGTAATAGTGAAGCTTTCTTTTTTGGCAGTTTCTAGATAAGGCTTTATATTACGGGCCGGATCGATGACGATTGCTTCGCCTGTTTTTAGGAAATGTGGGCGAGCTGTTCATCAAAATAAGATTTAAAATACATAATAATTCCTCCTTAGATATCCTAATAAAATATCATCTATATACCTCATAAGGTACCCGAATGATCAGTAATTAAACAGTTCATGGAATAGACCCGGGTTTTTCATGTAAATAATTCATTTTTTATTTTTAATGAAATTTTAACAAAAGCATAACAGAATGAAGGTGAAAAGGAGTGAATGTTTAATGAATGATATTGGAATGTTTTTTGCTCTGGCAGCAGGCGTACTTTCTTTCTTTTCTCCCTGTGTGTTCCCGCTGCTGCCTGCGTATGTTACCCATCTGACTGGAGGAAAAATTGAAGACTCAAAAATGCAGGTGGATCGGGCAAAGCTTTATTTGCGTTCTTTTGGATTTATAATTGGATTTAGTATTATCTTTATAGCACTCGGCGCCTCTGCCAGCTTTATCGGAAAAATTCTCATGAATTACCGCATGATCATCATGCAGGTAGCCGGACTGCTGATCATTATCTTCGGTTTACAGATGGCCGGCTTACTCAAATTCAAATTTTTGATGAAGGAAAAGAGATTTCAATCTGAAAACAAATCTAAAGGGATCTTTGGTTCTGTTTTGCTGGGAATGGCATTTGCCAGCGGCTGGTCTCCTTGTGTTGGACTTGCCCTTTCGTCCATACTATTATTGGCAAGCTCATCCGATACGTTAGGACAAGGAGTTTTCTTATTGGTGGCTTACTCTCTCGGAATGGCTATCCCCTTTTTCATTATTTCGGTCGTTATTTCTTATTCATTAAAAACGATGAGAAAAATTAATAAGTATTTATCAAAGCTGGCATTTATCAATGGAATGGTTATGGTTGCACTGGGAATGCTTGTCCTAAGCGGCCAGATGCAAAAAATTAGCGCATGGCTTTCAGCATACAGTTTATTTCAATTCTAGAAACTGTAAACCTAAAAAATTGTTGTTTTAAATAGATTTCCGAATAAAAAAATTGATAAATAAGATTGGTTGTTTAATTGGAGCGTAAGGTGCTAATCCTGCGAAAATGCATTCGCATTTCCTTCATGCGGTGATGATTCAAGGATGCTTAATCAACGTCCTGCGGGAGGAGCGGGACAAGTGAGACCCCACAGGTGCTTGCACCGAGGAGGCTCACCGCCTGCCCCTTGGAAGCTTGAGCATCCTGGAGAGAAATCAACCACTCCTCGCGACTAGTTTGAAAAGCAACAAAGTTTTCGAAAACAGCCTAAAAAAAGGATGATTGTCTTGATTGATCAACACCTCATTGGCAAATCTGTATTAGTGGTGGAAGATGATGCAAAAATCCGAAACCTTGTAAAGATCTATTTGAAGAAAGACGGTTATGAAGTGATAGAAGCGGTTGATGGCCACGAAGCCATGAAGAAAATTGAAGAATTTGATCCTTGTATTTTAATCCTCGATTTAATGCTGCCTGGTGTGAGCGGCGAAGAAATTAGCCGCTGGGTCCGGGAAGACCTCAAAAGCATGATGCCGATCATTATGCTTACGGCCAAGGCTTCTGAAAAAAGCCGCATCCAGGGCTTTAAGCTGGGTGCTGACGATTATGTCGTTAAACCCTTCAGCCCAGCCGAACTGATGGTGCGGATTGAAGCAGTATTAAGAAGAACAGCCAGCAGATGCGGCAAATTAAGTTTTACCGGTTTTACAATCAAACCGGCAAAGGGAGAGGCCCTGATCGATGGGGAGCCGCTGGAATTGACACAATTCGAATTCAAGCTTCTCCACATGTTCATGCAGCACCCAAATCAGGTTTTATCAAGAGAGCAGATTTTGAACTATATTTACGAGAATAACCAAAAGGCAGTTTCAGAGCGGACCATTGATGTACACATTAAGCATTTGCGAGAAAAGGTGAAGGAAAAGACGCCAAAGGATTATATTCAAACAGTAAGAGGAATGGGGTATAAATTTGTCGGTGTTTAAAAAGTTTTCCGACCTGTTATCAAAGCTTGTTGCCTTAAATAGCCTTGTCATACTGCTTGTGATTCTCCTGGCAGGCTTTTCCGTTAAGGATTATGCCTGCTTTCTCGTTAATTCTGAAGACGTCACCGGCCAGGATTTGGTCGATACCTTAAACGGTTTTTTATGGATGGTTAGTATTGCGGCATTTGTAATAGCCGGGCTATTCCATTATTTCACCGTCCGGAAAATTGTCCGCCCGATCAGGCATTTATCCCTGGCTGCAAAAGAAATTAAAGAAGGCAGAGCCCCCGGTAAAGTGGATGCTCCTTCATCAGGTGAATTAAAGGAGCTTACAGAAAACTTTAATTCCATGGCTGCTTCACTTGTATCCATACAGGAAAAACGGGAAGAAATGCTCCGCGATATTGCCCATGAGCTTCGTACCCCCTTAACCAATATCAATGGCTACCTCGAAGCACTGCAAAACGGAGTGGTGGAAGGTGATCCTGAATTGTTCGGCTCCCTTCTTGAGGAATCAAGAAGGATCACCAGGATCGTGGAGCTCATAACAGAACTCAATTCCTGGAACACCGGGATTTACTTTATGGAAAAACCCATTGAACCTTTAGCGATAGACGAGGTTTTGACCGAATCGTTGAATGCCTTCAGGCTAAAGCTTGACGATTCTTTTGAAAATCAGCAAATCCATATTGAACAGGCACTAATAATGGGAAATAAGGACGGACTAAAACAGGTCTTTACAAATATTCTTCAAAATACACTTGATTACAATGCCGGAAAAGAGCTGGCCATAGATGCCTCTTTAACCGGGAGTCAATACACCATCACCTTTTCCCATACTGGGCAATTCATTGATCCTGAAAAAAAGGATCTGATATTTGAACGTTTCTACAGGCTTGAGGAGTCCAGGAGCACAAAAGTGAATGGAGCAGGCTTGGGGCTGGCCATCGCAAAAAGTATTATAACTGCCCATAAAGGAGACATTGATTTGAAAACAGATGGCAGTCAGCATACCTTCAAAATCATGCTTCCAGCAGGGAGCGCTGAGAAAATGTAAGTCTTATTTAAAACATTTAGTTTTCGTTTCTTAATCATTCCTTAACAAATCCATTACATACTATGGGCAGAAAAGGGGTGGAGAGATGAAGTTTATAGTAGATCAAGAAAAGATAACAGGAAAATTAGGCTTGGGAGAGCTGCCAATATCTCCGGATGATACATTAGGCTATCGTCCATTTGAACTCTTTGTTTCATCTTTAGTTGGCTGCAGCGGGACTTTGCTGCGGAATATCCTTCAAAAGAAGAAGTTTGCGATCGAGAAAATTGAAGTAAATGTTTCTGCTGTCAGAAATCCTGATGAAGCAAACCGGATAGAAAAGCTCTCATTTATCGCAGAGGTTCATGCTGATAAGAAACTTTCTACAGAACAAGCAGGAAAGGTTGCAGAGCTCACTGTTAAAAACTGCGGAATGATCCAATCTGTGATGGGAACCATCGATATTAGCTTTAAGGTTGTCTTTCCTGGTGATTCTAATTGACCTATTTTAATATAGGGAGCGTGACGATCCCTTCAGTTTGGCTGGCGGTTCTGCTTGCCCTACTTATAACAGCGCTTTTGTACAGGTATCTTTCAAGCAAAAAGATTGAGGAATGGTATTGGAACAGCTTTTTTTTATACTTTCTTGTATGGAAATTAAGCTATATTCTTTTTCATTTTAAAATGGTCATAGAGATGCCTCTTTCCATCGTTTATTTTAATGGAAGCACAGAAGGGCACTTCCTTGCTCTGGCATCCCTTTCTGTTTACCTTCTCTATAAAGTGAGTAAAAAATATCCATCCGCACATCAGGATGCTTTGCAGCTATTTCCGCTCTTCTTTATTAGTTTTGAAGGCATTAAATATGCACTTATTTCAAGCACCCTTGCTGCAATCGCACATCTGCTGCTGCTGATTTGTTATGTTGTTTTTCAGACTATTTCTAGTGCTAAGTCAAACAAGGGTGCTGATTCATCAATTAGCTTTAACAGAGCCATTTCGAAAAAGAAAAAAGAAATCCTGTCATTGCAGGCATTTGCGTTAATGATGCTTAGCGAGCTGCTGGTTGTCAGCTTTTTTCAGCCAATCATATCCCTTGAAATCCTGACATTCAGCTGGCTGGCTATAACGGTGTACACTCTGTCTATCTTGGATCATAAAAAACGAAGTGCCAAACCAACTTCTTAAGGCGGTGTAAAGACTTGAATAAAAACTTGTTATCAGTAGCCATCATTTTATTGGCTCTGGCAATTGTATTCGTCAATCTATGGAAACCCTCTGCAGAGAAAGAAAGCACCAGCAATGCTGCGGTTGAAAGCGGAGAAGACATCACTGCAGCTGAAGATATTCCAGGATCGGATCTCTCTCAGGTCCAGGAAGGCAAGCCGGCTCCGGACTTTGAGTTAACGACTCTGGATGGCAAAACCATGAAGCTATCAGATTATCAGGGTAAAAAAGTCATTTTGAACTTCTGGGCCACATGGTGCCCGCCATGTAAAGCTGAAATGCCCCATATGCAGAACTTTTACGAGAAGCATAAAGAGGATGGCATTGAAGTCGTAGCCGTCAATCTCACGAATATTGACAACGGCCGGGAAGATATTGAAAAATTCGTCAAGGACTACGGCCTTACCTTCTCCATCCCGCTTGATGAAGACGGCATGATTGGCCCGCAATATCAGGCTTTTACGATTCCAACAAGCTATATCCTTGATACCAAGGGCGTCATCACAAAGAAAATTGTCGGCCCTATGGATGAAGCGATGATGGAAAGCTTGACGAAGGACATTGATTAGTTAGAAGAGAGGATGAGCTCTTCGAAAAAGGAAAAACCACTTGTTCCTGCAAGGCTTATACTATATACAAAGATAGACGTGCAGGCGCACGTCTTTTTTATTACACATTTATAATTTTCCGGTCCTCTTCATAAGTGAATGCCTTCTCAGCGAGAAAGCTTTTAATCACATCAATGGCATGTATTCCCTGGTATTCCTTTTTATTATTCATTCCTTTGAATAGCTGCTCCCCTCCGCCGACTACTTTATACCGTTTATGGGGATTGATAGGGTCTCCATTCACCAATAGCTCCTGAATTCTGTTTCCCTTTGGGTTATACGGTTTGAAGGTCATGAATAAACCGGATGACCGCAGAATATATCCTCCCTTTTGCCCAAACGGATCTGCTGAAAACACCTGTTCAAGATTCTTTTCCAGCGCCTTGATTAAATATTGTCCTTCCACTTCCATCAAAAACAGTTCCGGATTAGTCGGAATGATCGTATGCACATCGTACAGGCTGACCTTTCCCTCTGGAATCGGGGTTCCGTACCTCCATCCATGCGAAAAAGCAATATCAGCCTCAAATGCATGCAAATAAGCGTCCGTAATCAGCTTGTCCATTGGGGCTTCATTTAGCGTCATTCTATGGAGAAGCGTCTTCGTTTCTCCGACCGTCTCCTCTCTTTGTTTTTCATAAGGAGCGAGAATTGAACGGACAGCTTCGGCAATTTGGCTATCTTCTTCATATGTTTCATCGAGAGGAATAAGATTATATCCATAGCTTTCAATTTTGCCATCAGCTATCTTTAAATCCAGCTGGCCAAGAAACGAACTGCTGGCACCGGACTGGACAATTAATGTATTATTCCTTGTTATCGGAGAAGCAATCCGGTCATGCGTATGTCCGCTTAATATCACATCGATCCCATTCGTCTTGCTGGCAAGCTCAACATCAAGCGGAAGACCCATATGGCTGATCAGGATCATAATATCAGTCTGATCCTTGATGCTCTCGATAATCTCCTGTACTTCCTTTATTCCTTTTGAAAACTCAAAGCCTTCTGAAAAACTGTCCGGCATTGTTTCATCTGTAAATGGATAGGTCAACCCGATGATCCCCGCCTTCACACCCTGCAGTTCTTTTATTAAATAGGGGGTAATAAAGGAATCAATTTTATCTGTTTCATTGACATTGCAGGCGATGGCCGGGAATGGAAGCTCTCCTGCAAGGTTTTGGAGCTGCTCCTTTCCATATGCATAATCCCAGTTCCCCGGAACGAAACCGTCTAGCTCCATCAGCTTCAAGGCTGGCAAAATAGCCTCCCCTTTGGATGCAACCAGAGGCAGTGTACCATGAAACAAATCTCCTCCATCCAAAAAGAGAACATTCTCCTTCTGCTTCTTCACATCCTTAACATATTTTCCAATCCTGGCAAATCCGCCTACCTTCTGGACCTCCATGCCAGCATCTTTCCAAAATGCTTCATGATGCAATTCGATGCTACCATGCGTATCATTTTGCTGAATAAGCGTCAATTCTTTAACCACTCTTGCCACTTCCTTCTTTCAGGAATAGTTTTCCCGTGAAATCGGACGCAGAAACCCATTTGGGTATAGAAAAAGGATTGTGTTTGTGGTTTTTCAAGTGGCACATTTCAGACTTGATTCCGTTTTTATTGCTGATGGTCTGACTTTTTGCTGAATTTAGCTTTCTTTTAAGGTTCTTTTGATAAAATGAGTAGTTTTTAGCGGATATTGGCGTTCATTTAACAATTTGCCGGCTGGATTAAATGCTCATTTTACATTTCTCTGCGTATAAAAAAATTTGTCTGCGTATAGATGGCATTTCTCTGCATATAACTTTTTTTCTCTGCGTATAAAATTTTTTCTCTGCATATAACTTTTTGCGGAACATGCAAAAAGAGGATGCCCTTTTGGACACCCCCCGATCATGCTCATTATTTTTCAAAAATGGAATTAGAAAGGAGACGGAACAGGTAATCTGTATGGTCGCGGAATCCAGCTTCCAGTCCGATTAATGTAACATCTTTATCCTGTTCTTTGACCATGATTGCCTGGCCCTGTGCTGCATCACGATTTTTCCAGTGTCCGGCAACAAAGAAATCTTTGTCATCCGCAATTGTTGCAAGAACTTCATCATTATCCGTGCTTGTATACCATACAGGACGGTAAACAAAACCAAGGTCATTCTCGCTGTAACCAGCTGTTGCGCCAGTTCCTTCGTATGCTACCTTAATAATGCCGTTGCTGTTAGAACCGCCAGTATTAATCACATCATCAGTAAGTCCTAACGTCTTGGTTGCACGTGAGGCACTAGCTCCGACAGCAATATATTTTCCGCCATTATTTACAAATGATTCTAAATTGGATTTAAAAGCATCAAACTCTACCAGGCTTTGAAGGCCAAACTCTTTGTTGGCTTCACTTAATTTTAAAGAAATCAAACCTTCTGTTCCGCTATATACAAACACATCAAAAGATGCAAGCCCATTCTCGGCGACTTCAGATGGAGCAATCTCTTTTACGTCAAAACCCAGTCTCTTAAGCGCGAGCTTTGTTCCGGAATGTGATTGGGCTTTGCCTATGCCACCATCTTTTAATATTGCTACATTCACATTTTCAATTGCTTCCGCATTTGCTGGGACTTTACCTGACTGAATATACAAGCCAGAAGTTTTAACTGCTCCTGAAATAGCATTGGCACCAGCTTCAGCATAGAAGTTTCCTTCACTATCGCGCTTAACCTCAACACCCTGCTGCAGAAGTTCGTTAACGAGCTGGACTGCTTTTACTGAGCTGTTCGGAATAACAAATGGTCCTTTCCCGCTTACCGACCCTTGTTCTTTCACATTCGTTACTTTAGATGCAACTGCGTTTACATCCCCTTGGACTGCAATGGCTTCAAAGCCCCAAAGCTCCGGAAGGCTCCATGCCGAAATATCATACATGGCAGGCGTATCATCTGTTATATCTTCGCCATCCCAAAGCATGGTATTGGCAAGGCCAGCTTTGGCCTGATCCATTTGTACAATGTATGTGCCTTTTGGATAAGACTCGCCGTCTGCATTAAATGCTTTTGCAGCCTGTACAACTTCAATATCATTCTTCATTAAATGGTTAACAGCTTTGTTCGTAACCGTAGGATCTTCCTCATTCACTGGAAGAATATATGCTTTAGGAAAGAATCCTTCTTCATGGAATGGATGGTCAAAGTTGATGCCGCGCTTGAACATTTCAATTTGGTCCGTGATCATTGCTTCCTTATTCTCTGTTGCATATTTCAATGCCCCCATAATGGCATTGTACATCCAGCGCACTCCGTCTTCATCATTTTGCGGAGCTTCAAGTGTATGGCCGTAAGCACCATGGTACATTGCGTACATTGGAGTGAAAATTGGCGGATAATCATCCCAGCCTGCAGAATCATCACGCTGCGGAATATATGTGCCCTCCATGTTTTTGTATAAGTCACCCTCATATTGCGCTTTATCTCCAACGATTTCAGCTTCCATGGCTTTCGCCTGGTCAAGAGCCCACTTTTCATACAGATCATACTCATAGTTAGGATTATGAGGCGGTGTACAAGGTTCAATTAGGCCTGGATTATTTGGGTCATAATTAACATAACCGTGTGTATCCAGGAACACCATTGGATTCCATTCCTTTATTAGCGCAACTGTTTCCTGTGTTTCCGGCTGTGATTGGGTAACAAAGTCACGGTTCAGGTCAATTCCTTCTCCATTAAAACGGGTTGCATCTACGCGGCCATCCGGATTTTGCACTACGTTAAAGATCAGGATGTTATTTTCAAGAATTGACGTTGTTTCTTCATCATTCTCTGTTGCAAAGCGCTCGATCAGCTGCATCACTGCATCACTGCCGACAAATTCGGTGCCATGGATGGATCCATTGATCATGATTGGCACTTTAAAGTCCGGGTTATTGGCAATCCAGTCCTGAGCTTTCTCCGGATTTTTGAACATTTGCTTTCTTAAAGCCTGGATTTTGCCGAATTTGCCCTGTGCACCAGGATCGGCAATTGTTACAACATACAGAGGGTAGCCATCTGCAGAAGTCCCTTTAACCTCCACCTTCACACGATTGGACTGCTTTTCAATCTCTGCCAGCTTAGGGCCAATCTCAGAGAATTTCATAAAATCATAGTTTTGGTTATTAAATTTACTGCTGTCCTGTTCTTCTGATACATTAACATTTATCCATTTCGGCGTAATCGCTTGAACAGCACTCAATGGAACGGATGCCAAAATGCCTGCTGCAAGGATTCCCGATAGAGCCTTCTTCTTATTCATTATGTACCTCCAGATGTAATAGTTTTGTATATTTATAAGATAAAATACATTTTAATTCATATTATTCATCTTTGACAATGGTTCTATTCTCCTAAAATATATTTCTCACAAACATGAGAGAAGGGACCAAAGAATGATCCTTCCTCCTTTTCATCTATACTTATATGCCTTTGCCCCGCACTATATTGGAAGCACAATAGGGCTTCGTTCATGGACTGAGTCATTCCTTGATTTTTATTTGCGCCCGGCTGAAGCTTTATTGGGCTTGCCAATTTCTCTTGGTCAGACAACGGTCCACCCGCAATCAGCAAAAGGTTATTGCCATCTTCACTTTTAAAGCTGCTTTTTTCATAGATTTCCTCCTCTCTGTAATAATCAGAACCCTTATGGTTTTCAGAATAGGAGATTTCTGTATAAATTTCGATAGTCGAAAGACCTGTTTTTGGAAAATAATCTTGAGCTCATCTTCCTTTAACACACTTCCAAAGTCATGGAATTATTTGGGATATTAATTTCCTTCCAAAAATGGGCAATTAGTATTCTTCATTTAAACTTCCTCAGAAACTTTTAGTATTTCTTTTCTCTTACTCTTAAAAAAACGGCTAGGCTATTAGATTCGTTTTCCCTTCCGCTGAAAGGAACCGAATGAATGTAAGCGAATACATGTAGTTGGATTATTAATCGAGGAGGTATAAAAAATGAAATTTGGAAAGAAACCTGCTACTGTGATGCTAGCAGCAGTTCTGACAGCTTCCAGTTTGTATGCAGCGCCTGTACAATTTGTCCAGACAGCTGAAGCGGCAGAGAGCAAAGCTGCTGAGAATCCAGGTTTGAAAGCATTTGACCAAAAGGTGATTGCAAGAATTGATGCAGAACGCATGCTCGAAGATGTTCGTTATTTAACAGAGACTATCGGCCCCCGCGTTACTGGAACGGAAGCGGAACAGCAGACAGCGGATTTTATCCGGGAACGCCTTATATCATATGGCTATACAGTAGAAACTCAGGAATTCAGCATTCCTGACAAAATGATTGGAGACTTGCATACAAGTGATCAGCAAGAGGTTTTAATAACGATTCCTTCCGGTTCAGGTTCCACTCCTGAAGAAGGAATTACTGCAGGGTTATTTGATGCTGGCTTAGGGAGAGCCACTGATTTTACAGAAGAAGCAGCAGGAAAAATAGCCCTTATCTCTCGCGGGGATTTTTCTTTTGCTGAAAAGGTTGCGAATGCAGTGGCTGCAGGGGCAGTCGGGGTTTTAATCTATAACAATATTGATCAGCCAGCTCCAATGAATCCTTCAATCGGGGGGGCCCTATGACATACCGGTCGGCAGCATAACGAAAGCCAGCGGAGAGGCACTTCTGCAGGATGTTGCGGCACAGAATAAAAGGGTGACATTTAATGTAAAACGAATCGAAAATGTTACATCACAAAACATCATTGCCACCAAGCAGCCAACTAAGGGCGATGACACTGAAATCGTCCACATTTCAGCTCATTTTGATAGTGTTCCATTTGCTGCAGGAGCGAGTGACAATGCTTCAGGAACCGCTGTAGCTTTGGAGCTGGCAAGGGTTTTAAAAAGCTATCCTACTGATAAAGAACTGCGATTTGCTTTTGTCGGTGCAGAAGAAATTGGACTGGTTGGCTCTGAGTATTATGTCAGCCAATTGAGTGAGAATGAAATAAAGCGGAGCATTGCCAATTTTAATATGGATATGGTGGGGACTTCCTGGGAAAAAGCAACAGCAATCTATCTGAACACACTCGACGGACAGCCAAATCTCGTATCAGAAACGGCTCTAGCCACAGCTGAACGAATTGGAACAGCATCTGAATTAGTTCTTTACCAGCGCGGCTCTTCCGACCATGTTTCCTTCCATGATGCTGGTATTCCAGCTGTTAACTTTATCAGGCGGGAGCCTGGCACCGCCAGCCTTGAACCGTATTATCATACTCCGCTTGATACCATTGAACATATCAGTGCAGAGCGTTTAAAAGAAGCAGGAGATTTAGTTGGCGCTTCTGTTTATAGCTTAATACGAAAGTAACTTGTAATGAGTATCCCCGGATTTTTTCCGGGGATCTTTTATTCCTTTGAGGATTTTCCGGCTTATGTAATGTAAAAGGTGGTTTAAGAGCAGCATAAGAGGGTAAAGTATATTCGTTCTAAATTTGTGTCCAAATAATTATGATTGTTACCGTTTAAATCGAAAGAAATTCGGGTAACATAAATGTAACATAACAGAGAATTCAACTATCGAAATGATAGTCCTTTATACCCCCAAAGGAGGGAGTCATCATGGATTTTGAACAGGAGGCTGTCATACTAAAGAGAGAACTCTCCCTTCTCATGGATGAATATGAAAGGTGCGAGATTGACGACGTGAAAACGGAAATATCCAAAGACATTCAACTACTGAGCCGTGCAATAGACGATATTCTTAATTGAGTATATGTTGGCATGGCTTTTTTTTATAGTGATAGCGGCAGGCTGGCAGTTCCATGCATGCCGCTTATATTTTTCAATTGAAAATTAATTATTAGTAATTGGGAGTGTAGATTGTGCCGCATCAGTTATATTACAGCTTTATTCGATTGCCGCTTGTTATTAGGATTCTGCTTATTGCCCTTATTGTAATCATTTTTTATGGATGGCTCATTCATATCATTGAGCCTAATGCGTTTCCTACCTTTTTTGATGGAATTTGGTGGGCGGTTGTTACGGCTTCCACTGTAGGATTTGGAGACTTTGTGCCAGAAACCAAACTGGGAAGATTAGTGGGTATTGCATTAATCCTTACAGGAGCAGGTTTTTTATCCACCTATTTTATTTCGCTCGCTACAGCAGCCGTTACCCGGCAAAATGATTTTCTTGAAGGCAAAATCCAGTATAAGGGGAAAAACCATATCATTGTAATCGGCTGGAATGAACGTTCCAGAGAAATAGTCAATACACTTGGAAAAGATGGCATGAACCATTCCATCACCTTAATTGATGATACGCTGAGGACAAACCCGGTTCCCTTCAATAATGTTCATTTTATACAGGGACGGTCCAATCGTGATGATGTTTTAATAAAGGCTAATATTTTTGATGCGCAAAAAGTGATCATTACAGCTGATCAGAATAAAGATGAACTGCATGCAGATATGAATTCAATTTTAACCCTGCTGGCGATTAAAGGGCTGAATCGCAATGTTCAATGTATTGTAGAAATACTTACTTCTGAACAGGCAGCAAATGCAAAAAGAGCCGGCGCAGATGAGATTGTGCAGACAAATGTTCTCACAAGTTTTGTCATGATTAACAGCATCTCTTCCCAGGAATTGGTTACTTCCTTTTTGGATCTGCTCGGTCAGCTCGATAAACGAAAACTGACATTTCAGCCCGCTTCAGAAGAAGTGGCTGATTTGACTTTTGCAGAATTAAGTGCGCAGCTGATGAAAGAAGGAATTCTATTATTGGGAATTAAGAGAGGGGAAGAAACTCTGGTCAATCCCCCCCAGCCTTTTAAAATTCTCCAGCAGGATCAGCTGATTGTTATACTAGGCTAGTCCCTTATTAAAACAGATTCCAGCTCCTGGACAAGCGCTTTGCCCAGATCAATGTATTCTTTCGGAAAACTTGCATCTTTATCCACAGGCTCTGAAAATTGGTCAAATGAGCCGGTGAAATTCCCTGTATAGGCGTGGTCATCAAGGCCACGCTGATATTTGTGGGAAAGCAAAAATGGCCTGCCCAATTCCACCGTACAGCTTGGATCATCAAGCTGCCCGTCAATTGCGTTGAACGGCAGCCGTAAAAATTGGTAACCCACCTCATCATCAATCTTATAATCAAAAGACCCATGGTCATAATCCCAATTCCCGCCAATCGAATACCCAATCGGCTTCAGCGCCTGCTCCAGCTTATACAAATCAAAATGCTTCCCTTCCACTTTTGAAGGAATCTCGATCACTGCATCCATCCCCTTTCCATGCTTTTTGCTTAGTTTCTCCAAAGAAAGGGATATCATGAATTCAATTTTGGAGAGATGAATCAGTTTAGCGGATATAGTATCGTTACTGTTTCGTTTCGCGGATTTAATTTGATTTTCGCGGATAAAACAAGAGAGTGATCCTATTTGATTGCAAAGAACGCCACACAAAAAAAACGAAGCTTTATTAAGGCATCTCTCCCAAACACGTTCGCAGCTGCCCTTAATTTCCCAGTAAAAAAAGCGTCTACCATCAGGCAGACGCTTCCTTTTATTACTTCAATCTTTTTTCAAGCTCAGCTTTCTTCTCTTCGAATCCAGGCTTGCCTAATAGGGCAAACATGTTTACTTTGTATGCTTCTACGCCTGGCTGGTCGAATGGGTTGACTCCCAGCAGGTAGCCGCTCATCGCACATGCTTTTTCAAAGAAATATACAAGATAGCCAAATGTGTAGGCATCCATTTTTGGAATGGAAACGATCAGGTTTGGCACTCCGCCATCTGTATGTGCAAGCATTGTTCCTTCAAAGGCTTTATTGTTAACAAAGTCTACTGTCTCACCTGCAAGATAGTTTAGGCCATCAAGGTCATTATCCGCTTCCTCGATCGTAAGTTCATGGCGAGATTCTTCTACCTTAACAACGGTTTCGAATAGGTCACGGCGTCCTTCTTGTACATACTGTCCTAATGAATGAAGGTCAGTAGAGAAGTTTGCGGATGAAGGGAAGATTCCTTTCTGGTCTTTTCCTTCACTTTCGCCAAACAGCTGCTTCCACCACTCAGCAAAATACTGAAGTCCTGGCTCGTAATTGATCAGCATTTCAATGGTCTTGCCCTTGTTGTATAAAACATTGCGGACAGCAGCGTATTGGTAAGCAGCGTTTTCCTGAAGCTCAGACTTGCTGAAGTCTTCACGCGCCTGCGCAGCCCCGTTCATCATGTCTTCGATGTTTGCACCGCTCACGGCAATTGGCAATAAACCCACAGCCGTTAAAACAGAATAACGGCCGCCGACATCATCCGGAATGATGAATGACTCATAGCCTTCTTCTGTTGCTAGTGTTTTTAAAGCGCCGCGTGCTTTGTCTGTTGTTGCATAGATACGTTTGCGAGCTTCTTCCACACCATATTTTTCTTCCAGCATTTTACGGAAGATACGGAATGCTAGTGCAGGCTCAGTTGTTGTACCGGATTTGGAAATGACGTTGATTGACCAATCTTTACCGTCAAGAAGATCCATCAAATCCTTCATATATGTTGAACTGATATTGTTTCCGGCGAATAGAACCTGAGGAGTTCCGCGCTTTTCTTTTGGAAGAGCATTGTAGAAGCTATGCTGCAGCATTTCAATCGCGGCACGCGCTCCCAAGTATGATCCGCCGATACCGATTACAATAAGTACCTCAGAATCACTTTTGATTTTTTCAGCTGCTTTCTGGATACGGGAGAATTCTTCTTTGTCATAGTTTAAAGGAAGATCAATCCAGCCTAAAAAGTCGCTGCCTGCTCCTGTTTGTTCATGAAGTGAGTGATGCGCAACTTTTACAGCATCCTGCAAATATGTAATTTCATGTTCCCCAAAAAAAGGAAGTGCCTTTGAGTAATCAAAACGAACGTGTGTCATGAATGTCCTCCATTTTTCTCAATTTTAAACAGCAGTTTTATCGGTAAAATAAACATCTGCTTTTATCCCTTATACCACTTTAACCAAAGCCTCAAGCATAATCAAGAATCATCCTATATTGTAAGCGTGTCCAATTTTGACATATTTTTTACGCATGAATAAAGATTGTAATTTTCTCCCGAATAATCGAGTAGGAGGGGGTGACTAACCCCCGACCTCTCACACCACCGTACGTACCGTTCGGTATACGGCGGTTCAATTAAGTGTGACGCAGAACTTCATATCGTTGATAAAGACTTTTGAGCCCTCGATTACTCCAGTAGGAGTTATCGAGGGTTTTGTGTAGGATTGGACTTGAGGCTAT
>JAGGRA010000043.1 GCA_018613035.1 Pseudomonas sp. ISL-84 | reverse complement strand
TCACACATGGATGCGCGGAGACATTTTATTAAAAGCGGACAAAATGACGATGGCCCATTCACTTGAACTTCGTGTTCCTTTCCTTGATAAAGAAGTGTTTGAGGTAGCTTCCAACATACCGACCAGCCTGAAAACAGCAAATGGCACAACGAAGTACATTCTGCGCAAAGCGGCAGAAGGTGTTGTGCCTGATCATGTGTTAAATCGCAAAAAGCTTGGCTTCCCGGTTCCAATCCGCCATTGGCTGAAAGATGAAATGAACGATTGGGCTAAAAATATTATTCGTGAAAGCAGCACAGACCATTTGATCAACAAAGAATATGTGTTAAGGCTTCTTGAAGATCATTGTCAGGATAAAGCAGATAACAGCCGTAAAATCTGGACTGTTCTAATGTTTATGGTATGGCATCAAGTTTACGTAGAAAAGAAATACTCCTTTGAAAAAGAGTATTTAGTAGATAAGGATCTTCAGCCTCTAAAGGGCTAAAATAAAATGTCCATCAGGGTAATCCTGATGGACATTTTTTATGGCGAAAGATAGGTAATAGCTTGTCTTCCCATCTGCACCCAGGCTTCCTCAAAGTCCGAGATGGGTGTTTGTTTGTTTTTTTCGCCTGTAAGAGGGTCGTTGAAATACACATATTCCTGATCGTAGCCTGTAAGAAGGACGGAATGCTCTTTATATGTAATCTGGATTGTACCGCTTGGCGTATGCCATGTTTGGAAAAAATCTTCCGACAGCACTCGGTATGCAGTATTCGTAATGACCCAAACAGGCCGTCCATCTGATAGGTGAATTTTTAATTCTGTAAAATCGGACCCGGTAAGGTCTTTAATGGAACCTGGCAGATACTTTTCGGCTAGCTCTTTCACAGGTTTATGGTAAACGCCGAGTCCCGGATTATCAAAGGAGTACATATCGCCCACAAATCCATCATTCGGATGGCCGAAATAAATTTTTCCGTTTTCGATAGTATAAGGTTCAGGGTTTTTCTTTATCTCTTTTGCCAGAGTAATTTTATCAGCTTGGATGCCTGCATGCTGAAGGAGCATGGAAAGGCTAGTTACTTCGCACCCTCTTGGCAGTTCAGGAAATTGATTAACAGCGGGAGCATCAATCAGTGTTGCATCTTTCATTTTAATAACAGATGTCTCTATAAAAGCACTTGTTTTCTTAACCGGTTCGCTTAGCCAAGACTTTAGCTGATCAACGGCTGAAGCTGGGCGAACTAAATGATCATATACAAATCCAGCGGAAATCAGTATGAAAACGATTAGAAACACTGGCGCAGTTTTTAGCAATGTTCTTCTGAATATCACAATCATTAAAAGGAAAACCACTATTGCCGCTATATATAAATACAATTTTTTCACCCGCCAAATCGGTGTACCTTTTTAAATTTAGACTCTTTTTGTATAGATTGTTTATTTAGACTATAAAGCTTGCCCNNCTGCGGGGTCTCCCGCTCCCTCTCTTCCAGCAGGACACTGAATCAGCTCCTTCGAATAAACACCGCACGAAGAAAATGCAAATGCATTTTCGAGGATCAAGTGCCTTCCACTCCAATCAACTCAGTAATTAAAACTAGTTTGTAAGCAACAAACTTTGCGAAAAAAGCCTAAATTTATTATCGGCAATATCCCATACTCTTTTAATTTGTTCCCTTCATTTTATAAGGGAATAGGATAGAAGGATTACTTGGAGCTCTTTTGCAAAGACTTATAGTATTGCCCTTTTTCGGCATATTCCCTGCTGATGCGTTCCATATCTTGAATATCTTCGGGAGTCAGCTCTCGGATTATCTTAGCCGGCCTTCCGAAGGCAAGCGTATTAGGCGGGATTTTTTTGCCCTGTGGAACAAGACTGCCCGCTCCAATGAAAGCCCCTTCGCCGATTTCCGCCCGATCCAGCACAATGGAGCCCATTCCTATTAATGCTTTTTTGCGGATAATGCAGCTATGCAGGATTACCTGATGGCCGATAGATACTTCATCTTCCAATATTAATGGGTTATTCGGACTTTGATGCAGAACCGAATTGTCCTGAATATTGACTTTTTTGCCGATAATGGCGGGTGCTACATCCCCGCGAATGACGGTATTAAACCATACACTGGATTCCTCGCCGATCTCCACGTCTCCGGTTATGGTCGTAAAATCAGCTATAAACGCCGATTCTGCAATTTTGGGTTCTTTGTCTTTGTATGGATAGATCATCTTTGAACACTCCTATAAGCAGTTTGATTATTTTGATTCTATCACAAGAAGCGTTTTTAACGTTATATTAGCGAAAAGAATCAGCGTATTTTTAGCAGTGTTTGATTCATGAACAATTTAAGCATCTAGGCTATAATATATTTACATAAGATAGTTCGTAATAAAAGGCTGGGGGGATGGACTATGTGGAAATGGGAAACTGATGGAGAAGCAAAGGGCGTTATTGTCATGGTGCATGGGGCTATGGAGCATCATCGCCGCTATGGCTGGCTGATTGAAATGTGGCGCTTGGCCGGTTTCCATGTCATCATGGGAGATCTTCCTGGCCAGGGCATGACGACCAGGTCAAGAAGAGGCCATATTGATTCCTTTGATGAATATATCCTGGAAGTAAAGGACTGGGTACAGGCTGCATGTGAGTTCGAATTGCCTGTTTTTCTATTGGGCCATAGCATGGGCGGACTGATTGCGATTAGGCTGCTGCAGGAGGAGAGAATGAATTTGGCTGGAGTGATTCTTTCGTCTCCGTGTTTAGGACTGGTCACACAGCCGTCCAAAATCATTAACTTTTTGTCGCTTGGCCTTAACACATTGATGCCAAGCCTGAGAATGGATGCAGGCTTATCTGTCGAGATGGCAACCAGAAATCAGGATGTGCGTGACGCAGATTTGAATGATTCCCTGTATGTAACCAAGGTTTCAGTCAGGTGGTACCGCGAGCTTGTTGCATCCATCAAGATTGCCTTTGAAAATCTGGATAAAATACAGGATGTGCCGCTCCTCGTTTTGCAGGGCGGAGATGACAAAATTGTCAATAAGACTACAGTCAGGGATTGGTTTAATTCCGCGCCATTCTCCGAAAAAAGATTCAAAGAATGGCCGAAATGCTATCATGAAGTTTTTAATGAACCTGAGCGGGAAGAAGTCTTCGAGTATGCGAAGGATTTTGTTAACAGCCAGCTAAAAGCGTTAGGTTATGTTGTGTAAAAGGGGAAAATTCAAACTCTGCCTGCTTGGAGTAAGATTAACACCCATAATGGGTTTACGATAGCAAAAGGTCACTAATCAATTAGTACCTCTAAAAATAAATGGGCTGTCAGATGAAAAATAGCTGGAGTTAACCCGGCAGTTTTCGGGGATAGCTTTAAGAGGTTTAACCAACTTTAATAAATAATAAACAGCGGGTGCCCTGTGCCAAAGGAGGTAGGTAATGTTATGAGTGTTCCTTCCATGCCAATTAGTTTGATGTCACATGTATATCGGAAAGTTCTGCCTTCAGTCCACAAAGAGCTGGGATATTGGAAAAGCAGGGCAGAAGCCATCCCAGATCCAGAATTAAGGAAACAGGCACTTGCCAGCATTGAGAACAAAACCTTCCATTGCGAAGGAGGGGCGATTATGTCTTTAATGGCCAAGGCAAAATACGAGAAAGCCATTAAATTTATTGTCGCTTATCAGACAATCAGCGATTATTTGGATAACCTTTGTGACCGCAGTACCTCACTGGATCCTGGAGATTTTGCCGCTTTGCATGAGTCAATGGAGGATGCCCTAAATATCGATGCCTCCAGTAAAAATTATTATCATATGAGAAACGAACAGGATGATGGAAATTATCTTGCGGATCTAGCAGCTTCCTGCAGGGAGGTTTTGTCCGAACTAGAGCATTACACTCATATAAAAAGCCATTTGCTTGAATTATGCCGCTACTATTGTGATCTGCAAATACATAAACATGTGGTTGTGGAGGAGCGTGTTCCACGACTGCAAAACTGGTTTGACCAATACAGGGAAGATATTCCGGAAATGGAGTGGTATGAGTTTTCAGCCTGTTCCGGATCGACGCTCGGAATTTTCTGCCTTGTCTCTTACGCCTTAAGAGATGATTTTAAGCAGGAACATGCGGTGAATATCCGCAACGGCTATTTTCCTTATATCCAGGGCCTCCACATTCTTCTGGATTATTTGATCGATCAGGAGGAAGATCGGGCAGGCGGGGACTTAAACTTTTGTTTTTATTATGAAAATGAAGAAAAGCTGTTTTCACGTCTCAAGCACTTTGTCCTTGAAGCGGACAAGCATACCGAAAAACTGCCACATAAGCATTTCCATAAACTGATTAATCGCGGATTGCTGGGCATCTATTTATCAGATGAAAAAGTTAGAAAACAAAGGAATGTGCAGCGATTAGCAAAAGGCATGATCAAAACGGGCGGAATGGTCAGTTATTTCTTTTATATAAACGGACGTGCTTACCGCGCGCTGCAAAAAATGGTGCCGGCCGGGGTGGGCAAAGCATTTATAAAAACATAAAAGCCTGCATTCACGCAGGCTTTTTGTACTTGTTTACCGTTTTTCAATCGCCACTATAAACGGAGGATGATTCTTTTGATTAATAAACTGATACTGCAGGACATGGACCAGGCTTTGGTCCAGCTGTTTCACATAACGGAGCAGATAATCCCGTTCAACTGCTCCTTCTATATGGCCGTGATAAATGACCAAAAGAATGATTCCTTCAGGCGCCATCAGCTCCAACAGCTGGTCGATTGCGGAAATAGTTGTTTGCGGCCGGGTAACAATTGATTTATCCCCTCCAGGCAAATAGCCTAAGTTAAAAATGGCAGCGGTTATTTTGCCATGATGAACTGGCGGTACATTTTCAAGTATAAATTCGTGTCCTGAGTGAAAAAGGGTAGCCCGGTCAGCCAGATCATGCTCTGCCAGGCGTGCTTTCGTATTAATAACTGCATCTTCCTGAATATCGAATCCATATACCCTTCCGTTTGGCCCAACTAAGTTGGCAAGATAAACGGTATCGTGCCCATTCCCTAAAGTGGCATCAATAACGATGTCTCCGGGCGATACTGCTTTCTCAAGCAGCTGCCTTGCAAAAGGTAGTATTCTTTCAAGCTTCATGACATTGCCTCCAATTGGCTTGGGCTATAAAACTTCCCCTGCCAGCTGTTTCTGCGCATTAATTCAGCATCAATGCTGTTGAGAACCTCCCATTTATTAACGCTCCACATCGGCCCAATCATCAAATCAATCGGACCATCTCCCGTAATTCGATGCACAATCATTTCCGGAGGTAAAATCTCCAGCTGGTCGCATACTAAGTTTACATACTCTTCTAGAGACATGAACTCAAGCATGCCTTTTTCAAATTGCTTGACCATGGGCGTCCCCTTTAATAAATGGAGAAGGTGAATCTTTATTCCCTGTACATCAAGCTTTGCAACCTCACAAGCAGTTTCCATCATCATTTCGGGCGTTTCAAGCGGAAGGCCATTAATAATATGGGAGCATACGCGGATCCCATGTTTGCGGAGTTTGTTTACTCCCTCCATATAGCATTGGTAGTCATGTGCGCGGTTGATCAGCAGGCCTGTCCGCTCATGAACAGTCTGTAACCCCAGCTCTACCCAAAGGTAGGTTCTTTGGTTAAGCTCAGCCAAGTATTCAACTACATCATCAGGCAGGCAGTCAGGGCGAGTCGCGATGGAAAGGCCAACTGCATCTTCCTGTGCGAGCACTCTTTCATACATGTCACGCAGCACTCCTACAGGTGCATGTGTGTTTGTAAAAGCCTGAAAGTAGGCCATATACTTGCCATCTTTCCATTTATTGTGCATTTTTGCCTTGATTTCGTGAAACTGGATTTCCAAGTCGTCTGCACGGTTTCCGGCAAAATCCCCTGAGCCTGCCGCACTGCAAAAGGTGCAGCCGCCATGTGCAACAGTACCGTCACGGTTAGGGCAATCAAAGCCGCCGTCCAATGCTACTTTGAAAACTTTATGGCCAAATTCATTCCGTAAATGATAATTCCAAGTATGGTATCGCTTATGATCAGATGCAAACGGAAAAGGATTCGTTAGATCCATACCTGTTCCCTCCCTTTGTGAACTTATCTATAAAGGTTAAAAGCATACATTTTTAATAAAAGCTCTTTTAATTTTGCCTGTTGATTTCCGTAACTCAGTGCCATAATCAACAATTAGCTTTAACAAAGCCTTTAATAAAATTACGTAGCACTGAAGTGCACCCATATAGCAATGCTTGTTTTAACAAAATTAATCTTAACATGAACGTAAAGCCTTATCCAAGGGGAATTGGCAGGAAATAGGGGAGTAAGGATTGCGGAAAAATGTACAAACTAATACATGAAGCATGCATGCTTCTATACCCATTCTTCAAGGAGGGGAACGTAAAATGGCAACTCGTGAATCGATGGATACACTCTTGCAGCAATGTGAGGATGCGATCCGCTTTGCACAAGAGCAGTTTGAGTCCGGGCGGACACAGGAACACTATAATGATGAGGATTACTCCGGTGCTCTTCAATCTTTAGAAGCTGCTTATAATGATATTACTCAAATGGCCCATAGCGCCAATTCCCAGCAGCGCGAACAGCTTCACCGGATGAGGCTTCAGCTGCAGCAGCTCCAAAATCAGATGATAATACTTCCTCATTAAAGGAGTGATCGATTTGGTAAAAAAACGTTCAAAGCAAAATAATCCTGAACAAAAGACACGAAACGGAGTCAACAGCCAGGACCTTGAACTAGGACAGGATTTTGATGCAGTAAAGCAATCGAAAAAGAAGTATGAAAACACGGGCGGACAGCCTGTCAAATCAAAATTCCATCCGGAACCTGAACAATCCTCCTGAATAAACTTGGAAAAGCCCCGATACACTTCGTATCGGGGCTTTATTATGCGTCAAAAAGTAGAATTATTCTGTCTATAATAATCGAATAGAAAACTATTGCAAGGACAGGAAAAAACAACTAAAATTATTTTGGATTTCGAAATATAGTGCCGGGGGCAAGTGTCTTCCGGCAAGTAAAATAAATATGTTAAAGGGGCGTTTTTACATGCCGCGTACCTTATGGCTCTTAATTATTGGGATGGCAGTGAATGTAACCGGCTCTTCTTTTTTGTGGCCTTTAAATACCATTTACATTCATGAGCATTTAGGGAAATCTTTATCTGTAGCAGGACTTGTCCTTATGCTGAACTCGGCTGCCAGTGTCGTGGGCAATTTGTTTGGCGGAAGTCTCTTTGATAAAATAGGCGGCTATCGGTCCATTCTACTCGGAATTGGGATTACCGTAATAGCGCTTCTTGGCCTGACCTTTTGGCATGGCTGGCCAGCGTATATGGTGTTTCTGACATTTGTAGGCTTTGGATCGGGGATTGTTTTTCCATCGATGTTTGCCATGGCGGGATCGGTTTGGAAGGAAGGCGGGCGAAAGGCATTCAATGCCATTTATGTGGCACAGAATGCAGGTGTGGCGATTGGGGCAGCTCTTGGCGGCCTAGTGGCATCGTATTCGTTCCAGCTAATTTTCCTGGCAAATACACTCATGTACATTGTATTTCTGCTGATAGCCGTATTCGGATATCGGGGCATTAATACAATATCAGGCCAGCAAACATCGATTCTACAGGAAAATAGAGTGGTTAAAAACTATACAAAGCTATATGCATTACTCATTCTATGTGTCGGATATTTACTATGCTGGGTTGGATATGTGCAGTGGCAATCCACTATTGCAGCATATACCCAGGAAATGAATATTTCTCTCAAGCAATACAGCCTGCTTTGGTCTATCAACGGAGCGCTGATTGTTCTTGGCCAGCCTTTTATAAGCGGTTTGGTAAAATGGTTCAAAACATTAAAGTCCCAGATGATCGCTGGAATGGTCATTTTTATTGGATCCTTTGCGGTAGCGGCAAACGCCCAGCAATTTTCTGCCTTTATTGCTGCAATGGTGATTCTGACGATTGGCGAAATGCTCATTTGGCCGGCGGTGCCTACGATTGCCAATCAGCTTGCGCCTAAAGGGCGAGAAGGCTTTTACCAGGGTATCGTTAACAGCACAGCAACAGGCGGCCGCATGATTGGACCTTTATTGGGCGGTATTTTGGTTGACCTTTATGGAATTTCCATGCTATTTGCTGTTTTGATGGTATTATATGTTTTTGCTATCATAACAACCATGGTATATGACCGGAAATTGAAGGAGACCAAAGAATTGGCACATGCTTCATAAGAAAAGCCTGCAGTTTGCCGCTGCAGGTTTTTCTGTTTATAAAATTTCTCAGCGAAATAGCCAGATATCAATGAAAAATTGAATATATCAACGAAATTAAGCCAGATATCAACGGAAAAATCAATATATCAACGAAATTTTAGGTAGATCAACGAGTCCATCAGTTTTATCGGCCAAGTCTATATCTGAAGCCTTAACCGGCGCCTTCCAAAAATTCTTCCTTTTGCTTGTCCGCAAATACAACCTCATTGAAAAAGCTTTTTAATATAAGCCATCTGGCTGGATAGGAGTCAATAAAGTCTTCCAGCACCTCTTCCGAATAAAGAAGCAAAACATCCAGGTCCGCTCTATGTTGTTTTAAGTCATATAGAAGGGCGTGCGGAATCGTGTAATAATCGTTCAGCTGCCATTGATTGAGTTTTACGGTGAAAATATTCTGTTCTTCAATGTAATCTTCCAGCGCCTGTTTTTGTAACTGAGAACTTTCCTCTTTTGTTAATTTTCCGGACTGCCAATGTGGATTGATAAAATAAATGCCTTTCATGCAAAACACCTCCCCAAGCTTCCGATTAATAATGGTATGGGCAATAAAAGCGGGAAGAATACCTTTATTGCCAAATTTGTTGTCAGAAAAATATGATAAAATAATTAATAAAATGGAGCTTGCCTTAAAAGAGGAGATTAAGATGAAAAACGCATTATTTGAATTGCCAATTGAAATTGTCGAAACCATCGTTGAAAACGCTTTTGGCTGGCTGGTGGTAGTTGATAGAGAAGGGAAAATTATTTATATCAATAAAAATTACTGCGATTTTCTGGAGGCCGAGAGGGAGCAGGTGCTGGGGGTGCATGTTGCCCAGGTTATTGAAAATTCACGGATGCACATTGTTGCCGCGACAGGAAAGGAAGAAATTGCTGACCTTCAATACATTAAAGGCAATTATATGATTGCAAATCGCATTCCTATCGTTGCGGGAGGGGAAGTGTTAGGAGCATTTGGGACTGTATTTTTCAGGGATACAAAGGAATGGATGCAAATGAACAGCCATGTGAAGAGCATGCTGACAAAAATCCAGAGCTACATCCAGGACATTGACCGAAGTGTTAAATATAGTCTCGACGATATTTTGGGCAGCTCCAAACAAATCCAGAGCCTAAAGGAAAAAGTAAAAATGGTAGCCGCAAGCGATATTTCCGTTTTGATCAGAGGGGAAAGCGGGACAGGAAAAGAGCTGTTTGCCCATAGCATTCACCAGCTCAGCAACAGAAGCCATCAGCCGTTCGTAAAAATAAACTGCGGTGCCATCCCGGAGCATCTGCTGGAATCAGAGTTGTTCGGCTATGAGGAAGGAGCTTTTACAGGTGCGAAAAAAGGCGGCAAAAAAGGAAAGTTCCAGCTCGCAGATGGAGGCACATTGTTTCTGGATGAAATTGGCGATATGCCTCTCAATATGCAAGTAAAGCTATTGCGCGCTCTTCAGGAAGGTGAAATCGAAAGCGTTGGTTCGACTGAACCTGTTAATGTGGATGTCAGAATTATTGCTGCAACCAATCGGCCGCTCGAAAAAATGATGGAAGAAAAACGTTTCAGGGAAGATTTATTTTATCGGATCAATGTTGTGCCGTTTATGGTTCCTCCATTGCGAGATAGGCTGGAGGATCTGACTATCCTGATTGATTATTTTATAGAAAAAATCACCAAAAAATCAGGCAAGAGAATCAGTGCAATTGACGAGGGTGTAATCGAAAAATTTCACCAGTACAGCTGGCCGGGAAATATCAGAGAGCTGGAAAATGTTTTAGAGGCATCCGTGCATTTAACCAGCAATGAAACCATCTCAACGGAATCATTGCCAGATTACCTGAAAGATTCGGCTGTTTATCCGGTTGGCAAAAAGAAACTGAAGGATATATTAGAAGAAACAGAGAAGCGTATCCTCACACAAAGCTTAAGCAAATTTAACAATGACCGTCGCGAAGCAGCGAAAGCCCTTGGCATCAGCAAGTCTTCTATGTATGAAAAACTAAAAAAATATGGAATTGAATAAAGAAAAGGTGAAGAATGAAGAACCAGGAAAAGGTAGTCCGGAAACCCGGAATGCGTTCCGAATTTCTGGACTGTTTTTATTGTAGTAATTTTCTTTTTAATTAATCAAGGTTTAGACATAATTATCTGAAAACTTGTCTGGTATATTTGGTGGCCTTGCTATTTGCTTATTCCGGAATTCCGGAATAAAGATTCATAAATAGTTCATCATCCCCCTATCTATAAAGTAGTTCTATTTGGCATGTTTCTTGCAATGTCAATTAGTAAATAAGCCACTATCGGATTGCTGTTTTAAAACGAAGGTTCAGCTTATTTTTTGCAAACGGTTACAAGAAGGAGGTTGCCAATTAGTTTTTTCTATTTAAGAATAATAAAGGGGGAAATGCAATGCTAAGTATGATCGGTTTAATAGGAGGGCTCGCCCTGCTGATTTTCCTAACGATGCGGGGGATGAACCTATTGGTTGTAGGACCATTGTCTGCACTGTTTGTAGCTGTCTTTAGCGGAATGCCGCTGTTTCCGCAGCTTGCTGGGGAAGGAGAGGCCAATCTGGTCGGGAATTATATGTCCGGTTTTTCAGGTTTCGTTACTTCATGGTACTTAATGTTCCTATTGGGAGCGATATTTGGGAAAGTAATGGAGGATAGCGGAGCGGCTGACAGTGTGTCTAAAATGGTGGTTGATAAGCTGGGCATGAAATACGCGGTACTTGCCATTGTTGCTTCCTGTGCGATCTTAACATACGGAGGCGTCAGCTTGTTTGTAGTGGCTTTTTCCGTATATCCAATGGCCTTAAGTTTATTTAAGCAGGCTAATCTTCCAAGAAGGTTTATCCCTGCAGCACTTGCCTTTGGTTCCGTAACTTTCACCATGACATCTGCCGGGTCACCGGAAATCCAAAACTGGATTCCAATCGAATACCTTGGAACCACTCCATATGCTGGATGGGAAGTCAGTTTAATCGCAGCTGTGTTTATGATGATATTCGGATACTGGTGGCTGAAGCGCATGATCACGAAGGCTGTGAACAAAGGAGAAACCTTCGAATCGCGCAAACAGGATCCAGTTACTGAAAATAAAGAGCTGCCGCACCCCTTCATGGGCGTTGTGCCGTTAATCGTTGTATTAATTATCTCGTTTGTGTTCCATGATTCGCTTAAACAGTCTGCACTTATTCTTGCATTATTGGGCGGTGTCATTGCTACATATTTGTTAAACCGCAAGTACTTTACGAACTTTTGGAATGCTGTGTCTGATGGAACACTTGGCGCGCTAATCGCTATCGGTAATACCGCTGCTGTGGTTGGATTTGGAGGGGTTGCCAAGGCAGTGCCTGCATTTGCAACAGCAGTAGATATGATGACAAACATTCCTGGAAGTCCGCTGATTGGCGGTGCAATTGCTGTTAGTGTAATTGCCGGTATGACCGGTTCGGCTTCAGGGGGCCAGGCAATCGCATTGCCAATATTGGCGCCGCATTATATGGATATGGGTGTCAATGCGGAAGCCCTCCACAGGACAGTAGCCATTTCATCTGGTGCCCTTGACTCGCTGCCGCATAATGGCTATGTCGTTACCACTGTCAGGGCGATTTGCGGGGAAACCCACCAGGCTGCATATGGAGCTGTAGCAGCTGTTACGGTTATCGTTCCGCTAATCGGACTTGCGCTGGCTATTGTCTTGTTCTCTCTTGGACTAGGAATCTAACTACGGCAGGGGCTCATCCAAGCGGGCCCCAGCTTTGTTTTTGAAAGGAGAATACTTATGGTGAAAAATAAAGTAGTATTTATAACTGGAGCAGCTCAGGGAATAGGCTACGAAATTGGAAAAAGGTTTGCGGAAAACGGGTCTAAAATTGTTTTGACAGATATTCAGGAAGATGCCGTCGAAAAAGCTGCAGAAACTCTCAACAGTGAAGGGTATGAAGCGATCGGGCTAAAATGCGATGTTACTTCTGAACAGGAAATACAAGAGGCGATCCAGGAAACAGTCAGCCATTTCGGGACGCTGGATGTCCTGATCAATAATGCAGGACTGCAGCATGTTTCGTTTATTGAGGATTTTCCAACTGAAAAATTTGAGTTTCTCATTAAGGTCATGCTGACCGCGCCGTTCGTTGCGATTAAGCATGTTATGCCTGTTATGAAAAAGCAAAAATCAGGAAGAATCATCAATATGGCTTCAATTAACGGATTGGTAGGGTTTGCAGGAAAAGCTGCTTATAATAGCGCGAAGCATGGAGTAATTGGCCTTACGAAGGTCGCTGCACTTGAGGCAGCCGAAGAAGGCATCACTGTTAATGCGATTTGTCCGGGCTATGTAGATACTCCGCTGGTAAGAAACCAGCTGAATGATCTTGCCAAAACGAGAAATGTACCGCTTGAAAAGGCACTTGAAGAGGTTATTTATCCACTAGTGCCGCAAAAGAGACTTTTAACCGTTGAAGAAATTGCAGACTATGCGATTTTCCTTGCTGGCGAATCAGCAAAAGGGATTACGGGCCAGGCGGCAGTTATTGATGGAGGCTATACCGTTCAGTAATAATAGGGGCCTAAAACACCCTTTATGAACTGCAAGTGAATCGAATCTTATCTACATATTAAAGAGGGCTGCTACTGCCCTCTTTTTCTATTGATCCTGGAGTTGAATAAAATAGCGTAAAATTTGGGTATATTGGAAATACCTAAATCCTGCAGGTAATTGGTGGAGATATTTTGTATTTACTATTGGTGGTTCTTGTTTATATTTTTTTCGCATGGAAATTTGTTGATTGGAAAAGATGGAAGGAATATTATCCAACCGTCCAATTTTATATGATCGCAAACTTCCTTTATAATTTTTTGTTTTATAATCATACGCTTTGGGCTTACAGGGCCGTTACCTTCGATTGGCTAAACCACACTCTGATTGAAATCACCTTCACCTTGATTATCATTCCAGTCGTCGTTATGATCTATCTTCGTTACTTCCCTGAAAAGAACCTAAAGAAAAAATTCCTATATATAGGTGTTTGGATCAGTTATTTTTCAGTGCTGGAGTATTTGTTTTCTAAGAAGGGATTGTTCGTATATGATAACAGCTGGGGATTCTGGTGGTCTGTACTCTTCAATACAATAATGTTCATTATGCTGCGAATGCATTATAAAAAGCCCGGCATCGCTTTGGCGGTTTCTGTTCCTATTATCGCAATTCTTCTATGGTTCTTCCATCCGCATCTTGCTGATTTGAAGTAGATTTAGGGCGAAACACTGGGTAATTGGGGTGCTGTTTATTTCTGTTTTCACAAATTTTGTTGCTTTTTCAATAAGTAGAAAGAAAAGGTTGATTTCCGCTCCAGGATGCTCGCTTTCCGCGGGGCGGGCGGTGAGCCTCCTCGGCGCCAGCGCCTGCGGGGTCTCACCTGTCCCACTCCTCCCGCTGGAGTCTCGCACCTTACGCTCCAATCAACCAACCTTATTTACAATGTTTCTATTCACAAATCTATTCAAAAACAACAATCTTTTAGAAAATAAATTACATGTGGAATTGTGCACACATTCGGTGTTCTCTGCATATTTTAGATATTAAATTTCCTGTCAGGATAAGCCTACTTGCAACCTGGCGGGAAATTTATTACAATAGCTATATTCTCATATATATAAATGCTTAGATAAGGAATAGTAATGGTGCTTCAGCCCGATTGTAGAGAGTTGACGGACGGTGCAAGTCAGCCGGGCACATCATGAACTCGCCTTTGAGCAGCAAGTGTGAAGTAGCAGTAATGCTTGCCGTATTCCGCGTTAAGGATGAATGAAGCGAGTGACATGGTCACTAATGTGGGTGGTACCGCGGGAGATTTATACATAATCCTCTCGTCCCTTTTATGGGATGAGAGGTTTTTTTATTTTATTTTCACTAATAGGAGGAAACAAAGATGAGTTTCAATCACCAGGAGATTGAAAAAAAGTGGCAAAGCTACTGGGACGAAAATAAGACATTTAAAACAACTGAAGATAAAGGCAAGCGCAAATTTTATGCGCTTGATATGTTCCCTTATCCATCTGGTGCAGGCCTTCATGTTGGCCATCCGGAAGGCTATACAGCAACAGATATCCTTTCCCGCATGAAGCGTATGCAGGGCTATAACGTCCTTCACCCAATGGGCTGGGATGCATTCGGTTTGCCTGCAGAGCAATATGCACTTGATACAGGGAATGATCCGGCAGAATTTACAGAGCAAAATATCAATACATTCCGCCGCCAGATTAAAGCACTAGGCTTTTCATATGATTGGGAACGTGAAGTCAATACAACAGATCCTGAATATTATAAATGGACACAATGGATTTTCTTAAAGCTTTATGAAAAAGGGCTAGCTTACATTGATGAAGTAGCTGTTAACTGGTGCCCTGCATTGGGAACTGTTCTTGCCAATGAAGAGGTTATTGACGGAAAAAGTGAGCGTGGCGGCCATCCGGTAGAGCGCCGTCCAATGAGACAGTGGATGCTGAAAATTACGGCTTATGCGGATCGCCTGCTTGAGGATCTTGATTTGTTGGATTGGCCAGAAAGCCTTAAAGACATGCAGAGAAACTGGATCGGACGTTCAGAAGGTGCAGAGGTTACCTTTAATATAGATGGCCATGACGGTACTTTCACTGTTTTTACAACACGCCCAGACACATTATTCGGTGCAACATATGCTGTCCTGGCTCCAGAGCATGCGCTTGTTGATAAAATTACAACGGATGAGCAGCGTGAAGCGGTTCAGGCGTACATTGACAAAGTAAAGAGCAAGAGCGATCTTGAGCGTACTGATTTGGCTAAAGAAAAAACGGGTGTATTCACTGGCGCCTATGCAGTCAATCCCGTTAACGGCGAAAAAATGCCGATCTGGATTGCAGACTACGTTTTAGTAAGCTATGGAACAGGCGCGATTATGGCTGTTCCGGCTCATGACGAACGCGATTATGAGTTTGCCAAGCAATTCGAACTTCCAATTAAAGAGGTAGTTGCAGGCGGAGACGTTGAGAAAGAAGCCTACACTGGCGATGGCGTGCATGTAAACTCTGATTTCCTTAATGACTTAAACAAAGAAGATGCCATCGAAAAAATCATCGCGTGGCTTGAAGAAAAAGGCATTGGAACGAAAAAGGTTACGTACCGACTTCGTGACTGGCTATTCAGCCGCCAGCGTTACTGGGGAGAGCCAATCCCGATTATTCATTGGGAGGACGGAACAATGACAGCCGTTCCAGATGAGCAGCTGCCATTAGTACTTCCGAAGACAACGGAAATTAAACCATCCGGCACAGGTGAGTCTCCATTAGCCAACATTGATGAGTGGGTTAACGTTGTGGACCCTGAAACAGGTAAAAAAGGCCGCAGAGAAACAAACACAATGCCGCAATGGGCAGGAAGCTGCTGGTACTACTTGCGCTATATCGATCCTAAAAACAGTGAAGCTCTTGCAGATCCTGAAAAATTAAAAGAATGGCTTCCGGTTGATATCTATATCGGGGGAGCAGAACATGCGGTTCTTCACCTTCTATATGCCCGCTTCTGGCATAAGGTCCTTTATGATGTAGGCGTTGTCCATACGAAAGAGCCTTTCCAAAAGCTATTCAACCAGGGGATGATCCTTGGCGAAAATAATGAAAAAATGAGTAAGTCAAAAGGTAATGTAGTCAATCCGGATGAGATTGTTGCGAGCCATGGTGCAGACACACTTCGCCTATACGAAATGTTCATGGGGCCGCTTGAAGCATCGATAGCCTGGTCTACAAATGGTTTGGACGGTTCAAGAAGATTCCTAGACCGCATCTGGCGCTTATTTGTTGAAGAAAACGGCGAATTAAGTCCGAAAATCCAGGACACTGAAGAAGGCACGAATCTGGAAAAGGTATACCACCAAACCGTTAAAAAGGTAACTGAGGACTACGAAGGATTACGCTTCAATACAGCCATTTCACAAATGATGGTATTTATTAATGAAGCATATAAAGCTGCTGTCCTTCCAAAAAGCTATGTTGAAGGCTTTGTAAAAATGCTTTCGCCTATCGCTCCTCATATATCAGAAGAGCTTTGGTCAAAATTCGGCCATAGCGGATCGATTGCCTATGAAGCATGGCCTGCATACGATGAAGCGAAAATGGTTGACGACGAAGTAGAAATCGTGATCCAAATCAACGGCAAAGTAAAAGCCAAACTAATGGTTCCTGCAGATGCCAAGAAAGATCTATTGGAGCAAATCGCAATGGGCGATGACAAGGTAAAAGAGCAAATTGACGGAAAAACAGTCCGCAAAGTTATTGCAGTACCAGGTAAACTTGTAAATATCGTTGCAAATTAAGACTTTTTAGCTGAAACCACCTCTTTTTTAGGAAAAAGGGGTGGTTTTTTGTGTAAATGCTGAAAAAAAGGAATAAAAAGAGGTACTGTTAGTGCATAAAACAGCTTGAAATTAATTTGAAAAAGGCTATATCGTCAACACTGACATTTTTATTGTCATATTTCTTTATATATCATCAAGTCGAGCCCCAATATCATCAACTAGGCGCATTGGGTTACGTGGTACCAGTTTCCGGCATTACCCTCAGAGAAGTGTGTAAAGAGTTAGCCATATCGCATATCAGCGGTCAAGTCTGAAATTTGAGAGCACCCTGAAAATAAAAGCATCAGCCAACTGCCTGTAAATGCCCGATAAGTTCAGCTAATCTTTATGGAGAAAACCACTCCATAAAGAAAGCTGAACTTTATATTTTTTGTGCCATATAGGGTATTATAGAAGTGGCGGCATTTATCAATGCTACATGCCTGATATTTAGAAGCTTTTTAGAAAGGGTGTTAGTAATGGACCGTATTGAAGAAATTACAACAGAAGAATTGCAAAAGAAGCTGGAAGCAGGAGAGAAGCTTGAGCTTGTGGATGTAAGGGAAGATGATGAGGTTGCATCTGGCAAGATTCCAGGAGCGAGGCATATCCGCATGGGGACCATTCCGGAAAACCTTGATAAATTTGATAAAGACACTGAATACATTTTCATTTGCCGCTCCGGCAACCGCAGCGGAAATGTATGCCACTATATGAATGAACAAGGCTATAAGGTCCGCAATATGGTTGGCGGCATGATGAACTGGCAGGGCAAAACTGAATAACACACAAAAGCGAAGCCGACAAGGCTTCGTTTTTTTGGGTTTATAATTTTAAAAATTAAGAAAATTGTCCAAACTGATTAAAAAAGCCAGAAAGGAAGAGTTCTGTGATAAAGGTGAAATTATTCGATCATGAACACGAAAAGGATCTAGAAAAGGATATGAACCACTTTTTAGAGAAAATCGAAGAGAAAAAGCTGCTGGATATAAAATATAATGTGGCAGCAGTACAAGAGGATGATGACGAGCAGATATACTGTTTTTCTGCGATGGTCATATATAGAGCCTGATGCATGGCAAGCATCAGGCTTATATTTTTACTAAACGGTTTTTGAGGAGCCTGCAGCATTGATCCCTGCAAGCCTGCCTGTTACGAGAGCGGATGTAATGTTATATCCGCCTGTATAGCCGTGTATATCAAGGATTTCTCCACAAAAGAAGAGGCCTTCCATCTTTTTCGAAGCCATCGTTTGCGGTTCAATTTCTTTAACAGATACACCGCCGCCGGTCACAAAGGCTTTATCAAGCGGCAAAGTGCCATTGACCGTAAACTGAAAGGATTTGCAGCTTTTTACAAAGCTTCTGATTTTTTCATTGGAGATAGTGGCGCCCTGTGCTGCAGGGTCAATTTCATTTTGGTAAAGAAGAAACAGTAAATACCTTTCGGGCAGAAGCCCTTTAAGCAGATTCTTAATGCTTTTCTTCGGTTCATCCTTAATCATTTTGGAAACTTCCTGGAATAAGGGTTCTTCTTTAGTGTCAGGAACTGTATCCAGATTCATTGTAACTTCTTTTAGATTCCATTTTTTCATTGCTTTCACTACATACTGGCTGCAGCGCAAAACGGCAGGGCCGCTAATGCCGAAATGAGTAAAAATCATATCCATCCGATGGGTGATAAGGGCTTTTCCTTTCGGATTTAGAACGCTTAGCGCCACACTTCTAAGAGATAGTCCCTGCAGCGTTTTTTCCTTAATAAATCTTTCTGCAGAGGTCAATGGAACTTCGGTTGGGAAAAGATCGGTGATCGTATGGCCCGCTTTTTTCGCCCATGCATAGCCATCTCCGGTTGAACCTGTATGCGGGACTGATTTACCTCCGACCGCAATGACCACAGCATCTGCATCATAAACATCACCTGTCTTTAATTCTACCGATTTCACTCTGCCATTTTCATAATGGACATCATGGATGGGGCTATTGGTTTTAATATCTACCTTTAACTCTTTAAGTTTTGTGATCAGGGCATCCACAACAGATTGGGCTTTATCCGTTACCGGAAACATCCGTCCGTGATCTTCTTCTTTCAGTTTAATGCCCAGGTTTTCAAAGAATCTAATAATATCCTCATTGCTGAAAAGGGAGAAGGCGCTATACAAAAAACGCCCATTCCCAGGTATGTGTTTAATGATCTCGTCTACTGGCAGCCTATTTGTGACATTGCATCGGCCACCGCCGGAAATCGCGAGCTTCCTGCCAAGCTTGTCCCCTTTGTCGATCAAAAGCACTTTTGCCTTCTGTTCGGCTGCTCCGATGGCAGCCATTAATCCTGACGGTCCTCCGCCAATTACAATTACATCATATTTCATATTTCCACCAACTTATCTTGATTCACTTTTTAAGCAATAGTTCTATTATAATGCAATTATCCGTTTTCTAAAAATAATGCCGTTATATACAGGTTTTGTAAGTGGCATTTCTTCGTCAAGAAGAGTACACTACAAATAGTGTGTCTAAAAAGATAGAAAATTGACGAATTCTTATATTATTTATGGTAAAATCATTGTCGCTATTAGCTTCGGCCTTATCATACGATTCTCACAGATTGCAGGCTGCAGTTTTTTAAGGAAGGGATTATATGTCATCTAAGCTTTTAAAGGGAACCTTCATTTTAACGCTCGGGACGATTATCTCAAAGGTTCTTGGTTTGTTTTATGTTATTCCTTTTTACCATATTGTCGGGAAGGAAGGAACCGCGCTTTATTCCTTTTCGTATACACCTTATACGATCTTTATTAGTATTGCGACAGCGGGTGTGCCGCTGGCCGTTTCGAAGTTTATATCCAAATATAACGCTATAGAGGAATATGCAGTCGGCAGAAAGCTTT
This sequence comes from Pseudomonas sp. ISL-84, assembly GCA_018613035.1. Taxonomy (GTDB): domain Bacteria; phylum Bacillota; class Bacilli; order Bacillales; family Cytobacillaceae; genus Cytobacillus. Next base: position 22,434 of record JAGGRA010000043.1, on the reverse strand, counting down.
TTAAATCAGGCTTGGTAATCATGCTGGCCAGTGGAATACTTTCGTTTCTCATCTTATTTTTGATGGCTCCGGTTGTGGCTGAAATGACACTTGCAGGAAAAGATGTTGAAGTCAGCATTGGGGATGTGACCACCGTTATCCGGGCGGTTTCATTTGCATTAATTATTATTCCTTTTATGAGCTTAATTAGAGGATTCTTTCAGGGCCATCAGTCAATGGGGCCCACAGCAGTTTCACAGGTTGTGGAACAAATTGTCCGAATCCTGTTTGTCCTGGTCGGTGCGTATATTGTCTTAAACGTAATGAAAGGCTCGCTTACTGCCGCAATTAGTGTTGCCACCTTTGCGGCGTTTATTGGCGGGCTGGGCAGTCTCGGGGTTCTGTTTTGGTATTGGTATAAGCGCAAGCCTCATTTGGACAAATTGCTTGAGGATGATAAAGGAACGGTCGATATATCCCTAAAAGATATTTATAAAGAAATCATTCTTTATGCAGCTCCCTTTGTGTTTGTAGGTCTTGCAAATCCGCTTTTTCAGTTTATTGACCAGGTTACCTTTATGAGAGCAATGGCATCAATCGGTGAGAAAGCAAATGCGGTAGCAGCATTCTCTGTCCTAAACTTTGAAACACATAAGCTAGTCATTATTCCGGTATCATTGGCAACAGCCTTTTCACTGACGCTTGTTCCGAGTGTAACAAAGGCGTTTATGGAAGAAGACCGGTCAGATTTAAACCGCCAGCTCAATCAGACGTTCCAGGTCCTTCTGTTTCTGACTCTTCCTGCCGTAGTCGGCCTGTCCCTGCTGGCAGAACCGGTCTTTACTTTATTTTACGAGCATAAAGAGCTGGGAACTGAAGTATTACGAACTTATGCACCAGTAGCAATCCTATTTGCCTATTTCTCGGTTACGGCAGCCATTTTGCAGGGAATCAATGAGCAGCGCTTTACGATTCTCAGCTTGCTCACAGGCCTGCTGGTAAAGCTGTCTTTGAATATTCCGCTTATTAAGCTGTTTGAAACACAAGGAGCGGTTTTCGCAACAGCTCTTGGCTATACAGTGGCAATATTAATTAATCTATATGTAATTAAAACGTATGCCAAATATCCGTTTAAGCTTGTCTTAAGAAGAGGCATGCTGATTGTATTATTTACATTTTGTATGTTCATCGCAACAAGCATTGTCTATAAAACGTTAACCATTTTCTTATCGCCGGCAACTGATTTACAAGCGATCATCATTGTCGCCACCTGTGCGGCAGCTGGTGCGGGCATCTATTTCTACTTGAGCTTCAGAACAAAGTTAATCTTTATCCTGTTCGGGTCAAGAGTGGATAGAATGATGAAGAAGCTTAGGCTGAGGGCATAATAAAAAGGTCTCCGCAAGATGGAGACCTTTTCGCTTAATTTAATACTGGCCATAGCCGCCGTCGCCGATGCCGAGACGCCTTTCGATCCGGTCAAGCCTGCGATTGAGCCGGTCAACCTGCTGGTCGAGCCTTTGCACCTGGCGTTCGAGTCGGTCGAGTCGTCTATCTGTATTGCCTCCTCCCGGGTATCCAGGATAACCTGGCGAAATACCGGGAAGTGGAATATATATGCCTTGCCCTTGCTGGCGAGGGTACATACTAATCAGCTCCTCTTTTATATTTTTTATTCGAACATATGATATTAGTCTATGTATTGCGTGCGGATGTGACATGGACAGTAGCCCATGTAAATTTTTTGAATTGGAGGGTCAAACAACGATGAGAATTGATAAAATGCTGGCCAATCTGGGCTATGGCAGCCGAAAAGATGTTAAAAAGCTTTTAAAGGATGGAGCCGTAACGGTTAACGATGAAAAAGTGAAAGACCCGAAGCACCATGTAAATCCTGAAGAGGATGCTGTAGTGATTAATGGAGAGAGGGTTGAGTATAAGGAATTCATTTATTTAATGATGAACAAACCTCCTGGCGTGATCTCAGCAACTGAGGATACCCAGTTTGAAACCGTTGTGGACCTGCTGGAAATGGATGACCTTGTTTTTTCCCCGTTTCCCGTCGGCCGTCTGGATAAGGATACTGAGGGTCTTTTGCTGCTGACGAATGACGGCCAGCTTGCACATCGGCTGCTTTCTCCCAAGAAGCATGTTCCTAAAACCTACTTTGCAGTCATTGACAGTGAGGTCACAGATAAAGATATTGCCGCATTTAAAGAAGGTGTCATCTTGGATGATGGCTATGAAACCAAGCCTGGAGAACTTAAGATTTTAAAATCAGGTATAACCTCTGATATTGAATTAACCATTACAGAAGGAAAGTTTCATCAGGTGAAAAGAATGTTTGAGGCTGTCGGTAAAAGAGTCATTTATTTAAAAAGGCTTACAATGGGGCCTCTCCGGCTTGATGAGACATTGGAATTGGGAGAATATCGGGAATTGACAGAAGAAGAGCTTGAAATGCTGCTAGATTATGAAGTGAAATGAAGACAAAAAAATCGCCCTTAACGAGGGCGATTTTTTCAATCTATTATGTTGGTTAACGTTTGTGTTAAGAAGAAATCTTTACTTTCTTTTGGGTAATGGTCCATTTGCCTCTGCTTGGGCTTTTAACCAAGTCATTGTAAGCAAGGACATTTAAATCTCTTTGTATGGTGCGAGGAGTAATACCAAATTCCTCTACAAGCTCCTGAGTTGTTACAGTTCCGCGCTTACTAATAAACATGTAGACGGATTTTACACGGTTTAACATCCGGTTAGTTGAAGGTTTCAAAAAACCACTCCCTATCCTTTTTTCAAACCCCATGGCAATTCCCTGCAACCGACAGCTACATTGAAGAAAAAGTTCCTTCAAAAGTATGTAGTTTTCTTTTCCCCAGACAACCCCTTTGTATTCTGGATATTTTTAGTCTAGATGTCATACCTCTGACTATATTGTAACTCTATTATCTGATAATTTCTACTTTAAGGAAACAAATTTACAAAATATTTATAATGCTTCCTGTTTATAGTCTGTACATCTCCCTCCTTTTTAATGTATTTTCATTTCCCTTTAAATAGCGAGTTAAACATTCACTGGGAAATTGCCTCTTAGTATACCTTATGGTGCAGGAGGCTAGTATTATGTGCAGAAAATTCAAAAAAAGGCAAAAAATATTGTGAGAATATATGAAAAATAGTAAACCTTTTCCAATCTCATCCGTAAGAATAGACAGGAGGAGAGAGAAAATGAATTTATTGAATGTAGATATTGCCTCTGCAGGCTATGAAAATGAAAATTCGATTATACATAATATTCATTTTGAACTTAAGAAAGGAGAATTGATTGGCCTTATTGGACCAAATGGTGCAGGAAAAAGCACCACGATTAAAACGATCCTGGGACTGCTGGAGCACAAAAAGGGGTTAGTAGATTTTAAGGAAGGGGCCAATTATTCTTATATTCCGGAACGACCTATTTTTTACGATGAACTGACACTCTGGGAGCATCTTGACTTTGCGGCTGCTGTAGAAGGGCTTCCTGAAAAAGAATTCAAAAACAGGGCAGCAGGTCTTTTGGAACAATATAAGCTGTCTGAGCATGCCCATAAGTTCCCCGGAACTTACTCAAAAGGAATGCAGCAAAAGGCTATGCTGATTCTTGCTATGATTGCAAATCCGGACGTTTATATAATTGATGAACCGTTTATTGGCCTCGATCCGAATGCTATGAAACTGTTTCTTGAATCAATTGTAAAAGAGAGGAGAAGAGGAGCAGGAATCCTTATGTCTACCCATGTTCTTGATACGGCAGAAAAAGTCTGCAGCCGCTTTTTGATTCTGCATGAAGGCCAGCTCAAAGCATCGGGTACTTTAAGTGAAATTAGGCAGCAATGCAGTCTTCCGTCAGGATCACTCTATGATTGTTTCCATCAAATTGCGGAGGGAGCCGGCAATGAGGAGCGTTGATATCTTTTTTAGTAGATTAATCAGCAGCTGGAAATATCAGTACGGCGTATTCCGATCGATCGCAGATTGGACGATCTGGCTGTACATCCTTCTTCCAGGAACAGCCATTTTAGTGATGATGTACCGTTCCTGGTGGACTGAAACGCCTGATTGGATTGCAAACTTGCCCTTATTCCTGCTTTTCTTTTTGCTTTATTTATTCTCATGGCTGGGAAATGTCCGTCTTTTTGTTCAGGAAGCAGATAAAGCGTTTCTTTTTAAAAATAGGAGTCTCTATTTAGGCATGAGAAAATGGGGGCTTGGTTATTCGTTTCTTCTTCAGGCAATCAGCACAGCAGCATTGATTCTATTGCTATTACCGTTTCTAATAAACAGATATTTTTTGGAATGGAGCCAGATTACTGCCCTGCTCGTTTTTTTCCTTATACTGAAGTGGACGATTATGACCGTTTCCTACCAGATGAAGAGGATTGAAAATAAATTTAAAAAATATGTTCTGGGCTTTTTGCTTTTTGTTTTGTTTAGCTGGTTCAGCCAGCTCGTTTATTTCCTTTGGGATCTTGGGGAAGTTTTGCCGGTTTATATCACGTCAGCGGTTCTCCTGGCAGGTACGCTTGCGCGAATATTCCAGCTGTTAAATCGGGTTTCGGCCATAGACTTTGAAGTTAAGCTGGATCAGAAGGTAAAAACAAAGTATATTCAATGGATTTTTATGATGGCTCCTGAAATTGAAAAGCCTGCTTTTTCAATTCGCAGCAAACCGCTGTTTTTTCGAAAATCCAAACGGCTCTTTAAAAAGAGGACACCGGTTACAGGACTAATTGAATTATTTTTAAAGATATTTATCCGGAACCCGTCGTATATCATCAGTTATTTTCAGATCATATCGATAAGCGCTGCCGGTATCATGATCATTCCACCTTTATGGATAAAAGCAATTGTTTTAGGCATATTCCTTTTTTTAGCCTACTCCTGGCTGTCGATTACCTGGGATAAGGCCATTATGTCCCATCCTTTTACAAAAAAATATCGTGAAAAGGAATTCTATTATTCTGCAAGGAAAAAAACTGTGTGGGGATTGTTTTTATTGGCGATTATGCTATTAGGGCTGGTGCTGGCATGCTGGTTAATCGTTTTATCCAAGTTTGGGATTCTTGGAGGGTTTGGTTCTTGAATATATTTTTGAGGAAAATGCCGGGGGGATTCCTTTATAATAATAAGGTCAGATGAGGAGGGATGGACCATTCTTTTTAGAAGGTTTCTGAAAAGGCTTTATACGCTGAATAATTGGCTGATTTTTATTTCAAGCGGATTTTTAATTATTTTTAGTACGATTATTATGACTCTCATAGAACCGGAGACTTTTTCGAATTACTTCGATTCCTTTTGGTGGGTAATGACGACTGTAACGACTGTAGGATATGGTGATTTCTTTCCTGTATCCGTTGCCGGAAGAGTATACGCTGTATTTTTGTACTTGATTGGGATTGGCCTTATCGGGATTGTGATTGGAAAATTAGTCGAAGGCTTTGCTCAATTTCGTATTAAGCAAGAGGAGGGCAAAATGAGTTATAATGGGAAAAATCATATTGTAGTGGTTGGCTGGTCTAAAAAAGCGGAGCATGCCCTTGAGGAAATCAGGCTGGCAGATCCCAGCAAAGAAATCGTACTGATTGCTATGATGGAAAAGACGCCGGTCAAGCATGATAATGTCCACTTTGTTCAAGGGGATGCTGCAGATGAAGCAGTACTGGAAAGGGCCAATATTAAAGAAGCGAAAAGTGTTATTATATTTGCGGATGACTCCATTGAAGATAACCAGCTGACAGATGGGAAATCTTTGTTGATTGCCACTGGAATCGAACGTCTCGCAGGCGACCTTCACATAACAGTGGAGTTAAAGGTTGAGAAGCATATGGAGCTATTTAAGCATGTGTCTGTTGATGAGTTTATCATTTCGGATGAAATGATCTCAAGAATGGCTGCACAAGCTGTCCTTTCCAATGGAGCGACTACCATATATTCGCAGCTGATGAGCCGTAAAGTGGGCGAAGATTTGTATCAGCTTCCTGCATCCCCAAAGTGGGCAACCTACAGGGATGCTTTTCATGGCTTGCTAGAAAAGGGAGCAACCTTAATCAGTTCGGGGCAGGATATGAATATTAACCGCCGGCTTGATGAGAAGATACCGCCAGGATCTATTTTATATATTATTTGTGATCATGATACATACTCAAATTTGATAGCCGACAAATAATAAGGAGGAAAATTGTATGAACGTGCTGGATTGGAAAAAAGAAGTGGAAAAAAGGAAAGACGCCCTAATTGAAGATGCGCAAAATTTGCTCCGAATTAAAAGTCTCCTTGACGAAGAAAATGCCACAGATAATGCTCCGCTTGGAGAAGGAGTTAAGGAGGCTTTGGATTTTATGCTGGAGCTGGGTGAAAAGGATAGATTCACAGCGAAAAATGTCGGCAATTTGGCAGGCCATTTGGAATTCGGTGAAGGCGAAGAGATCGTTGGAGTGTTATGCCATGTTGATGTTGTTCCTGAAGGAGATGGTTGGACAAGCGATCCATTTGGCGCAGAAATCCGAGATGGTAAGATATTCGCCAGAGGGGCAATTGACGACAAAGGACCGACAATGGCTGCTTACTATGCCATGAAAATAGTTAAAGAAATGGAGCTGCCTTTAAGCAAACGTGTCCGCATGATTATCGGTACAGATGAAGAAAGCGATTGGCGCTGTGTGGAACACTATTTTAAACATGAGGAAATGCCATCTATGGGATTTGCTCCAGATGCAGACTTCCCGATTATTTACGCGGAAAAGGGAATATCTGATTTTGACCTTGTGCAAATCGGCAAATATGAAGGAACGGAAAGAGAGGTATTGGCGGAAGTAACCTCTTTCCAGTCAGGGAGAAGGTATAATATGGTTCCGGATTTTGCGAGAGCCAGCCTTGTCGTCCATCTCGAACCGACAGAGGTCGTACAAAGGTATATCGACTTTCTAAAAAAGACTGAACTCAAAGGAAAGTATTACATAGATAACGGAGAACTGATTCTTGAACTTCAGGGAGTATCCGCTCATGGAATGGAGCCTGACAATGGGAAGAATGCCGGTATTCTGATGGCATCCTTCCTGGCTTCCCTTCAGATCGATGAGAAGGCGTGCCAATACTTCCAGTTTATATCCCATTATTTATGCGATGATTCAAGAGGAAGGAAGCTGGGGATTGCCTGCTCGGATGATATAACAGGCGACTTAACCGTCAATGTCGGCAAACTTTCTTATACCCAGGAGAATGGCGGCCGTCTCGGTTTTAATGTACGTTATCCTGTTACAAATGATATGGCAGAAACAAAAGACAAATTGCAGAACTTGATCGAAAAAGAGCACTTCAGATTAGAAAATTTTACGGATTCCAAGCCGCATCATGTGGAAGAGGATGATTTCCTGATTCAAACGCTGAAAAAAGTGTATGAACAGCAGACAGGTGATAAGGCAGAGCTTCTTTCCATCGGAGGTGGCACTTATGCACGTTCCTTGAAGTCAGGTGTTGCCTTCGGTCCGCTATTCCCAGGCCGGGAAGACATCGCTCATCAAAAAGATGAATATATGTTTATTGAAGACATGCTTAAAGCTACAGCTATTTATGCACAGGCCATTTATGAGCTTGCGAAATAGAGCTGAAACCTGATATGATGGCTGAAAGATTTTACACTAGAAAATAACTGATACGAGAAACCAGATGCAGGGAGTGGCAGTGTGAATGGAATATGTCATTTTGAATGGGGAATTTATCGAGCGTTCCGAGGCGAAAGTCGATATTGAAGACCGCGGCTATCAATTTGGTGATGGGGTTTATGAGGTTATCCGAATTTACAACGGAAAGATGTTCACAGCAGCTGAACACCTTGGCCGGCTGCTTGATAGCGGAAAGAAAATAGAATTGAACATACCTTATACCGTTGAACAGCTAAAACATCAGCTAGAAGAGATGATCATGAAAAATAAGCTGGAACAGGGAATTGTTTATATGCAATTTACAAGAGGTGCATCGCCAAGAAACCATGCTTATCCTGGTGCAGATGTGCTGCCTGCATTCACAGCTTATACACGTGAAACTGCAAGGCCGGTTGACAGCATGAAAAATGGCGTAAAGGCTCTCTTAATAGAAGATATCCGCTGGCTGCGCTGCGATATTAAAAGCCTGAATTTGCTTGGAAACATAATAGCAAAGCAAAAAGCGGCACAGTCCGGCTGCTACGAAGCTATTCAGCACCGTGGAGACACAGTAACAGAAGGAAGCTCATCCAATATCGCCATTGTAAAAGATGGCAAGGTGTACACCCACCCTGCCACTAACCTGATTCTTAATGGCATTACCCGCCGCAAAATTAATGAGATCTGCCATGAAAATGGAATTGCCGTTGAAGAATCAGCTTTTACGCTTGAGAGCTTAAAACACGCAGATGAAGTATTTATGTCCAGTACGTCTGCGGAAATTACACCTATCACAGAAATTGAAGGAAAGCCGGTTGGCAGCGGAACTCCTGGACCAGTTACATGGAATTTGCAGGATCTTTTTGAAAAAGAAATTGAAAAGCAGTGCGGGGATTTAACGATAAAATTAAGATAATGCAGAGCAGCCGGACAGCCCGGCTGTTTTTTAATTTCAGATTATGCTGGCTTTAACCTACACCTAAGCACTTAGTTTCCAGAAATTACACTAAAAAATGAGGCATAATCAGCCTAACAAAAGACCCCGAATTCACTCCCGGGGTCTTGAAAATTGGTCGTTCTCTAAGAGGTAGTTGTTTTTAAATAGATTTGTGAATAAGAACATTGATAAATAAGTTGGTTGATTGGAGCGTAAGGTGCGAGACTTTGCGGGAGGCTCACCGCCCGCCCAACGGAAAGGGAGCATCCTGGAGCGGAAATCAACCTCTCCTCACTACTTGTTTAAATGCAACAAAGTTTAAGGAAACAGCCAAAAAATTTTATTCAAATTGAAAAAGATCGCTTGATAGATATCTTTCGCCTGTATCGCAAACGATAAATACCACGACATCTTCCGGCTTCAGCCTTTTTGCCACCTGGATGGCGGCATAGCAGGCTGCTCCTGATGAAGGGCCGACAAGAATCCCTTCCTCCCTTGCCAATCTGCGCGTTGTATCATATGCTTCTTCATCCTTAATTTGATGAATTTCATCATAAACATCCGTATTGAGTATTTCCGGGACAAATCCAGGGCTTGTGCCAACGAGTTTATGTTTACCTGGCTTTCCGCCTGATAATACTGGTGAACCCTTTGGCTCAACAACGTGCACTTCCAAGCCTGGATAATTCTCTTTTAATACCTCGCCTGTCCCTGTAATGGTACCGCCTGTTCCCGCAGTAGCCACGAATGCGGAAAGGTTCTTGCCGATCTGTTTCATACCGTCGATAATTTCCAGGGCGGTGGAATGTCTATGTGCATCCGGATTTGCATTGTTTTCAAATTGCATGGGTACAAAGCTGTCTGGAATTTCGGCAGCAAGTTCATTAGCTTTTTTTATGGAACCCGGCATTTTTTCATCTCCAGGTGTCAGGACCACTTCTGCACCATATGCTTTTAAAATATTAATGCGTTCCGCCGTCATCGTATCCGGCATAACAAGAATAGCTTTATAGCCGCGTGCTGCTGCGTTCATCGCCAGCCCAATGCCTGTGTTACCGCTTGTTGGTTCAATAATGGTTGAGCCTGGTTTAAGCTTGCCTGCTTTCTCTGCTTCAACAATCATATTGAAAGCAGCACGGTCCTTTACGCTTCGGCTAGGATTGTAAAACTCAAGCTTGCCATAAATGCTTGCGCCGTTTTCAGGAGCCAGCCTGTTTAATTTTACAAGCGGAGTATCTCCGATTAAATCTGCAAGATTATTGACTATTTTCATCTCTGACTCTCCCTTTCATATAAAGGTGGTATTTTTTATAACAAGCAAGATAGGGAATGAATATTCGCTATAGTCTCTTGTTATTTTGTGTGGTTCTGTTTAATTCAATCCTCAATAAGGAAATCTATATTTATGTTATATCATATTCATCATACCTAAAACAGACTATTCCAATCAAATCAAAGGGATTTAGGTTAAGTTCTTAACAAATATACTGAATTAGCAGGCAGGCATAAAGAATCTGCCAATTTTATGTGATGTTTGATAAAATAGGTAAAAATATGGAGGTAGAATCAGTTGGAAAATCAGAATGCTCATTTTTTCTTTGCGGTCAAAATACCGGCTGAGACAAAGAATAGGCTGAAAGAATACATTGAGGATTTAAAAGGGAATATCCGTTTTAGCCGCTGGGTTCATCATGAGGATTATCATATTACGTTAGCATTTCTTGGGTCGGCGCCTGAGGACAAGCTCCGGACGGCTGAAAAGCTGGTGGCTGAATCGATTAAAGGAGAACAGCCGTTTCCGCTATACATTAACCGGCTGGGTGTCTTTGGAAAAGAAAGTACGCCAAGAATATTTTGGTGCGACACTCAACGGGAAGAGCGGCTGCATACTCTTAGGGACAAAGTTTTTTTCGCATGCAAGAAAGCAGGATTCGAACTTGAGACAAGACCTTTTAAGCCCCATATTACGATTGCGAGAAAATGGGTCGGCATCGATTCATTTCAGAAAAGCATGCTGGATGAATATAACCCTTTTCGTGATAACCCGCCTGAATTTACCGTTTCAGAGGTCGTCTTATATCAGACATACTTGGATAAAACGCCTAAATACGAAAGTGTTGCCATCTTTCCGCTTTTGCCGGAATAAAATTAGGTACATAACCATTTTAAAATTAATAGATAGAAGTTATTTATGAAAGCAGGGCTAGGAGAAATGGGACAGTTAATTAAATTGCAGGACTATGTTTCACGTTATGAACAGGATATTTTTGTCTATCCATCCCGTTTTGTCAGGCTGAAGAAACAGCAATGGGATAAGTGGCATAAAGCATGGGATTCAAATGAAGCCTTTAGCTTTGAGCCGCAGTCCTCTCTATCAAGGAATGGCGGGTACTGGCCAGAGGAAGAAAAAGAACCGCTTATGGATAAGTTGAAGGGTTTATTAAAACGCGGAAAGAATGAAGCTGAAGATGAGTATAGTCCACAAGAACATCCGGAAGAAAAAAAGATAGCGGATGAACTTGATTTTGAGGCTTCATTTATGGTTCGTCCGGAAACGGCAGAGAATTTAAAACATCAGTTTCTTGACCAGCTTTACCGTTTTCAAATGAAATGGGCTACATCCACTTTAACGGAAAAGTCTTTTCCTGATAAACGATACTATTATGAAGAAAAATTGAAGTATTTTTTGCAGAGATTTCCTGATACTTATCTGTTAATGTACCATCCTATTTTTCTGCTGAAACAGGCACCTGTGGAAACAGAAACTATTTTAATAAGCCCGACCGAAACTTGGTGCATCAGTTTTCTTGAAGCAGAAGATTTAGCAGTATTTTCAGGTTCAAAGGATAGGTTCTGGATCAAAAAGGGAACAGGGGAACAGAGAAAGATTCTTAATCCGTTGCTTGCTTTGACCAGAACGGAAAAGATTGTCCGTAAAGTATTTGAGGTCCATAAAATAGATTTTCCGATTAAAAAGGCAGTCATTAGCCGAAACGGGTATATTGATTATCCTGCTGCCCCTTTTGATGTCCAGCTTATTGAAAAAAGAAATTATGAGCAATGGTTCCAAATAATGAGAAGCCAGCGTTCCCCACTGAAGCATATTCAGCTTAAGGGAGCTCAAGCCCTGCTTCAGTATTGCCAGACAACATCAATCAGAAGGCTGGAGTGGGAGAATTCGGATGATCAATGAAACCTCCACTTCAGCAGAGGACAGATAAGATGAGGCCGACCATTTTCATTATTAACCCACAGGCAAAGAACGGTTATTGCCAGAAGGTCTGGAGGAAGGTTGAGCAGGTGCTGCAGCATGAAAACGTCCCCTATTCCGCCAGCCGCACAGAATATAGAGGGCATGCCAAGGAGATGGCCGAGTACTATGCAGAACAAGCCTGCGGCCAGAGATTATCTATTATTGCGGTCGGAGGAGATGGAACTCTTCATGAAGTTATTAATGGAACTGCCATGTATCCGAATGTGACAGTAGGGTTTATTCCAGGGGGCTCGGGGAATGACTTTTCCCGCGGATTTGGGGTTCCCAAAGATCCAGTAGCAGCACTAATTGCGATTTTAAAGGGGAAAGATGTTGAGACAGTCAGAACCGACATAGGAATGGTCAGACACACAGGAAAAAACGAAACATACTTTATTAATAATATGGGTGCAGGCTTTGATGCCCAAATCTCCGAAAAAGTTAACCGTTCCAAAATGAAAGGAATTTTAAATCGATTATCACTTGGGAAATTTGTTTATGCTCTTTTTCTGATCAAAGAGCTGTTTGTCTATAAATGCTCCACCCTAGAAATCGAGGTAGACGGGAGAAAACAATCTTTTCATTCTGCCTGGTTTGTAACCGTATCCAATCAGCCGTTTTATGGAGGCGGCATGAAGATATCTCCCGATGCTAATCCGTTTGATGGAATTCTAAATCTGACGATTGTCCATAATATATCAAAGTTTAAACTATTGTTTGTTTTTGCTTCTGTTTTTAAAGGAAAGCATGTTGCATTTAAAGAGGTAGCGTTTCTTCAAGGCAAAACGATTAGGATACGTTCTTCACATCCTATCCCTGCCCATGCTGATGGAGAGCCTCTCGGGTGCACACCATTAACAGTATCTGTATGCAGGAATGAACTACCAGTCATTTTAAAAAAGAGGAAGTAAAGGAGATGAGCTCGCAATGATATCAATTGAACGGAACTATTATGCCTATTTAGATGAAATGCACATCATTACGATCTTACTTCCTTTCCAATATCATCAAGGGCGTTCCTCAAGGTTCTCTCTGCTTGCAGGTACAGAGGAAATTCCAATGGAAATAGTGACCAGCATGCCGATTGAGGAGTCCATTAAATATACATGCCGGATTGAGCAGGATTTGGTTATAGGGCAACAATACTGGGTTGTGGACGAATATGGCGAAAAAACCGACCTGCAAATTGGGGCAGTTATTCGAACCGTGCCTTTTGACGAAGAATTTTACTATGAAGGGCCATTGGGGTTTTCTTATAGCAAAGAAAAGACCCTCTTCAGGCTATGGGCCCCTACTGCAACTAAAGTCAAGCTCAAGATAAAAGCAACCGTGGATGATAAAGCTAAAACAGCAGAGATGGCCAGAGGGGAAAAAGGAGTGTGGAGCTGCGAGATTCCGGGTGATCTCGATCGTCATTTATACTCGTTCCTTGTTTGTGTAAATCTTGAATGGAGAGAAGCAATTGATCCCTATGCTGTTTCCGTAGCTGTTAATGGAGAATATGGGGCTGTGGTTAATCTGGAAAGCACTAAAAAAGTTAAGCCTGAGCTCCCTCCTCTCCTGCAGCCGACAGACGCAATCATTTATGAAACGCATATCAGGGATTTTACCATTCATCCGGGGAGCGGAGCCGCAAGGAAAGGCTTGTACCTTGGAGCCGGTGAAGTAAACACTACTGGAAATGATGGTCATCCAACCTGCCTTTCCTATGTAAAACAGCTGGGCATAACCCATATCGAATTCCTGCCTTTCCATGATTATGAAGGTGTGGACGAAAGAGGCCCAAAAAAGGACTATAATTGGGGCTATAATCCTTTGCACTTTAATGCGCCTGAAGGAAGTTATTCCACTGATCCTGGTGATCCTTACTCACGGATCAGGGAGTTAAAGGCGATGATCAACGCTGTTCATTCCGAGGGGATAAGAGTCATCATGGACGTGGTTTATAACCATGTCTATATCAGAGAAGATTCTTCTTTTGAAAAAATTGTGCCTGGTTACTTCTTTCGCCATGACGAATTCGGAATGCCTTCAAATGGTACAGGAGTCGGAAATGACTTTGCTTCAGAACGGCTGATGGCCAGAAAATTTATTCTTGATTCAGTTGAGTATTGGATGAAGGAATATCAGCTGGATGGGTTTAGGTTTGATTTAATGGGTATACTCGATATTGAAACCATGAACAGCGTTCGGAGAAAAGTAAATTCGATCGACCCCACTGCTATTATTATCGGTGAAGGGTGGGATTTGAATACTCCAATCCCGGAGGATCAAAAGGCAAGCATCCGCAATCAGGATAAAATTCCTGGAATTGGCCAATTTAATGACTGGTTCCGGGACTCCATTAAAGGCAGCACTTTTAATTTGTATGATAAAGGGTATGCATTGGGAAATGAGCACTATTATGAAGCGGCAAAGCAGGTTTTGGCCGGCAGTATTGGCCTTGAAAAAAAGGAAAAGGGTATATTCCTGTCTCCTGCCCAATCAGTAAATTATGTGGAATCACACGATAATCACACTCTTTGGGATAAAATTCTGGTGTGCTCCGAGAGTGCAGATGAAACCACTCAGCAGAGAAAGCATCGCCTTACTACAGTCATGGTGCTTCTCTCGCAGGGGATTCCATTTCTGCACAGTGGCCTGGAATTTTTCCGCACCAAAGAAGGGAACGGAAACAGCTACCGTGCACCGGATTCCATAAATAAGCTTGACTGGGAACGGAAGAGCTGTTTTTCTGATAATGTTCAATATATTAAAGGAATCATTGATATAAGAAAAAATATCCCGCTTTTCAGGCTTGCAAGTGCAGATTTAATCCGAAGTTCCATGCGGTTTATTGATATGAAGAAGCCATTGATTGGTTTTGTTTTAAGCAGTGGAGAGGAAAATACTTTGTGGAGCCGGGCTGCTGTAGTTTTCAATCCTACCATGGCTGAAGAGAGGGTAGAACTGCCAGACGGGGATTGGGAACTACTTGCGGATGGGCAAACTGCAGGGTTAATACCTAAGGGGAAAATGGCCCAAAGTTTAACCGTAATGCCGATCAGCACCTATGTATTGGTTTGCAGGCAATAACAAAGCTGGATAAACTTTAATTTTGTAAACATTATCCTTATATAGAAAAAACAGCAGGAATTGGACGAATGTTCTTCATTTTTTCGTTCAATATTCCGGAAACCTAAATAGATACACTTGACGAAAAAAGCTAGTAAGAATAAAATTTATAAAGATGGCTATTGTGAGAAACTTGCATCAATAGCTCTTTTTTTATTTTACGATATCAATCTGCGTCCCTTGGAACAAGGGGCCTCATATAAAATATATTCGCCTGTTTACCCTGCGTGGTATAGGTGCGTTGTATGATTTACCCGATTTTACAGGCTATGTATGGACTTTTTGAAATATAAATTTACCATATGCCCATATGAGTTTTTGCTTATCCGGTAGAAAGCTTTTTCTGGATAGGCCATTCCAGATCGGCCGGGAGAATTAAGTTTTGATTGCCATTAACCAGGGCTTACGTTTTTCAACTAAAGCTATTTTTGAAAAAATAGCTTACTAAATTGCAGGTGAACAATTTTGGAACATTTATTTGGACATGACTGGGAGATTGTTCCCGCCGGAGGTGCGACGGGTGAAGCTTTTTATGCCCAGCATGAAGAGCAAAGGCTATTTTTAAAAAGGAATTCCTCGCCCTTTCTGGCAGTTCTTTCTGCTGAAGGCATCGTCCCGAAGCTCGTCTGGACGAAAAGGATGGAAAATGGGGATGTCATTACTGCTCAGCAATGGTTAAATGGAAGAGAGCTTAAAGCAGGGGACATGAACCAGGAAAGCGTTGCAAAGCTGTTGAAGAAAATTCATTCTTCAAATGCTTTGCTGGGCATGCTTACACGGATGGGAAAGTCCCCGCTGCAGCCTGAAACACTTTTGCATATGATTGAGGAAGAACTTGATTCCGATTTAAAGCAGCTGAGAGCTGTCATTGAGTCAATTGATTTCTTGAAAAAAGAGGTTGCCAATATCCATTGTGAGGAAAAAACAGTTTGCCATTGCGATGTGAATCATAACAACTGGCTGCTTTCGGAAAACAACCAGCTGTACTTGATTGATTGGGATGGAGCCATGATTGCGGATCCAGCCATAGATTTGGGGATGCTGTTGTACTGGTATATCCCAAAAGGGGAATGGCCTAATTGGGTAGAACGTTATGGCATCGAGCTTACTGATGATCTGATGCTTCGAATGAAATGGTATGTCATTGCTCAAACATTGACTTCTATCCAATGGCATAAAAATAAGTTCAGGTACCAGGAAATGGATAAATGGGTTTCGTTTTTGGATGAGCTGCTGTAAAATCAGGAAAACTGATCGATATCATGAACCCATTGTGATAATTCATTCTGATGGGATTCAATATGATTATCCAACTGGGAAGAATTTATCCCATGCTGACTGTACTCATATATTTCTTCTAATACTGTTTTGACATTTTGATTAATATTGCCATTGACCATTAAGGATTTAACCAGCCGTTCCAATTGTTCACATTCTGAAATAGAGCCACAGCAATCTGTCTGGTGATTGCTTAATATATCTTTTAATAAATTTAACTGATCCTGCTGTCCAAGCGGCATTGCAAACACCCTTTCTTCCTGAATCTGAAGATAGATAAGTGAAACTCCCGCTGCTGGTTATCAATTGGGCTTTTGCCGGCAGTTGGCACTTGCGCCCCTTTGATTCACCATTTGATTTTCTTGGGGACGAACTGCGTTAATGCGGGAAAAACAAAAAGGAATTCACCTTTAGGTTGTGGATTCCTTTTTAATTTATTCATGTCGTCATCTGTAATTTATTTGTTCCAGGGGCGAATTGGTTACACTAAAATCATCAATAAATCATTTTAGAAAACAGACAAGGTAAAATAAAGTTGCACCACTACAATTTGCATGATATTGTTTGAACGATATTAATTTTTAGGAGTGTCAATATGCGACAGCGAAATAAACCGTGGGCTAAGGATAAATTAGCCGAGCACCCTCAATATGTGATCTCTGAACCTGAAAAATATAAAGGGAAATGGAATGAAGCATTTGATAAGAACCAGCCGCTTCATATTGAAATTGGAACAGGTAAAGGCCGTTTTATCACTGGAATGGCAAAAGCTAATCCGGATATCAATTACATCGGGATTGAACTGGCTGACAGTGTTATTGTCACGGCTCTTGACCGGATCATTGAAGAAGAACTGCCTAATGTAAAGCTGCTAAATGTAAATGCGAATGATCTGCAAGAGTATTTTGATAAAGGAGAAGTCGACCGTGTATACCTCAACTTCTCAGATCCCTGGCCAAAAAAACGCCATGCAAAGCGCAGGCTGACCTATAGAAGTTTTCTGGAAATATATGAAAACATCCTCATTGATAAAGGAGAAATTCACTTTAAGACTGATAACCAGGGCTTATTTGAATCTTCTCTAATGAGCTTTTCTGAATACGGCATGCTGCTGACTTATGTGAGCCTTGATCTGCATAACAGCGAATATGAAGGCAATATTATGACTGAATATGAGGAGAAGTTTTCTTCAAAAGGAAATCGCATTTACAGATGTGAAGTGCAGTATAGATAAGCTAGAGTCTATCCCTTTGGGTAGGCTTTTTTTAATCCAATGAATAATTTAAATATTTCTACAAATGAAAGTTTAAGTGTTACTATAAAGTTAGATCACTTGTTTGGAGGAGAGAAATATGGAAACATTGGAACTGCAAAACATAAAGCTTACCTGGCTTCGCGGCGGGGTAACGCATCTTGATGGAGGAGCGATGTTTGGGGTTGTTCCTAAGCCGTTATGGTCAAAAAAATATCCTTGCAATGACAAAAATCAAATCGAATTGCGGTCAGATCCGATTTTGATTCAAGCTGATGGCAAAAGTATTTTAGTGGAGTCTGGATTGGGAAATGGCAAGCTGGATGAAAAACAAAAGCGCAACTTTGGGGCTCTTGAAGAGTCTAATGTTATACAGGACCTGGCTGAGCAGGGCCTATCTCCTGATGATATCGATTATATACTAATGACGCATCTTCATTTTGATCATGCATGCGGTCTGACAAAACCAGCAGACGGTGGATTTGTTTCTGTTTTCCCGAATGCCAAAATCATTGCCTCAGCAATTGAGTGGGAAGAGATGAGAAACCCGAATATTCGGTCAAGAAATACATATTGGAAAGAAAATTGGGAGGCAATAGAAAACCAAGTAGAGGTTTTTGAAAGAGAATGGACGCTTGGTCCTATTAAAATGGTGCATACCGGCGGACATAGCGACGGACATTCTATCCTCGTCATAGAAGACGGCAACGACATTATTGTCCATATGGCTGATATCATGCCAACACATGCACACCAAAATGTATTATGGGTACTGGCTTACGATGATTATCCAATGGATTCAATCAGTGCCAAACAAAAATGGATGGAATACGGAATGAAAAATAATGCTTGGTTCACCTTTTACCACGATGCATTTTACCGCGCAGTAAAATGGGATGAAACAGGAAGAAGCTTCTCAGATAAAGTGGAAAGAGAAAGAAAATAAAAATCCCCATTCGGGGATTTTTTAATGCAGCGGAAAAACGTCCAAAATAGCTCCAGTCCCTGCATCGGCAATAAATTCGTACTGCTCGGCTTTTTCACCGGAAAATGTTGAAATGCCGCCTTTATATACTTGGTATTTCAAATGCCCCTTTTCATAGGGCTCAGCCTTCATTTGAATCCACGAGCCGCTTATCGGCCCCTCCTGTTTGAATGCTTCCTTTGCATTTTCCAAAGCTTTCTCCGGAGAAACGGAAGCATTTTGTGATAGCAGTTCCCTTGCAGCGTATCCGCCAGCCAAGCCAACCCCTACGCCTAAAATAAATGATTTCCAGTTCATAAGTGTACCTCCCAAAGCGGATGATAAAAAAAAGCGGATCTTAAAATAGTTTTCAAAAAAATTCGGATAACTTTAACACACTTCTATCTTACCAAAAAAAGGCTAACACTAAAATAAATAACGTATCGCAATAAAGCGAATTTCCATTCTCTGCTAATAGCAGGTTGAACGAACTGGACGTTTACGGTCAATTGATCCCATTGCTAATCCTTTTTGTTCATGAATCTTTTGTAAGAGGGAATAAAATTTTGATTAACGAAGTTTGCGTCTGAAATGGTGGCAAGCCGTATGAAAGTTCTGTAAAATAGAAATATACATAATTCAAAACCAATCTATGCGAGTGTTAAAGGAGCAGAAAAATGAACGAAAAAACATTGCAGCTTTTTAAAACATTGACAGAATTGCCGGGAGCACCCGGGAACGAATATTTAGTGCGCAAATTTATGCGCGAACAAATCAGCCAGTATACGGATGAAGTGGTCCAGGATAAGCTTGGAGGCATCTTTGGCGTAAGAAGAGGAGATGAAAACGGTCCGACTGTTATGGTAGCAGGCCATATGGATGAAGTAGGTTTCATGGTTACCTCCATAACGGATAATGGCATGATCCGATTCCAGACGCTTGGCGGCTGGTGGAGCCAGGTTCTTCTTGCACAAAGAGTCCAGATTATTACGGACAATGGCCCCGTTACAGGTGTAATTGGTTCCATCCCCCCGCACCTTTTGGATGAAGCAAAGCGCAACAAGCCAATGGAAATTAAAAATATGCTGATTGATATTGGTGCTGATGACCGGGAAGACGCAAAAAAAATCGGCATAAAGCCTGGGCAGCAAATTCTTCCTATTTGTCCGTTTACGCCAATGGCAAATGAAAAGAAAATATTGGCCAAGGCATGGGATAACCGCTATGGCTGCGGTTTGGCAGTTGAACTTTTGGAAGAAGTCCAAGCCGAAAAGCTGCCAAATATCCTTTATTCCGGAGCGACTGTACAGGAAGAAGTGGGCTTAAGGGGTGCGCAGACAGCGGCGAATATGATCAATCCTGACATTTTCTTCGCTTTGGATGCGAGCCCAGCCAACGACATGACCGGCGACAAAAATGAATTCGGCCATTTAGGCAAGGGAGCCCTTCTCCGAATTCTGGATCGTTCGATGGTAACTCATCGTGGAATGAGAGAATTTGTTCTTGATACGGCTGAAACACATAACATTCCGTATCAATATTTTGTATCGCAAGGCGGAACAGATGCAGGCAAGGTTCATATCTCAAATGAAGGTGTTCCAAGTGCGGTTATCGGCATTTGCTCCCGTTATATTCATACCCATGCTTCTATGGTCCATGTGGATGATTATGCTGCAGCAAAAGAGCTGCTTGTAAAACTTGTTAAATCATGTGACCGTTCTACAGTGGAAACGATTCGTCAAAATAGTTAATTGTTTGAGAGACAGCAATGCTGTCTCTTTTTCCAATGAGTGAGAAAAATATAAATTTGAACTTTGAGTACTTTCAAGTTCCACAAAGGAATGCTTCGGCAGCTTAAACACAGCACGCCTAACCCCTCGAGGTCACAAACTGATCCTTCCCATAAGGCAAAGAACGCCTTCCTGTGAAGCTCGTCTTGTACTTGTCGAGCTGGTCAAGGCGCTTGCATTTTTCCAGAAAGGAGCAGCTTATGAAAATCATTATTGGTTCAAAGAATCCGGCAAAAATTATGGCGGTGCAAACAGCTTTTAGCGATTATGAAGCTGGAATCATTCCGTATGACGTGCCATCAGGCGTAAGTGACCAGCCATTTTCTGATGAAGAAACCATTAAAGGTGCGATCAATCGAGCATTTGGAGCGCTTAAAATAGCCGGAGGCCAAATTGGCATTGGCCTTGAAGGAGGCGTGCATAAAACAGAGTACGGTCTTTTCTTATGCAACTGGGGTGCATTGGCAGAGGAAGGTAAGCCTCCTATTATCGGGGGAGGAGCGAGGATTCCGCTTCCGGAAGAAATTTCGGCAAGACTGCTTTCTGGCGAAGAGCTAGGACCGGTTATGGATGATTACGCTAAAAAAATAAATGTCCGCAAAAATGAAGGGGCGGTAGGGATCTTTACGAATGGGCAGGTAAATCGGTCAGAAATGTTCTCTCATGTTATGAAGTTGCTGATTGGACAATACGAATATAGAAAAAGGGGGTAGCACTACGGCTAACCCCTATTTTTTATTCGGTTTCAAAGATATAGGATAATACTTTTAATGCCTGGTTAACCGTTTCAACAGTAACATTGGCTTTGCTTGAAAGCTCCTTTAATGGATGGTGAAGCTCCTTAGGCCGGATCAGGATCAGCGGCTTGCCTAAAGTAACAGCTGCGCTGGCATCCATAGCGGTATTCCACTGTTTATATTTTTCTCCGAATAAAGCAATCACAAGATCAGATTTCTGCATGAGAAGCTGCGTTCTTAAATTATTGATGCTTGAAGCTGCTTCATCCCGGAAGATGGCATCAGGCTGTTTCCCAAGGATCTCCTCACCAATCATGTCTGAACGGTCATGGTTCTCCATTGGCCCTGCAAAGTGAATGGGAAGCTGAAGAGATTTTGCTTTCTCTTTTAATTCGCTGCGCCAATTGGAGTGAATTTCGCCCGCTAAATATACGGTTATTTCCATAATTTTTCCTCCTTTATGCATGATTCTTATATTTTAACATTTCTTCTAAGAAGTAACGCACTGAAAAGGCTGTCATTTCCAACAAGAAGGGTTGTCAGACTATTAAGAAGAAATGTATGATAAGTAAGGATGATAGATTTCCTGGCAAGGGGGGATTTTAGTATGAATAAAAGATTCACCGCAGCCTTGCTCTTTATTATTTCAGTACTACTGCTCAGTGCTTGTTCAGCATCATTAGAAGAAGAGCAAACAGCCGCTAAGAATGCTGCAGAGGAAGCATTCAACAAAACATCTGAAAAGACCAATCATAAGAATAAAGATATAGAATATTATTTGCCTTTCGGGGTAGAAGTAAAAGAGGAAAGCCCTAATAACATCATTTTAAAAAATGGATCAAAAACGTATATTCTATTTTACAATCCTCATGAAGGCCCGAACAGCAAAGTTGTCTACGATGCAACGGTAAAGCAGAAAAAGGATTATGATGTGAATGAAACCTATACCAAAGATGGACATAGGGGATTCCTATTAATCAACAGCGATAAAAAAGACGAAAATGAACTGATCGTCGGAATTGGCGGCGTAAAAATATCCACTCAATCCAAAACCAAACATTTATCATCTGACGCCGCTACTATGATGGAGATTGTCAACTCCGTCAAGGTAAAGAACTAAACGAAGGGCATTTGCCCTTCGTTTTTTATTTTGGATATCAGTATTAGAGTAGTTTTAAATAAAAGCTATTTTCGCAAACTCTGTTGTTTTTTAGGTTCTATAATATTTGTTGGGGTTCTTACACAATTTGAACATAAAAAATGCACGTAATCATCCAGTCTTTTATACTTGAGTTGTCGAGAAACAAGTATAGATTGGAGATACGTGCATAATGAATTCTAACATAGTTTTGCCTGGTTTTGAAGGAGTAACGATTACGAAGATGGATGAAGTGGACGGGAGACTCTGTATTCATGCAGAGATGCCGGTTAAACCCCACCAATGTCCAGTT
>JAGGRA010000042.1 GCA_018613035.1 Pseudomonas sp. ISL-84 | reverse complement strand
GTGGAAGATGGTCGCTATAAAAGGTTGATGACGCCCATATCGGAGGAAAAGTCTGGAAGATGGTCGCTATAAAGGGTTCATATCGTCCATATCGGATAAAAAGGGTAGAAGATGGTCGCTATAAGGTTGATGACGCCCATATCAGATGAAAAAGGGAAAATGGTAATGCTCTTTTCTAAAAGCCGGAGGAGTGGAACAGGGTGAGACCCCACAGGCGCTGCTCGCTGAAGATGCTCACCGCCCGCCTCGTGGAAGCTTAAGCATCCTGGAGCGGAATCAACCTCTGCTCACTTTTTTGTTAAAAAGGCAACAAAGTTTGCGTAAACAGCCAAAAATAAAAACCCCTGCAGTTAACACAGGGGTTCCTTCATTTAACACTCTTCCACATCAAGGTCGGTAACAGGCCACCAGAAGAAACCATCCTTTTCAAGCAGCTGGTCTGCTTCTTTTGGTCCCATTGTGCCGGATTCATAGTTCGGGAAACCTTCTTCTTTGGTGTTTTCCCAAACGTCCGAAATTTTGTCAACGAAGCTCCAAGAAAGGGCGACTTCATCCCAATGTGTAAAGTTTGTGGCATCGCCGCGCATGCAGTCATATAAAAGACGTTCGTAAGCTTCCGGCGTGTTCATTCCATCGATGCCCTTGTTGGCAAAGTTTAATTTAACCGGTGTAGCTTCCATGTTTTGGCCGGATTTTTGTGCATTTAAATAGAGGGTAATCCCTTCCTCAGGCTGAATATGGATGACAAGCAGATTCGGATTCAGCGTTTGCTCAGTCTGATAGTATAAGTTCATTGGAATGTCTTTAAACTGGATGACAATTTTCGTTGATTTAGCGGCCATTCTTTTTCCTGTACGGATGTAAATTGGTACACCTGCCCAGCGGAAATTATCAATCATCAACTTGCCCGCCACATAGGTCTCGGTATTGGATTGCTCATCCACCATCTGCTCTTCGCGATAAGCTGGGACTTGTTTCCCGCTCATTGATCCTTTCCCGTATTGTCCGCGAACAAAATATTCCTTTACCCGTTCGCCTTCCAATGGGCGCATCGCTCTTAAAACTTTAACTTTTTCAGATCTGATTTCATCGGTCGTGAGGCGGATTGGCGGTTCCATTGCCAGCAGTGCGACCATTTGCAGCATATGGTTTTGGACCATATCGCGAAGGGCGCCGCTTTTTTCATAATATCGTCCGCGTTCTTCTACACCGAGCACCTCGCTGGAAGTGACCTGTATATTTGAAATATAGCGGTTATTCCACAGAGGTTCAAAAATGGCATTGGCAAAACGGATGACTTCAATGTTCTGCACCATTTCTTTTCCTAAATAATGGTCAATCCGGTAGATTTCATTTTCAGAGAAGGCTTTTCTGATTTGTTTGTTAAGCTGTTTCGCTGATTCCAAATCATGGCCAAATGGTTTTTCAATCACAAGGCGTTTAAAGCCGTCAACGTCTGTCAGACCGTCCGCTTTTAAGTGTTCTGCGATGGTCCCGAAGAATTCAGGTGCCATTGCCAGGTAAAAAATTCGATTTCCTTCAAGAGAATAGTGTGTATCCAGTTCTTCGGCCATACTCTTTAAAGCCAAGTATGAGCTTGCATCTGTCACATCATGTGAATGATAGTAAAAATGGGAAACAAAATCCTCAAGCTCTCCGCTGTCTTTAATAGCTGATTCCACAGAGTTTTTTACATTCGCCTGAAATTCATCATTTGAAAGCGGTCTTCTGGCAATCCCAATTACCGCAAAGCGTTCAGATAGTTTGCCTTTCTTGTACAAACGGTAAAGTGACGGAAACAATTTTCTTTTCGCCAAATCTCCGGTTGCTCCAAATATCATAATTAATGCGGTCGGTTTTTCGTTTAGTTTCACGATTCTAGAACCTCTCTTCGACAAAAATTCTGTATGTAAGGCTGGACTTCCAAGTGTCCACCCGCAGTTTTAGATATGCTTGTATGTTGCACTGCTAAAAAACACCTGTACAAATATTAAATTTTATCTCTTTCAGACTGTTTTCGCAAACATTATGTATGCATTCTACAGATAGTTTCCGTCTAAAGGAGTGTAACTATCCAATGAAATACCACAAAAACGAATTGATTTGAAAGAGAATTGCATCGCCTCTATGGTATAGTGTTAGTATTCAGACTGAACCAGTGTACAATATACGCACCAGCTGCGAGTTTTTTAATAATAATTTTTTCGATTTTGGCAGTTGTCTAGCTCTGAGTGCCGCCTGCTCAATCCTTTACCGATAGGTGGGGCTCTTCGCTATTCTGCTGGAAAGGGGCTCTTTTATAATGGATGTGTTTTTCTTGGGGACTGGAGCTGGAATTCCTGCTAAGCTCCGCAACGTCTCGTCCATGGCTTTAAAACTTCTTGAAGAAAGAGGCAGCATCTGGCTGTTTGACTGCGGGGAAGCTACCCAGCATCAAATTTTACATACAAGCATCAAACCGCGAAGAATAGAAAAGATTTTTATTACCCACCTTCACGGAGACCACATATACGGTTTACCCGGTTTATTATCCAGCCGTTCTTTCCAGGGCGGGGATACAGAGGTAACCCTATACGGACCAAAAGGGCTTAAGGAGTATGTGGAAGTCTCGCTCTCTGTCAGCGGTACATACCTTAAATATCCATTGAAAGTTGTAGAAATTGCAGATGGGGTAATATTTGAAGACCCTCATTTCAAAGTCGAGGCACGCTTGCTGCAGCACGGGATCCCTTCATATGGATACCGTATTACTGAAAAGGATCGGCCAGGTACTTTGCTGGCAGATAAGCTTACTGAGGCAGGTGTAAAACCAGGCCCGCTTTATAAAAGGATTAAAACGGGCGAAAATATTGAGCTTGAGGATGGGCGAATCTTATATGCCCGGGATTTTCTTGGACCCGCCCAAAAAGGGAGGATTATCACGGTTCTTGGCGATACAAGGATTTGTGATGCGGCAATTGAATTGGCTGCGGACGCTGACTTGCTTATACATGAAGCCACTTTTTCACAAGGGGAAGAAAAGCTTGCTTATGATTATTTCCACTCGACTACCATTCAGGCGGCCCAGGTTGCTAAAAAAGCGAATGCCCAAAGGCTTTGCCTGAATCATATTAGTTCTAGATATGAACGTTCAGACTGGGAAATGCTCGTTAAGGAATCACAAATCATTTTTCCAAACACTGATATAGCTGAGGACTTTAAAGAGATCCATATACCGCTGGTTAGGGGAGATGATGATTAAATGAAAACTATCTATATCGTCCGCCATGCAAAGGCTGAAGGACAGCCTTTTTCCGCTAAACTGACAGATAGAGGCAGGGAGCAGGCACAGATGCTTATTGCCTTTTTTAAAGATAAAGAAATAAACCGAATTTATTCGAGTTCTTTTGTGCGTGCGCTTGAAACAATTAAGCCGTTGGCGGAATTAAGAAATTTGGACATTATTGAGGATAAGCGTTTGGGGGAAAGAGTCCTTAGTTCTGTTAATTATGAGGATTGGCAGGATAAGCTAAAGGAAAGCTTTTCAGACTTTGAGCTTGTTTTTGAAGGGGGAGAATCCCAGTCATCCGGTATGGAGCGGGCTGCTTCCATTCTGAAAGATCTGATTGCTTCCGAAGAAGACCATATAGTACTGGTCACCCATGGGAATTTATCAACTCTGTTGCTGCGCTATTTCGATGAAAAAGTGGGGTTTGACCATCTAATGAAAATGAGCAATCCGGATGTTTTTGAGATCAAAGGAACCCATGAAGGCACTGTTTGGAAAAGGATTTGGAGCGGGGAGTAATGACTGGAAAAATTGAATTTTTCAAACTTGGCATTGACGGTTCGATGTGAGCGTACTATAATCACACTTATACTTAAAACATTATATTTAAAAAGCTATGAAAAGAGCCTATTAAGTCTTATCTCCCTGTATATAGAGAGCCGGTGTATGGTGGAAACTGGCACAAAGATAGGATGAATTTCACCTTGGAGCTTTTCTTTTCTGCACTTCAGTGGAAAAGACGGTTAATCCGTTATATTTCGAGAGGAAAGTCACATGCTTTCAAAAAGGGTGGTACCGCGTGAATGAAATTTGCGTCCCTTTTGAAGAATGTGGCTTTTTTGTTTTTTCGGAAAAATAACTATCATTAACATTGGAAATCCGGCCGGTTTCTATTTGATTTTAGTAAAAATATTGGAGGTACAAGCATGCAGCAAAATGAACAATGGTCATCGAAAATTGGGTTTATTTTAGCATCAGCTGGTTCGGCTATCGGACTTGGAGCAATCTGGAAGCTTCCGTATGTGGCAGGAACAAGCGGTGGCGGGGCATTTATGTTATTATTTCTTTTATTTTCATTGTTGATTGGTTTCCCTCTTTTACTTGGTGAATTTGTCATTGGGCGGAGTACAGGGAAAGAAGCGATTTCCGCATACAGGGACATTGCCCCAGGGTCGAAATGGCACTGGATCGGTTATCTTGGTGTGTTCACTTGTTTTCTTCTATTATCTTTTTATAGTGTAATTGGCGGCTGGATCCTTAAGTACCTAGCGTACGGCGTTACAGGTTCTATGGATGCCGCAGGGGACTACGAAGCGCTGTTTGGCCATTCAGTATCAGACTCTGCATCGGTGGTAGCTGCACAAGGAATCTTTTTATTAATTACTATTTTAGTTGTCGCTAAAGGGGTTCAAAAAGGAATTGAGCAGGTTAGTAAAATTCTCATGCCGGCCTTATTTATTCTGTTTATTATTTTGATTGCCCGTTCATTAACACTTGAAAATGCAATGGATGGCGTATCGTTCTTTTTGAAACCCGATTTTTCAAATTTAAATTCCGAAACCGTTCTATATGCAATGGGACAATCCTTTTTCTCCCTAAGTGTCGGGGTTTCAGTTATGGTGACGTACAGCTCTTACTTGTCCAAAAAAGAAAGCCTGCTGCAGCCTGCATTTTCCGTTGTCGGCATGAACCTGTTCATTTCCATTCTTGCTGGACTCGCAATTTTCCCGGCTGTCTTCTCACTGGGGTTTGAACCTGCTGCAGGGCCTGGTTTACTGTTTATTGTCCTGCCATCTGTTTTTGATCAGATTCTTTTTGGAAAAGTTTTTTTGCTATTATTTTTGGCATTATTTTTATTTGCAACCCTTACTTCCGCTTTTTCCATGCTGGAAATTGTTGTAGCAGCCTTAACGAATAAGAAGGGGAGAGGCAGAACTAGGGCAGCTTGGCTGACAGGATTGGCTATCTTTATTGTTGGAATCCCGTCAGCGCTATCCTTCAGTACGCTGTCAGATATATTGATATTCGGAAAAAACATTTTTGACAGTGCGGATTTTCTCGTAAGCAACATCCTTATGCCGGTCGGAGCTTTGTTCATTTCCATTTTCGTCTCATACAAAATGAAAAAAGATCTGCTGAGAAATGAATTGATCCAAGGGTCTAAACCGCTGAACGGCATTTTTTCCGTGTGGCACTTCCTTCTTCGCTATGTGGTGCCTTTGGTCATTATCATTGTTTTTCTTGATTCATTGCAGTTATTTTAATAGAAAGGCGCTGTTAAACTTTTACTGGTGATTTCCATTTCAGGCACTCAGCGAACCGCGGGCGGGTCCGACGCTCCTCGGCTACTTGCGCCTTCCGCTCCAATCAAGGGTGTCAATATCAACAATAAGCTTTAACAGAGCCAATAGAAAAAGGGATGGTACCATACCATCCCTTTTTCTATCTTTCAGGAGCTTTTATAGCCATCCGCGTTCGTACTGCTTGGGCGGCTCAATAGACACGCCCAGTTCTTTGGCAGCAGTTCGCGGCCAGTAAGGATCGCGCAGCAATTCGCGGGCGATGAAAATTAGGTCCGCTCGAGCATTTTGAAGTATTTCTTCTGCCTGCAAGCCGGATGTAATTAAGCCGACAGCGCCAGTCTCGATATTAGCGCCTTCTTTAATTGTTTCAGAATACTTAACCTGGTAGCCGGGATAGGTGTGTATTCTTGCCGGGACAACGGCACCAGAGCTAACGTCTATAAGGTCTACACCCTGTTCTTTCATCCATTTGCCCATTTCAGCATAATCTTTTGCTGTTAAGCCTTCTTCGTGATAATCATTGGCTGAAACCCTTACAAATAGCGGGCCATCCCATACGGTTTTAACCGAATCAAGGACCTCACGCAGAATCTGGTAGCGGTTCTCGGCTGACCCGCCATATTCATCAGTACGTTTATTGCTGAGCGGTGATAAAAACTCGTTGATTAAATAGCCATGTGCTGCATGGATCTCAATGACATCAAAGCCTGCCTTTTTTGCTCGTTCAGCACCTTGCCTGAATGCATCGATAGTTTCAGAGATTTCTTCTTTGGTCATTTCTTTTGGTTTTTTCATTTTTTCATTAAATGCGATGGCAGAAGGGGCGAGAATTTCACCTTCAACTGTAGCTTTCCTGCCGGCATGTGCAAGCTGGATTCCTGCAGCTGCACCATGTTCCTTCATTAAATCAGTCAATTCTTTTAATCCGGCGATATGGTCATCGCTCCATATTCCTAAATCCTGCGGAGAAATCCGGCCCTGTGGAGTAACAGCGGTAGCTTCAAGAATAATCAAGCCCACCTGGCCAACAGCCCGGCTCGTGTAGTGTGTACGGTGCCAGTTTTGGACCATTCCGTCTTCGTTATGACTCGAGTACATGCACATCGGCGCCATAACGATTCTGTTTTTAAAGGTTACGTCTTTAATTGTAAAAGGGGAAAAAAGCTTTGTTTCCATATATGAGCCTCCTTGTTTCGTTATCCTAAATATTAAGTATAGCAGGCGTGCTATCAAATGGAAAAGAACAAGCACTTTTGAATGCGTTTTGCTTTGCAGCCGCCATTAGTGCTTGCCCCGGAGTTCACTTAACTTGTATAGAGTACCTCTCCAAACAATTCCGCCCCGCACAAGTGTTAGAATACTGGCTCGTATAATGGAATAAATAAAAAGGAGCGCTGTAATTGGGAATACAAGAAACAGAAGAGGAGAGAAAGCGGACATTCTTTTTGTAATGATCGTGTAAACGATAGCCAGCAGAAGGATATTGGCAAGACTTAAGCCTGAAATGATCTTATCTGGTGAGAAAATGGTGGCGAAGGGCAGTACCTGTGAAATAAACGTACCGGCAATGGCAAACAGAACCATGCTGATTCGGTAATGGAGCCCAGCGAAAGTGTTCTTTTCCAGCCCCTTAAAGGCTTCTTTTAAGCTTCCATACCACTCAACCTCGATCAGATTCATCGCTGTTACAATTCTTTGCCTAAAGCCTT
Organism: Pseudomonas sp. ISL-84; assembly: GCA_018613035.1. Lineage (GTDB taxonomy): Bacteria > Bacillota > Bacilli > Bacillales > Cytobacillaceae > Cytobacillus. The sequence goes on along the minus strand of JAGGRA010000042.1, from coordinate 29,875 downwards.
TTTGCTTTATCTTCATGCCCAGCATTAAATCATCATCCGGGCGCATTTTTATCACTTCATGCGTACCCAGCACTTCATATGCCTGTTTAGAGATCAGGTTGAACGCACCGATTCCCATGCCTGTTTTAGAACTGGGGTTATTCGCCAGCCATGGGCGTTTATAATAGGAAAAACCAAAAAGAAAAAAGGCGATGAACGCTTTTAGCCAGAAGCTTTTTCCGTTTAAATTGGGAGCTGCTGTCAAATGGTCAAGTTTGTGATGATTAAAATAATGTATGGCCTTGCTGATGGCTTCTTTTTTAAATAAAACATCAGCGTCAGTGAACAGAATCAATTCTCCCGTTGACTCACAGTATCCTTTATAAAGGGCGTGATTTTTCCCAAGCCACCCATCCGGGAGAGAGTCAATATGAATGGTTCTGATTCTTGAATCAGACTCCTGCATCCAATCCATGATCTCTCCGGTTTTGTCTGCTGACCGGTCATTGACCAATATCCATTCGATCCTTTTGTAGCTTTGTTCAAGCTGGCTTTTTAAGCTTTGTTCCAGCCGTGCTTCTTCGTTCCGGGCAGCTACAATCACGGATAAGCGGGGCCCAACACTTGTGCTTTCGGCATCCTCAAGACGATCGAGCCGATTAAACCCAAAAGAGGCATCCATGAAAACAGCCAGCCAGACAAGCAGGCTAAGGCTTAATAATAATGTGAACATCGCAGGCACTCCCTCATGCTTTTCTCTTAGTTTGTTCCAAGGCAAAGGGGAGCTTTGCCGTAAATTTTAGGAAGTGCTGTCAATTAAATTTTTACAGTGCTGCTAAAGCTGTGGCCAAGCCGTTTGGATTGGGCTGTCGCTTCCTTAATGCATTCTATAAAGGCTTTCTGGACACCATTTTCTTCAAGTACTCTTACACCAGCTTCTGTTGTGCCGCCAGGGCTTGTTACTTCTTTTCTGAGCTGCTGAGGCTCTTTAGCCGATTTTGCCAGCATCTCGGCTGCCCCAATCAGCGTTTGAATGATGAATTCTTTGGCCATCTCCTTTTCGAGCCCAATTTCTTCGGCGCTTTTTTCCATTGCTTCTGCAAGATAGTAAATATACGCTGGGCCGCTCCCTGACAAGCCTGTTACCGCATCCAGCTGTTTTTCCTCAACAAATGCAGCCATTCCGACCGTTTCAAACATTTCCTTCACAAGCTCCATTTGTTCTGTTGATACTTTTTCATTGACTGATAAAGCACTGGCCGATTTGCCGACTGCCGCAGATGTGTTTGGCATGGCTCTGACCACTGGAAGCTTTCTTTCCGCCAAAAGCTCAATGCTTTCAATAGAAACGCCTGCCAGCACGGAAATGATCAGCATTTCTGTATTTAAATAAGGCTTAATGAGGGTGATTGCATCAGCCGCATCCTTAGGCTTCATCGCTAAAATAACCGCCTCAGCCTCTTTGAAAATCTCTTCCAGATTGTAAGTTGCCTGAACGCCATAGGTTTTCTGCATGAATTGCAGTTTTTCCTCATTGCCTTTATTAGTTACCCATATGTTGTCTCCCTTGATTAGCCGGCTTTCTACGATTCCGGATATTAAAGCTTCAGCCATGGATCCTGCGCCAACAACAACTAACTTTTTCATTGTTATTCCTCCTTCTAAAATAAATATTCCGCAAGCCAGCTGACCAAACTGAATTTAACGCTGTAAGGGTGCACCTGACTACCGTAAAACTATGCTATCTTAAAGCTTATTGTTGATATTTACACCCTGTTGAATGGAGCGGAAGGCACGAGATCCTCGAAATTGCATCGTGCGGTGTTTGCTCGATGAGTGACTGAGCGGATATCAAAAGGCAAGTTTAGACAGAGCCAAAAATAAAAAAAGTCTTTTCATCCAGTAAAGGACGAAAAGACTTTGCTTCCGTGGTACCACCTTCATTGCCTTTTCTGCAGCAGCATTTAACTGCTTTTATTACACAGCCATTTGCACTTTTTTAAAAGGCATCTCGATCCCAATAACGCCGGGAATGCGTTTAGGTTTTTCCTAACAGCTCATAAGGCAGGTTCAATAGTCAAGTGGACGGTGAAGCCTTTCAGCCGCTGAGCTTCACTCTCTTTCGCCGTTTCCTATTTACTAATCTTAATCATAGCTATTTTTTCTGCTGCAGTTGAGTGCAGCTTTTATCTGTAAAATCAAATTTTAATTGTGATTATGCAAGAAGATACCCCTGTTTGTCAAGCTGTATTTTTAAAATTTTTGGCTATGTTAAAGCTAATTGTAGTTTCTAGCACCCTGTTGATTGGAGCGGAAGGCACGAGATCCTCGAAAATGCTGGCGCATTTTCTTCGTGCGGTGTTTATTCGTGGAAGCTTATTCAATGTCCTGCGGGAGTGCGGATCAAAGGGAGACCCCGCAGGAGCAAAGCGACGAGGAGGCTCCCGGACCGCCCGCGGAAAGGGAGTGCCTGCAGCGGAAATCAACAGGCAAATTTAACAGAGCCTAATTTTTATTAAAGTTCGGGAAAAGTTATGTGAAAATAATGACAATTATTAAAAAGAGCGGTACACTTATTTCTATATATGAAAATTTTCTAAATTTTGCTATAGAGTTTCGGGAATTTGTGCTGTAGTCAACCGCCTTATTTTAAAAGACTTAAGTAATATGATTTATATTCTTATGTATCACTAGAATTGCCTGCGGTAATATATGAAAAAGAAATGTATCTTATTTAAATATAGCGTTTTAGGGGGCTGGAAAAATGCCGGAATGGAAAGATGGAATTGCAAAACTCGTTATCCCGACACCTTTTGCTGTCGGAGATGTCAACGTATATGCCGTGAAGGGAGAAAAGCTGACTCTCGTGGATGCGGGTCCAAAAACGGAAGAAGCATGGGAAGCGCTAAAAGAGCAATTAAAAGAACTCCGTTTAACTCCCGATGATTTCGACCAGGTAGTCCTTACTCATCATCACCCTGATCATGCAGGATTGCTGGACTTTTTTTCTCAGAATATGGAGATATATGGGCATTCAGTAAATCAAAGGTGGCTGTCCCGGACGGAAGCCTTTTTAAAAGCCCATGATGAATTTTATTATAAACTTTTTACTGAATTTGGGGTTCCGGAAAAGTATTTATCCTTTATTGGTTTGATGAGAAAGACACTTCGCTTTTCCTGTAATCGCTCATTAACAGGGGAGCTTAAGGAAGGTGATCATCCTGCCGGGCTGGATGATTGGACAATTATTGAGACACCAGGCCATGCCCAGAGCCATATCGGCTTGCTTAGGGAAAGGGACGGTGTATTTATCGGCGGGGACCATCTGCTCGCCCATATCTCTCCAAACCCTATACTGGAGCCGCCTTTGCCCGGAAGCAAAGAGCGGCCGAAGCCTCAGCTGCAATATAACGCTTCCCTGCAAAAAGTACAGAATCTTCCAATCGGCCTTTTTTATTCTGGTCATGGGGAAGATATTACAAATGTAAATGAATTAATCGAAGAGAGGGTTGGACGCCAGCACGACCGTGCCATGAAAGTGAAAAAATGGCTCGAATCCGAATCACTCACTGTTTTTGAGGCTTGCTGCCGTCTATTTCCAAAAGTGTATGAAAAAGAGCTTTCCCTGACGATATCGGAAACGGTGGCCCAGCTTGATTATTTGCATTCTATAGGGGAGATTTATATAAATAAAGAGGAGAAAGCATTCCTGTATTCCGCATCCAAAGAGGTGGTTTGATTTGTCAGATCGATTGAAAAATAAAAATGTGATTATTACGGGTGCATCGGGGGGAATTGGAGCCCAAATGGCTGCTCTTTGCGCTGAGAGAGGGGCAAACCTTGTTCTTCTTGCCCGTAATCTTGAAAAATTGAATGCGCTTAAGGCCGATCTGCGCAGCCGGTTTTCAGTAGACATTCATGTACATAAACTTGATGTCTCCAACTCTGATGAGGTCTCTGCTGTGTTTTCAGAGATTCTTGCCCAACTCGGCCATGTGGATATTCTTGTAAACAATGCTGGATACGGGATTTTTCGGGAGGCACATGAAGCGAAAATCGAAGAAATAAAGGGCATGTTTGACGTTAACGTTGTCGGATTGATGGCTTGCACGAGCATGGTGCTGCCGGCGATGAGGCAGCAGAAGAACGGCCATATTATCAATATCGCTTCACAGGCCGGCAAGATTGCCACACCGAAATCCAGTGTTTATTCCGCAACCAAGCATGCAGTTCTTGGCTATACGAACAGCCTTCGGATGGAGCTGGCTGACAGCAATGTATTCGTAACTGCCGTAAATCCCGGCCCTATTGAAACAAACTTTTTTAATATTGCCGATGAAAAGGGCACCTATGTTAAAAATGTTCAGCGGTATATGCTCAAACCGGAGTATGTGGCGCTTAAAGTGGTTAATGCCATGCTGACGCCTGTCAGGGAAATTAATCTTCCACGGTGGATGAATGCAGGAAGCATTGTTTATACTCTGTTTCCGAGGTTGTTTGAAAAAATCGGGAAACGCGCATTTAATCAGAAGTAAAATACTAAAAGGCCGCCAGCATTGCCTGGCGGCTTCTTTTTTGCACTTATTCCGGGGTCCCCTTAAAAATACGGCGAATCTGTGATATAGCCGTACACTGCATCATTTACGATTTCATGCAGATCGCTGTCAGCCTCTTTATTTTTTGCCTCAATGATTTTCTTGAAAATTTCATCAAACTCTCTGCTATCGAGCGAAACTGAATGGCTGTCCTCGTTGTATTGTTTTAAACAGTTTTGGACCATTTTAAAAATTAGTTTCTTGTTCATTTATTGCACCTCATGCTGATTATACAGGTTTCTGGGAATTTCGGCACCTGGCAAAAGAACCTGATTTAAGAAAAAGCCCGTAAAATTTCCATTGAAACCGAACGCATATTCGCTTAATATAATGGGTATACATATACAGAACAAACGTTCTTTATCTGAAGCAAGATGAATTCAAGATAATAAAAATAACTTTCTAAAGCTAGATGATGTCTAGCTTCAGGCGCCATCAGCCCGAGGCCATAGCCGACAAGCGGGCGCCTTACACTTTTCTAAGGAGGATGTCGGAAGTCATGGTTGATTACAGCGCAATGCCGGAAAATAAAATTTTGTGTGTTGATATGAAGAGCTTCTACGCGAGCTGTTCTGCTGTCATGCTTGGCCTGGACCCTCTTGATTGCTACCTTGTGATTGCCGGAAACTTGGAGCGGAAGGGCAGTGTCGTTCTGGCTGCCTCTCCGAGGATGAAAAAGGACTTTGGGATAAAGACTGGATCCCGCCTGTTTGAGGTTCCCAATGACCCCCGCATTAGGGTTGAGGAGCCGAAAATGGCCACTTATTTAAGAATTTCCACCGAAATCACCCGGGTGTTTAACCGCTATGTCCCAAAGGAAGCCATTCATACGTACAGTGTTGATGAGAGCTTTATAAAAGTAGATGGTGCACTCCATCTCTGGGGGGATGCCGAGACAATTGCCTGGAAAATAAAAGGGGATATCGAACGGGAATTTCAGCTTCCGTGTGCCATCGGGATAGGGCCGAATATGCTCATGTCCAAACTTTGCCTTGATCTCGAAGCGAAAAAGAAGGGAGTTGCTGAGTGGAAGTACGAAGATGTGAAGACGAAATTGTGGAACGTATCCCCTTTAAGGGAAATGTGGGGAATAGGACGCCGCGTCGAAAAAACGCTGAACGGAATGGGGATCTTCACAGTGGGCCAGCTTGCCCGCTATGACCTGGAAAAGCTTGAAAAGAAGTTTGGGATTATGGGCAACCAGCTTTATCACCATGCATGGGGAATTGACCTTTCAGAAATGGGGGCGCCGATTATGGAAGGGCAGATCAGCTTTGGGAAAAGCCAGATTCTATTAAGGGATTACAAGGAGGAGGAGGAAATTAAGCAAGTTGTCCTCGAAATGTGCGAGGAAGTGGCAAGAAGAGCCCGCACTCATCGCAAAGCCGGAAGAACAATCAGCTTTGGCCTCGGATACAGCCAGGATGAATTCGGGGGAGGTTTTTACCGTTCAAGAACGATTGATCAGCCAACGAATATCACGATGGATCTTTATCGGGTCTGCCTGGAGCTCTTTCACGAGAATTATGAAGGCAAAACAGTGCGGCAAATCTCTATCTCCCTCGGAAATATTACGGATGACTGCGAAATGCAGCTGAGCCTGTTTGATCTGGATGGCTGGAAAAAACGGGAGCTCGGCTACACGGTTGACCGGATTCGCTCCAAGTTTGGGGGAGGAGCCCTGTTGAGAGCCGTATCTTATACAAGTGCGGGAACCGCCAAGCACCGGGCTACACTGGTTGGCGGCCATAAAATGTAGGCTATGTTAAAGCATTTTTAAATAATGTTGGTTGATTGGAGTTTAATGTGCTAATCCCGCGAAAATGCATTCGCATTTCCTTCGTGTGTTGTTTGTATCAATAAGGTTTGGCTAGCAGGCATTTGGAGCGGAAATCAGCAGGCATGTTTAACAAAGCTAAAATGTAAACAAAGGGGGGCGGCTTATGATTCGCGATCGTGGCAGAATAAAATGGACTTCCATGATGCTGCCGGAACATGTAAAGCTACTAAGAGATTGGGCAAAGGAAGATACGTACGAGAAAAAACGGGAATTGGATGAGCAAAAGCTTGAATCTATGAACGAGATTCTTTCAGAAGCAATGGAGTTTCAAAAATCGGTTACAATTACTTATTACCGCGGCAGAAATTATGAGCTTGTAATCGGGAGCATTCATTACTGGGATGAACATGGCCAAAAGCTGCATATAGTGGACCGCTTTGGGGAAATTCATCACATTTCCATTAACACAATAGCCGATGCCCGGCTTACGGATGAGTAAATAAAGGGGGAGGTCTGGCCATAAATAAATGGAAAATGATGGATACAATTAAAAGGGGTAGTTTTTAGGCGGCAGAAGCACCTTAACAGCAAGGAGGTGTTTCACATGCCAAGAGGAAAAGAACTGGAGCAGCTGCCAATGGCCAATATCGCACCGGGCGCTGGAGATGACAGCACGGGAATGGACCGGGAATTGCTGCAGGGCATTGTGCAGGAAGAGCGGGTATCGCCAGCGAAAGTTAAAAACGAAAAAAAACGGGGATAACTATCCCCGTTTTTCGGCGATTACTCCTTATCGTCCAAAACCTTCTCGGCACGGACACAAGATTCAAAATTTCCCTTATGGGTTCCGTCACAAAATGGAAGCTTTGATGATTTTCCGCATCGGCAAAGAGAGAATACCTGCTTTGTTTCAAATTTGTTGCCATCCACATCAATTAATTCCACATCGCCTGTTACGCGCAGCGGGCCATTATCCATTACTTTAATCTGCACCTTTGACATACCAACCACCCTTTCACAAAATTGACACATATTCACTTTGATGGTAATAGGAATAAGCGAAAAAAGCAACTGTCCCTTTCAGAAGCATGTTAAATCTATCTGTGTTAAAATACAGCATATGCAAATGGGAGGTAGTTTTAAAACATGGAAATTACAGTAACTGAAACGGCGGCTGAAAAATTATCCGAACGGGTCGCCGGAAAAGGCGGCTATGTAAAGCTGAAATATGATATAGATGGCTGCGGATGTGTTGTGAGCGGCGTGACAGCTCTCTGGCTAGTGCAAGAACTGGATGATGATGACAGGGAAATCAAAACGAATGCCGGAAGCATATTTGTGGGAAAATCCAAGGAAGTATTTTTGGACGAGGATTTAAAAATAGATTTTTCAGAGAAAGCAAACTGTTTCCAGCTAAAAAGCCCGAACCAGTATTTAAATCCAAGAATGAGTTTTTTTGATAAAACAAAATAAGCTATATACAAGGCGGCCGCGGATGGCTGCCTTATTTTTTGCCGTTCTATCAGGAAAAAATCGGATAGTTCACGAACTTTTTACATAGGCATAAAGACCCTTCCATATTTTTGAAAAATAAGGGTTTAATATAGTAGGAAAAGGCTACAGAATCATTAAAAGCACAAAAAAGCGAATGTTTTACTAGGGTTTGTCATTAAATGGTAAAGACACCGCAGAATTGGAGGAGAAATTTATGAAAAAGAAAAACATACTGCTATTGCTGGCGGCGTCCATTCTGCTATTGTCAGCGTGCAGTACACAGACAATGGGCCAGGCAATTGATGAGGATATCCCTTTTAATGTGAAAGAAATTCTACATAAAGAAAAAGTAAAAGACGGAATCATTCTTCTATATACGACACATCAGAAAAATGGGCAGGGTGAATTCGATGCTATGGCGGCTGCGTATTTGAAGGGCAGTGATAAAGACGGCTGGAATAATGAAGGGCACAACCACTGGGAGCATTATGAAAATCAACACATGACTGTTTATACAGACGAGTTCTATGATTATGATAGAGAAGGAAAATTGGAAAACAGGATCCCGGTCATTTTTGGGAAGATTCATAATCAGGATATAAAAAAAGTAGAAGTAGCCGGCAAGGAAGAGAAATTTGAAGAAGCAGCAGTCATCGAAAAAAAGAGCGGACGCTATTATTTTAAAATAGGAAACTTCCACACAGCAAGAGGATTATCAGCAGACGGCAAGGAAATTCTGAAACAGAAGCAAAATTAGGATTGTCCAGGTTTGAAGCACCGTTCTTAAGCTATGGTGAGAGTAGTAAAGCGAGAACAAAGCCAAAAGCCTGCTCAAAAAGAAAAGGTAATCTCCAAGCAATAAAAAAGCTGGCCCAAAATGTGAGCCAGCTTTTTGCTATTCCGAAAGAATTCCTTTTTTAAAATAAACGTACTCTTCCAAAAACTCATCAATTACCTTCTCATAGTCTTCTTTGTTTTCATTGAACGATTGGGCATGGATTCCGTTGACAGCAAGGTATAGCTTTTTGGGCCCTTTCTTCTTCTCGTACAATGCTTCAGACATGGTTGGCAAAATGAAATCATCCTTCTCACTGTGAATAAACAGGATAGGCTTCTTTATGTTTTCAATCACAGAAATAGGCGAAACGTCTGCTATAGAATATTTCTCGCGCATGCGCAGGAATAAATCCGCAACAGGCAAAAAGAGCTTCGGAGGCAGCTTCATTTCCGCTTTAAGCCGATAAGCAAGCTGCTCTTTTAAGTCGGAAAACGGGCAGTCAGCAATATAAAAGTCAGCACCATCTTCGAGCATTCCGGCATAGAGAATCATTGTGGCAGCTCCCATGCTTTCGCCGTGAATCCCAACCTGTATGCCGGGCCCTTTTTCCGCTTTAAGCCAATCAACGATTGCTTTTAAATCAAACTTTTCATAATGCCCGTAGCTTGTCGTTTTTCCGCCAGATTCCCCATGGCGCCGATGATCATAAATAACAGCGTTAAATCCCCGTTCCAGGAAGAGGTTCATATATTTAATTGAGTTCACTTTATTCTCGGTTACCCCATGGGAGATAATGATATAACGGTTATTCTCATGAGGTTCAACAGCCACAGCCTTTAATTTATATCCAAAAGGAGAGGGGACCAGCACTTCTCTTTTGGGCAGGCTTTCATACTTCATTAGATCAAGCCTGCCCGCTCCCTTCTCCCTTTCCAAAATAAACTCATCTTCCTTCTTTTTCATATACATTAGCCTATTTGTAAAATAGACGCCAAGTGATGAAAGAAAGAGAATGAATGAAAATAAATAGCGAAAAACCTTTCTCAAACCCATCCCTCCACCTGTTTTTCTTTATTTTACCATTCTGGCAAAAATTAAAACACAGAAGTGAACCGGGACAAACTATAAATTGGACGGAGACATGCCAGATGGCTATGAAAAATTCAGTTCAGCTTGCAGCAAGAAAAAAGCCGCCTTTAGGGCGGCTATTGCTGGGAGTTCTGCCTTTTTGTAGGGTGAATTGCCTTTTCCAATTCCTCAGCAGCAATCGTCTGGCTCACTGTATCCGAATTAGGCTTCCCCTTCTGGCTATATCCTTTATCGCGTTTCTGGCTCATCTATCTTTCCCCCTTCAAAAGTAGCTTTGCTCCAGTGCCTTGTTTATGGATGAATCTTCTAGTCACAAGTACGGAGCTGTGCTCGGTGTCTTCACCTAATAAGATGCTTTAAGAAGGGGCGGCTTATACATGAATGACAGATTTGGAATTTGTATATGGCTGCTGCTAGTGTGTTTACGTCAGGCAGACCAATGCTGTTTTGGCTATTTAACAGTTTCGGTATTCAAATTGAAATAGGTGCTTTCAATCGGCCTGGAAAGATGTGGCTGAACGATCTTTACAGCCTGCACTAATTTTTCGAGATCAACGTTCGTCTCAATTCCCATCCGCTCAAGCATATAAACAACATCCTCTGTGGCCGCGTTGCCGGCAGCACCCGGAGCGAACGGGCATCCGCCAAGTCCGCCTGCTGATGTATCAAATCGGTCAACGCCGGCTTGTAACGCAGCAAAAATATTGGTTAGCGCCATTTTTCTTGTGTCATGGAAATGTGCTGTCAAAAGTGTGTTTGGAAACTCTGTTTTTAAACGGGAAAAAAGCTCGAAAGATTCATGAGGCGCAGCCATTCCAATCGTATCTGCCACACTTAGTTCGTCAGCGCCGGCCTCAACAAATTGACGGCACAGCTCGACTGCATCCTGAGGTTTAACATCTCCTTCGTAAGGGCAATAAAAAGCTGTTGAGATGCACGCACGCACAAAATAGCCTCTTTCTTTCAGCTCCCCGATAATGGGATTTAGTTCTGCCATACTTTCCTGAGTGGTTTTATTGATGTTTTTCTTATTGAAGGTATTGCTCACTCCAACAAATACAGCGACTGCTTTGCAATCCGTCATATATACTCTGTCAATGCCTTTGCGGTTAGGCGCCAGCACGATGTCCCTTGTAGCACCATCCAGGCAATCTGCAACAATTTCAGCCGCATCGCCCATTTGCGGGACCCACTTCGGAGAAACAAAAGAAGTTAGCTCCATTTCAGTTAAACCGGCATTTCTCAGGCTTTTGATGAATTCTTTCTTGACTTCTGTCGGTACAAAGGATTTTTCATTTTGCAGCCCATCGCGCGGGCCAACCTCGATTATTGTTACTTTTTCAGGCAATCCAAGCGTCATGTTTTCCTCTCCCGTCACATATTTTAAAAGGTGTATCGTAAGCGCTTTCCCGGATGTGAAGATTATACATATTACACTTAATATAATTGTAGTAGGAAAGCTTTTTCGAATGCAAGAATAATAGAAATTTTGACAAAATAAAAGGAATTTTGATACTTTGCACGAATATTAGCAGAGAGATGTTTTTGAAAGGATGAGAGAGATGGCACAAACAGAAGTAGTAATAGTCAGCGCTGTCCGGACAGCAATCGGAAGCTTTAATGGAAGCCTAAAAGATGTATCGGCTCCCGAGCTAGGAGCAATAGCCATTAAAGGAGCTCTGGAAAAAGCAGGTGTAAAAGCGGAGCAGATAGATGAAGTAATTCTGGGAAACGTGCTGCAGGCAGGTCTTGGCCAGAATCCTGCAAGGCAGGCTGCTCTTAAAGCGGGCCTTCCTGAAAGCGTTTCCGCAATGACAATCAATAAAGTTTGCGGTTCAGGTCTGAAAGCTGTCCATTTGGCTGCACAGGCAATTATCGCAGGAGATGCTGAAGTTGTTGTAGCTGGTGGAATGGAGAATATGAGCCAGGCTCCTTACATACTGAAAAATGCAAGAAATGGCTTTAAAATGGGGGATCAAAAATTAGTTGATTCCATGATTTCAGACGGGCTCTGGTGTGCCTTTAACGATTACCATATGGGAGTAACGGCCGAAAACCTTTGCTCGAAATATGACTTAAGCCGGGAAGAACAGGACGCGTTTGCCGCTGGGAGCCAGGAAAAAGCGGTAACCGCAATCGAAGCGGGTAAATTTAAAGACGAAATCATACCAGTGGAGATTCCGCAGCGAAAAGGAAATCCAATTGTGTTTGATACCGATGAGTATCCGAAAAAAGGGACGACTGCTGAAAAGCTTGGTGGCCTTCGCCCGGCATTTAAAAAAGACGGAAGCGTCACAGCCGGCAATGCATCAGGCATCAATGATGGTGCAGCTGTATTGCTTGTCATGAGCAAAAGGAAAGCAGATGAGCTAGGGCTCAAGCCTTTAGTTACAATTAAAGGAAATGCCAGTGCTGGCGTAGATCCAAGCATCATGGGCATCGGCCCTGTTGCTGCTGTGAAAAAAGCACTTGAAAAAGCGGCTGTTTCCATGGAGGAACTGGAGCTTATTGAAGCCAATGAAGCATTCGCAGCCCAGTCCCTTGCTGTAGACAGGGAGCTTCGTTTTAACAAAGAAATTTTAAATGTAAATGGAGGAGCAATTGCGTTAGGCCATCCAATTGGGGCGAGTGGAGCAAGAATCCTTGTAACCCTAATACATGAAATGCAAAAAAGGCAGGCGAGGAAAGGACTTGCAACTCTTTGTATTGGCGGGGGGCAGGGTGTTGCCACAGTAGTGGAGCTTGCATAGTCGCTTTTCGCAAATAGCTTTGTTAAAGATCATTGTTGATTTAGCAATGTGTGGATTGGAGCGGAGGCGCTAATCCCGCGAAAATGCATTCGCATTTCCTTCGTAAGGTGCTTATTCAAGGATGCTGAATCAACGTCCAGCGGGAGGAATGTGTCAAAGGGAGACCCCCGCAGGTGTGAATGCTCGGAGGAGCGTCGGGCCACTCTCGGATTGCTTGAGCGTCTGAAGCGGAAAAAAATACGTTATTCAATGAAAGGAGCGATTAAAGTGAAGAAAATTTGTACTTCCTTTGGGGAAGCGGTTCAGGATATTCATGATGGAGCTGTCCTTATGGTTGGCGGCTTCGGCCTATGCGGAATTCCAGAGAACCTTATTCTGGCTTTAGTAGATAAAGGGGTAAAAGACCTTACAGTCATTTCAAATAACTGCGGAGTTGACGATTGGGGGCTTGGATTGCTTTTAAAAAATAAACAAATTAAGAAAATGGTCGGCTCCTATGTCGGCGAAAATAAAGAATTTGAAAGACAGGTTCTGTCAGGTGAAATCGAAGTGGAACTTCTGCCTCAGGGAACGCTTGCAGAGAAAATCCGTGCAGGCGGTGCCGGCATTCCAGCTTTCTATACGCCAGCAGGAGTGGGAACACCAATTGCGGAAGGAAAAGAAACAAAGGTATTTGACGGAAAAGAATATCTTCTGGAGGAAGCACTTAAGGCAGATTTTAGCCTGGTTAGAGCATGGAAAGGCGATAAGATGGGAAATCTCGTCTATCACAAAACTGCCCGGAACTTTAACCCAATGATTGCAGCCGCTGGAAAAGTGACCATTGCAGAAGTGGAGACACTTTGTGAAACCGGTGATCTCGATCCTAATTACATTCATACGCCAAGCATTTACGTTCAATCACTTATAGAGGGCAAACAGGAAAAACGTATTGAGAGATTGACAGTAAAGAAATAAAAAAGCAGTGACGGAAGGAGAGGATGTCATGAGTAATGATAAAGCAGCAGTCCGCGAGAAAATTGCCAGACGGGCTGAAAAGGAGATAGAGAACGGCTTTTACGTAAATTTAGGAATTGGCATGCCGACATTGGTTGCAAACTATATTTCAGATAATAAGCAAGTGGTACTGCAATCGGAAAATGGGTTGCTCGGCATCGGGCCATACCCTGCGGAAGAGGAAGTAGATCCAGATTTAATTAATGCGGGGAAGGAAACAGTCACTGCAATCCCGGGATCTGCTTATTTTGACAGTGCAGAATCGTTTGCCATGATTAGAGGAGGCCATGTGAATATTGCCATTCTAGGGGGAATGGAAGTCTCTGAGAAAGGGGATCTGGCTAACTGGATGATTCCCGGAAAGATGATCAAGGGTATGGGCGGAGCGATGGATCTTGTCCATGGAGCAAATAAGATTATCGTCATTATGGATCACACAAATAAAAATGGCGATTCGAAAATACTCAAAGAGTGCAGCCTTCCATTAACAGGAAAAGCTGTTGTTGACCGCATTATAACTGAGCGGGCAGTCATCGATGTAACCGATGCTGGTTTAAAGCTTGTTGAAGTCGCAAAAGGCTTTACTATCGAGGACATTATTAATTCAACAGAGCCTGAGTTGCAAGTTGATGGAAATGTTGTTACAGATGCCTATTAAAGAGTTTAAGAAAAGTGCAGCTGCATAAGCTGTACTTTTCCTTATTTAAAGCCTATGTTATAGCTCATTATCGGACCTCCCGCTGTTCGCTGAACTTCTTGGGCGGAATTTAACAGGAAGGTTAACAGAGCTAATTAAAAAAGAGATGAGGAGAAAATATGAGTTTCGCATTCAAAGGTATCGATCATATCCAGCTGGCAGCACCAAAGGGGTGCGAAGAAGAGGCCCGGAAATTTTATGGACATCTGCTGGGGCTCAGGGAAATACCTAAGCCAGAAAACCTTCAAAAACGCGGAGGGTGCTGGTTTATCTGCGGAAATCAGGAAATACATATTGGTGTACAGGAGGACTTTTTGCCCGCAAAAAAGGCTCACCCTGGTTTCGTCGTTGAAAATCTTGAAGAATTAAGGAGCAGCCTTCATAAATTTAATATCGGAATTAAGGAAGAAGCCCCAATTGAAGGAAGAAAACGATTCTTTGCAGATGATCCATTCGGCAACAGAATTGAGTTTCTTGAGTTTTTGGCATAATTCAGGGGCAGTCAGACTTCTGCAGTTTGTCCAAAAAAAATATGTTATAATGGATGGCAAAATAGTTGACGAGGGGATTTTATGAAAAAGAAGAAACAGCATTCCCAGCCGAAAAAGGATGATAAACCTATTACGCTTGGAGACATGTTAAACCAGGACTTAATGCAGCAATTGAAAGGGAAAAAACAAGAATTAAAACAGGCTGAAGATAAGCAGAAGGAAGAGGAAGAGCGCAGAAAAAAAGAGGAAAAAAGATTGCGCGAAAAGAATAAAAGCTTCGAGGAATTGCTGGGCGAAAGCAATCTCAATTGGAAAGAGTTCAAATGATACAAGAATAAAAGTTTCATCTATAGATACCGAGGGCAAAGATTAATAAAAAAGATGGGTGTTGTTCCATGCTTTCTTTATTAAGCTTTGTATTCGCTCTCGGTTTTTCAATTGTACATTTTTCTTCAAAATACATGAAATTTCTTACATATATCCCACGAAGCAGGCTTTTATCAGCTGCCAGCGGAATTTCTGTAGCTTATGTATTTGTTCATGTTCTTCCTGAGTTAAAAGAGCATCAGGAAAGTATTGAGGGCACCGGCAGTACGGAAATTTTCCGCTATCTTGATAGCCATGTATATATATTTGCGATGCTTGGCCTTTGCGCTTTTTATGGGATAGAAAAAGCAGTGAAACATTCTCGGAAGGGCAAAGAGGAACAGCATACTGCCGGATCTTTTTGGCTGCATATGTCCACTTTCTTTATATATAATATGCTTATTGGCTATCTGCTTGTACATGGCGAATTTGCAAACCTGAAGGAGTGGCTGATTTATTTCTTTGCACTATCCGTCCATTTTATTTCTAACGATCATGGTCTGCGGCAGTCGCATAAAAAAATATACGACCGATATGGCCGCTGGATTCTGACTCTTTCCATTTTAATAGGATGGTCTATTGGGGTTTTAACAGAGGTCAGTGAAAAGGTGATCGCCTTTTTATTTGCCACTTTGGCTGGCGGAGTGATCTTAAATGTACTGAAAGAAGAGCTCCCTGATGACAGGGAAAGCAACTATGGAGCCTTTATTGCCGGTGTGGTTGGATATACTATGATCTTAATGATGATTTAAAAAGGGCTGACTTTTTGTCAGCCCTTAAGACTGTAGACAAACTTGATCAAAATCTGGTTTGCCTATAGTCTTTTTTTCCGTCTGTAAAATGGGTCTGTTGATTTCCGTTCCAGGTGCTCAGCGAACGCGGGCGGCCCGGGGAGCCTCCACGTCACGGGTCTCCCCTGACCCTTGCTCCCGCAGGAGTTTTCGCACCTTCCACTCCAATCAACGGGATTTTAAAATGAATGTGGCTGTGAATCTCACCTAATTTAAAATAGATCCCTATGCTGCTCATATATGTTTTGTTTAGCGAGAGCTTTTATAACATCTAATTCCTCTTCAGTCAGCGGGTTAGCCCTGGCTGCTTTTGCATTTTCCCTTACTTGCTCAACCCTGCTTGCGCCAGCCACTACAGAAGAAACAGCCGGGTTAGCCAAGTTATACTGAAATGCTATCTCTGTCATGGCTCGATCGCCGGAAAGTTTTTCTCTGATACTTTGAATCGTTTCCTCCAATTCAGAAAAGCTGTAATCTAAGTAGCCTTTTGCTTTGACAGACTGAGAAGCTTTGTCCAGCATTTTATTGCTGAGCAGTCCCTTTGCCAGCGGTCCTCGTGTTACAGCACTTATGCCCTTTTTTGCTAGGAGGGGAAGTGCGTCTTCTTCCGGCCTCCGATCCAGTATACTGTATTGCATCATGACAGAAACAATGGACGATCTTTTTGCATATTCCCGGATCACATTTGGCCGAATGGAGGAAATGCCGTAATGGCGGATTAAGCCTTCATCCTTCAGTTCCTCAAATGCTTCAATGGTTTCGTCAATCGGATCGTCTATGGTGCCCCCATGGAGCTGGTATAAATCGATATAATCAGTAGCGAGCCTATTCAGGCTATCTTTCACTGCTTCTTTAATATGTTTTTTGGATGGATCCCAGCTCCAGCTGTCTTTTTGCTCATTCCAGCGATTTCCTGCCTTTGTCGCAATGACGACTTGGTCTCGGACATTCTTTAGGAAATGCCCGACAAGCTTTTCGTTTTCGCCAAAATCATATAAATCAGCGGTATCAAAGTAATTAATGCCTTCTTCAAGGGCAGCTTCAATAATCTCCTGCGCATTTGAAGGGTTCGTTCCAATAGACATACATCCAAGCCCAAGCTCGCTGACATATAATTCAGAGCTTCCTATCCGCCTCTTTTTCAAGTGCCCACCTCATTTCAATTGATTTCTATTATTTATTGTACAGAAAGAATTGAGGCATACTCAAATTAGAGGCTTAGCCTTGGCTAGTTTTTACTCATAACATCACTTCGTTATCTTTTGCGATTCAACCCAGTCTTTCACCAAAACATACTTTTTGCTGTATTGCTTCAGTTTTTCCCGGACTTCCCAGGCTTTTCCGGCCAATACAATTCCCTTGCTGTGGACATACACCTTCATGCCATACTCCCCCTATTAAAGTATGATAAAATGTATGTGCAAACATTATCGGAATAGAACAGGAGTGACTGTAAAACAATGAGTCGCCTAGAAGAAAAAACAATTAAAACCGAAAAAATATTCTCTGGAAAAGTGATTAGCCTGCAGGTAGAGGATGTTGAACTTCCAAACGGTAAAACTTCCAAGCGGGAAATCATCAAGCATCCTGGGGCGGTAGCCGTTTTGGCAGTAACGGATGATAATAAACTGGTTATGGTCGAACAGTATAGAAAAGCATTGGATAAAGTTATTGCGGAATTACCTGCCGGAAAGCTTGAACCAGGGGAAGATCCGCAGATTTGTGCAGAAAGAGAGCTTGAAGAAGAAACAGGTTACGGCTGCAAGGAAATGGAATGGCTGATCTCGTTTTATACTTCTCCGGGCTTTGCGGATGAACTTGTCCATTTATACATAGCAAAGGGACTGGAGAAAAAAGAAGATGCCGCATCCCCTGATGAAGATGAATTTGTGAATCTCATGGAGGTAACCCTGGATCAAGCATTGGCATTGCTGGAGGGGCAGAAAATTCATGATGCAAAAACGGCTTATGCTATTCAATATTTACAGCTGCAAAAGGCGCTGAAGAAATAATGAATCAGTATTTTGCGGATTTTCATATCCACATAGGACGGACTTTTACAGGGAAACCGGTTAAAATAACGGGTGCAAAGTCTCTTACCTTTACAAATATTATCAGGCATGCCCGAAATGAAAAAGGGCTGGATATAATCGGCATTATAGATTGCCACTCTCCTGAAGTCATTCTTGAAATGGAAGGGCTGATAGAGGAAGGATCTATATCGGAACATGGGGATGGCGGGCTGCAATATGGGAATTTAACCATTATACCAGGGTCTGAGCTTGAGATTTATGATGAAAAGTGCAAGGGCCCAATACATGTACTTTGTTTTTTTCCTTCCATTTCGATTATGAAGGAATTTTCAACCTGGCTTTCTGACTACTTGAAAAATATTACGTTAAGCTCACAGCGGATATATGCTTCCGGGCAAATGCTGCAGAAAAAGGTAAAGGAGCTGAATGGGCTATTTATTCCTGCCCATGTTTTTACTCCCTTTAAAAGCTTATTTGGAAAAGGTGTACAGCGGTCCCTGACTGAGGTTTTTAATCCTGACCTTATTGATGCTGTGGAGCTGGGGTTGAGTGCAGATACTGCAATGGCAGACCAAATCGGCGAACTTAACAGGTATACATTCCTGACCAACTCAGATGCCCATTCATTAAAAAAAATTGCAAGAGAATATCAAATCCTCGAAATAGAGGAACCGACCTTTGAGGAGCTTAGGAAGGCTTTGGCAGGTGCAGACAACCGCAAAGTTACAGCCAATTATGGCCTTGATCCCTTGCTTGGTAAATATCATCAAACCGTTTGTTCAGAATGCTTTACTCCTTTTGATGCAGACAAGGGTGTGTGCAAGCAATGCAATCATCCCAAGTTCATCAAAGGAGTAGCCGATCGAATTTCAGAATTAAAAACAGCTGGAGAGTCTTCTATGGATCGCCCTCCCTATATTCATCAGGTGCCACTCGATTTTATTCCTGGTTTGGGCCCGAAAATGCTGGAGAAACTGTTAAACCATTTTGGGACAGAAATGGCTATTCTCCATCATGTTCCATTATCTGAATTAAGCCGCGTGATCCCTGACAAAACCGCCCGCCTTATTGGCAAAGCACGTGAAGGGAAGTTAAACCTCAAAGCAGGGGGCGGAGGAAAGTACGGGAAAATAGGAGATAGCTAAAAAGCCTGTTCAATATGAGCAGGCTTTTTGATTTGTGGCAACCTGTTGATTGGAGCGGAAATCACAGGTAAGTATAACAGAAGCTTTATATTAGGTGCTGGCTGCCTTGCTTACCTTGGCATAAACACATGTATCCCGAAGCTCTTGGCCATCCGCACTTAAACTGTCATTAGCCAGTATCCCTTCCAGTTTGTATCCCAGCCTTTCAGGAATCTTGCTGCTGTTTATATTTCTTGGATCGCATCTGATTTCTACTCTGTTAGCCTGAAAGTGCTCAAAGGCAAACTTCGTTAAGCGTTCAGCTGCTTCTGTTATATAGCCGTTTTTCTGATATCTCGAATCACCCCAATATCCTATTTCAAATTTTCGGACATCCCAATCAATTCGATGCAGGCCCGTAGAGCCGACAAAAATGTTGTCCTCCTTCTTATAAATATGGATTCGGAAATCTTCTCTTGAAATAAACTTGGCGTAAGACATTCGGATCCCAGCCTCTACTTCCTCCATTGATTGTTCGTTCCGGGCAAAAGGAAGCCATTGTTTCAGCTCCTTAACAGATGCCATTATGGCATCATGGACTACTTTCCCATCTCCCGGCAAGGCAGGCCGCAGATAAAGCCTTTCAGTTTCGATTTTCTCTGGAAATTCAGTTAAAATGGCCTTCACTCGATCAGCTCCATATAGTTAAATAATTTTGAAAATTATAACGAAAAAAATTGGAATGATCAAGATTTTATCTTCTTATATACTTCTTCTGTCATACAAACCGGGGACAAGCATACAATTTAATAATCAAATTTTGTTTTGTCTTAGGAGGAAGAGCAATGAAGAAAAAAATGTACCAGAACGTCGCCGCAGCCCACTTTCGCGAACATTCCTCAATTTACTTGTTTGTCATTGTTTTATTCCTGATGGGTGTGATTTTTGGAGCAATAGTTGTTAATAGCTTAAGCTTCACGCAAAAAGAGGATTTATTTTATTATCTGTCTCAGTTTTTTGGCCAAGTATCTGATGGGCAAGTGGGAGCAGCAAAAGATTTATTCAAACAGAGTTTTTTCCATAATACGAAATTTATAGGCTTGATGTGGATTTTGGGAATCTCCATTATTGGACTTCCTGTCATCCTGATTCTTTTATTTATGAAAGGGATGGTGGTTGGATTTACAGTTGGTTTTTTGGTTAACAAAATGGGATGGGAAGGATTTTTGCTTTCATTTGTATCGGTCCTTCCGCAAAATCTGATCATTATCCCGGTTTTTATTCTGGCAGCGACTCTCGCAGTTTCCTTTTCACTTAAAATGATTCGCAGACAATTTATGAAAAAAGTGGGCCAGCCGATCATGCCGCTATTCGGGCGATATATGATTACCTTTGCTGTAGCGATTCTGTTTCTTATAGCCGCAGCTGGAGTCGAGGCTTTTATATCACCTGTTTTAATGAAGTCTGTAGTAAACTCCATTCAATCCTGATTTATTAATAAGGCTGTTTTCGTAAAGTTTGTTGCTTTTTGAAGGCAAACGTATTTGGACAACTGAGTTGATTGTAGCGGAGGGCACTTGATCCTCGAAAATGCATCCGCATTCTCTTCGTGCGATGTTTACTCAAGGGTGTTTATTCAATGTCCTGCGGGAAGTAAGGGAAGTGCGAGACCCCGCAGGCGAAGCCGAGGAGGCTCGCAACCCTCCCCGCGGAAAGCAAGTGCCCCGTGCTGAAATCAACGGGCAGAATTCATAAACAACAATCTATGAGAAAAGAGCCTTAATAAATATAGAAGAAAGGCAGGACAATGTAACCTGCCTTTTTTTGCTTTGTGCAAATACAAGGATAATAAGATACAAGTTAGGGTATAGATAAAAAGGTTTTAATCCGCAGCCTAATAATTTATAATAGTTATTAAATAATATTAATTATTTAATGTTATTTATAATAATTTTATTTTGAATCAGAAAGCATTTCTGTTATAATGAGAATGTTAGTGGCGAGGGAGGGACTTTCGGTATGGAAAGCAGAATTGAGAGAATAAAAAAACAGTTGCATTCATCCAGCTATAAACTAACACCACAGCGAGAAGCAACAGTTCGCGTCTTGTTAGAACACGAAGAGGATCATTTAAGTGCGGAAGATGTCTACCTCCTTGTTAAAGAGAAATCGCCTGAGATAGGCTTGGCAACTGTTTATAGAACACTTGAATTGCTAACTGAACTAAAAATTGTTGATAAAATTAACTTTGGTGATGGAGTTTCCCGCTATGACCTGCGCCAGGAAGGGGCAGCCCATTTCCATCATCACTTAGTATGTATTGAATGTGGAGCTGTTGATGAAATTCAGGAAGACTTGCTGGAGGATGTAGAGGAAGTGGTTGAGCGCCGCTGGAACTTTAAAATAAAGGATCACCGCCTTACTTTTCATGGCATCTGCTACCGCTGCCAGGATAAAAAGACAGATAACGAAACAGATGCAAACTAAACCTTTTCTTTCATTTAAGAGAAGGTTTTTTTTATTGCATCTTTATTTCCTCATGCAGTAGCGCGAATGCAGTATCCCCAGCGCAAAGAGCAATTATTCAGAAACAGGTATAATTCTTGTCCAAAATGGCATACCTTTTATTAAATGATAGGAAAGTGGAGTTTTAGCTTTTCTTACAATTATGTGTTTTTGGGGGATAAAAGAATGAAATCCTGGCTTAGTTTGGCTTTTCAAACAATTAAAGTGTTTGTCCTTTTTACCGGATGCACAATCCTTTTTTATTATGGTATCATGTGGTTAAACGAAGAATACCAGGATTATCACCGCTATGACGAACCAAAGGGAGCGGCTGTTAAAGTTTCGGCCAGCGGAACGGACCAAGGTGCAAGCTGGCTGGACCGGTTAATTCTTTTCTACTTAAATGGGGAGTAATGCAATTATATGAACGATCAGTTAAAAGATTTTATTCATTATTTAATTGTAGAAAAAGGGCTTGCAAAGAACACGATTGTTTCTTATGAGAGAGATTTAAAAAGTTATTTGAAATATCTCAAGGCCGAAGAGAACTTGTCGAACCTTGAGAATGTACAGCGTGTGCAGATTGTCCATTTCCTTGGCTTTTTAAAAAAGCAGGGGAAATCTTCGAAAACATTGGCCCGGCACATAGCCTCGGTAAGAGCCTTCCATCAATTCCTGCTGCGTGAAAAAGCAGTGGGCCATGATCCTTCCGTCCATCTAGAATCGCCGCAAATGGAACGGTCGCTTCCAAAAGTGCTAAATATGGAAGAGGTTGAAACTTTATTGGAATTTCCTGAGATAAAGGACCATTATGGCTTGCGGGATAAAGCAATGCTTGAGCTGTTATATGCCACCGGGATTCGTGTCAGCGAGCTGATCGGCCTGGATATAGGAGATGTTCATTTAACAATGGGATTTGTAAGATGTATCGGCAAAGGCAATAAGGAGCGGATTGTGCCGATCGGCAAAACAGCAACGGAAGCCCTTGAAAGGTATCTAAATGAGGGAAGAGAAAAATTTGTTTCCAAAAGGCATAAAGACGAAGCGTTATTCTTGAACCATCATGGTAAACGCCTTTCAAGGCAGGGCTTTTGGAAGATCCTAAAGCGGCTTGCCCAGGAGGCAGGCATTGAAAAAGACTTGACTCCACATACATTGCGGCATTCATTTGCAACACATCTGCTTGAAAACGGGGCCGATTTGCGTGCAGTCCAGGAGATGCTTGGACATGCTGATATTTCTACCACTCAAATTTATACACATGTAACGAAAACACGGCTCAAGGATGTTTACAGCCAGTTTCATCCACGAGCTTAAAGTGGTAGTTTGAACAGAATAAACGCCTAAAAGTAAAATGTCATAAAGCTGCCACGAAAAACGGCAGCTTTTTCTTGTTTTATTACCTGTATATTATGTAAAATATAGATGTCAGACTTCTGACGAATAAAAGTGCTAATCTGGATTCTCTTTCTGTAAATGAACTGGTAGAACAGACTTATTACAACAAGGGAATCTGTGTTAAATGCACCTAAAAAGGGTACTATACGAATATGATTTTTTGTAACCGTATTCAAAAAATTAGGAGGTTTTTAGATGTCCAAATATACATATAAACGCGTATTTTTAATTGTTATGGATTCAGTTGGAATCGGGGAAGCGCCTGATGCCGAGAAATTCGGCGATAAAGGCGCCGATACACTTGGACATATTGCAGAAAGAATGAATGGCTTAAATATGCCAAACATGGGAAAGCTCGGCTTAAGTAATATCCGGGAAATCAAGGGAATCAAAAAAGCCGATAAGCCAATGGCTTTTTATACGAAAATGCAGGAGGCTTCCAATGGAAAAGACACAATGACTGGACACTGGGAGATTATGGGCTTGAATATCCAGACTCCATTCAGAGTGTTTCCAGACGGGTTCCCTCCGGAACTGATTTCCGAGCTTGAATCCCGTACAGGCAGAAAGATAATTGGCAATAAACCTGCAAGCGGAACAGAAATTCTGGTTGAGCTTGGAGAAGAGCACATGAAAACAGGGGCATTGATTGTATATACCTCTGCTGATTCAGTTCTGCAAATTGCTGCTCATGAAGAGATTATTCCAATTGAAGAACAGTATAAGATATGCAAAATTGCCCGTGAACTGACATTGGATGAAAAATATATGGTAGGCCGTGTCATTGCAAGGCCTTTCGTTGGAGAGCCAGGCAATTTCCAAAGAACCTCCAATCGCCATGATTACGCGTTAAAGCCGTTTGATCGTACAGTTATGAATGAAATGGCTGATAGCGGGTTGGATGTAGTTGCAATTGGCAAGATTTCAGATATTTATGATGGCGAAGGTGTAACCGAGGCAATCCGCACGACATCAAATATGGATGGCATGGATAAGATAATCGAAACGTTCGATAAGGAATTTACCGGTTTGAGCTTCTTAAATCTGGTTGATTTTGATGCTTTATTCGGGCATAGACGCAATCCGGAGGGCTACGGAAAAGCCCTGGAAGAGTATGATGCCCGTCTTCCTGAAGTATTTGCAAAGATGCAGGAAGGTGATTTATTGATGATTACAGCAGACCATGGAAATGATCCGGTCCACCATGGAACAGACCATACAAGGGAATATGTACCGCTGCTTGTATATGCAAAGGACATGGAAGAAGGCAAAGAGCTTCCGATCAGCGAAACATTTGCCGATATAGGGGCAACAATTGCCGAAAACTTTAATGTGGAAAATCCAGAATATGGAAAAAGTTTCTTGAACCTATTAAAGTAATGGAAAAAAAGCAGACGAGGAGAATCGATGATGGATTATAGTAAAATTCAAAATGCAGCCCAGTTTCTTAAAGACAAATATTCCAGCCAGCCAAGAATTGGACTTATTTTAGGGTCAGGGCTTGGAGTACTTGCAGATGAAATTGAAGACTCAGTTAAGATCCCATATAACGATATACCGGATTTTCCGGTATCCACAGTTGAAGGGCATGCAGGCCAGCTTGTGTTCGGGCGTTTAAATGGAATTGAAGTGGTAGCCATGCAAGGACGATTCCATTATTATGAGGGCTATACATTTGACAAGGTTACTTTCCCTGTCCGTGTAATGAATGAAATGGGCGTTAGTACACTGATTGTAACTAACGCAGCAGGTGGAGTAAATGAAAGTTTTTCACCTGGTGATTTAATGCTAATCTCGGACCATATCAATAATATGGGCAGCAATCCGCTAATCGGGCCTAATGATTCACGTATGGGGCCGCGTTTCCCTGATATGTCTACAGCATATTCCAAAGAGCTAAGAAAGCTTGCCAGAGGAATTGCAGATTCTCTTAACCTTAACATCCAGGAGGGTGTGTATGTTGGGAATACTGGCCCAACCTATGAAACTCCTGCAGAGGTACGAATGCTTAGAACAATGGGAGGGGATGCGGTTGGGATGTCAACTGTCCCGGAAGTCATAGTCGCACGCCATTCAGGAATGGAAGTACTCGGAATCTCCTGTATTTCAAATATGGCAGCCGGCATTCTTGACCAGCCGTTGAATCATGAAGAAGTAATTGAAACAACTGAAAAAGTTAAAGCAGATTTCCTTCGTTATGTAAAAGCAATAGTAAAAGAACTTGGTGTGTAAAAACAGATATTAAATGAAAGCTGTGGTGTTTAGTTATGAGAATGGTCGATGTTATTGAGAAGAAAAGGGACGGACAAGAGTTATCGACAGAAGAAATTCAATTCGTCATTAAAGGATATACAGACGGATCAATTCCGGATTACCAAGTAAGTGCCTTGACAATGGCCATATTTTTTCAGGGAATGACTGAAAATGAAAGAGCGGATCTGACAATGGCTATGGTAGAGTCAGGGGACCAGATCGATTTATCAAAAATAGAGGGAATTAAAGTGGATAAGCACTCCACTGGCGGAGTTGGCGATACAACCACATTAGTACTTGGTCCACTTGTAGCCGCAGTCGGAGTCCCCGTTGCGAAAATGTCTGGCCGCGGACTTGGCCATACTGGCGGAACAATCGATAAACTTGAATCTGTTGAAGGTTTCCATGTGGAAATCGAGAATGATGAATTTATTAAGCTTGTCAACCAGAATAAGATTGCTGTCATTGGTCAGAGCGGAAATTTGACTCCTGCAGACAAAAAGCTTTATGCACTGCGTGATGTAACAGCGACAGTGGATAGTATACCTCTAATTGCCAGCTCGATTATGAGCAAAAAAATTGCAGCAGGTGCTGATGCCATTGTACTTGATGTTAAAACAGGCGCCGGCGCATTTATGAAAACGCTCGAAGATTCCAGGGAACTGGCAAAGGCAATGGTGCGGATTGGGAACAATGTGGGGAGAAACACAATGGCAGTTATATCCGACATGAGCCAGCCGTTAGGATTTGCGATTGGCAACGCTCTCGAAGTAAAGGAAGCGATTGATACACTTAAAGGTGAGGGGCCTGAAGATTTGACAGAGCTTTGCCTGACCTTAGGCAGCCATATGGTTTTCCTTGCGAAAAAAGCGGATTCTCTAAAAGAAGCACGTGAAAAGCTTGAAAATGCAATGAAAGATGGATCTGCGTTAGAAACTTTTAAAATATTCCTTAATTCTCAGGGCGGAGATGCATCTGTTGTGGATGATCCCCAAAGATTGCCGCAGTCAAAATATACATTTGAACTGGAAGCCAAAGAAGATGGCTATGTATCTGAAATTGTAGCGGACGAAATTGGAACTGCTGCGATGCTTTTGGGAGCGGGAAGAGCTACAAAAGAATCAGAAATTGATCTAGCTGTAGGCCTTGTTTTAAGAAAGAAAATTGGTGACCAGGTAAACAAGGGCGAATCTCTTGTTACAATTTACAGCAACTTCGAAAATATAGAAGAAGTAAGAAACATGCTTTATGAAAACATTACAATTTCAAGTGGAAAAGTACCGGCTCCTGTACTAATTCATGAAGAAATTACTCAATAATCAAGTAAAGGAAAGCCGCCAGAACTTGTGCCTGGCGGCTTTTTCTGTATGCAAATTTCTCTTTTGGCTACTAAAGCTGCAAGGCAACCGGGACTGAAGTAAAATCCAAAAGTTTCTTGAAAAAGGCATTGCATCAGTATGAATTAACCATATAAAAGAATTTAGTAATTAGTCCCCCTAACATCCCTCTGATTTCCAATCCTCAAAATGACCTGCGAATGATTTTTCTTTATTTTCTTTTTGGACTCCTAAGGCTGTATAAATTTTCTTTAAATGGAAAAAATGGAGGCTATAAAGAATGGAGGTTTTATGTGATGAATCGAATCGTCTCATTAATGTTAATAACATTTTTATTGGCAACAATCTTTGTTCCTTCAGGATTTGCAAGGGAAAGTGGTGCAGATCTGGCGGATAATGTGAAGTCCGCAATACTAATCGAACGCGATACCGGGTCGATTTTATATGAAAAAAACAGCGGGGAACAGCTGCCTCCTGCCAGCATGACAAAAGTGATGACAATGCTGTTAATCATGGAAGCCATAGATGAAGGTAAACTCTCATGGGATGAGAAAATCCGAACAAGCGAGTATGCTGCATCAATGGGCGGTTCGCAAATATTTCTTGAACCTGGTGAAGAAATGACCACCAAGCAGATGCTCCAGGGGATTGCAATTGGTTCAGGCAATGATGCATCAGTGGCCATGGCTGAGCGAATTGCTGGCTCAGAAGAAGCTTTTGTGGAAATGATGAATAAGAAGGCGAAGGAATTGGGTCTTAAGAATACGAAGTTTCAGAATCCTACAGGCCTTCCGGCAGAAGATCATTACAGTACAGCCTATGATATGGCCATGATGGCTAAAGAGCTTCTAAAATATGAAGATATTACAAAGTTCACTGGCACATATGAAGCTTATCTGCGTGAGGATTCAGATAAAAAGTTCTGGCTTGTCAATACAAATAGACTTGTCCGCTTTTATCCGGGAGTAGACGGGCTGAAAACAGGTTTTACATCGGAGGCAAAATACTGTCTTACAGCGACCGCGCAGAAAGAGGGAATGCGGGTCATCACAGTGGTATTCGGCGCTCCAACCTCAAAGGAACGCAATGCTCAAGTTACAAAGATGCTGGACTATGCTTTCAGCCAATATAAGACACATCCGATGTACGAGAGAAATCACGCCCTGGGAAAAGTATCTGTAAGTAAAGGCGAGAAGAAACAGGTTGAAGCTCTGACTAGCGAGCCGATTTCCCTATTAACGAAAAAGGGCGAAGGTATAGAGGATATTGAGCAAAAAGTAACCTTGGATAAAAATATTAAAGCGCCTATTCAAAAAGGCGATAAGATAGGCACTTTAACCTTGAAAAAGAACGGCAAGACATTGGTGGAAAGCCCGCTTGTTGCTAAGGAAGACAACAAGGAGGCAGGCTGGTGGACACTATTCAAACGCTCGATGGGCATGTTAACAAAAACTGAATAGTTAAGGCGGGTACCTTTTTGAGAACTTGTCGAAAAGATACCATATGACAACAATTTTTAGCGAATATACACTAGTTTTGTCTTCAGGAAGGAAATAAAACGTTAGGCATCGAAATTGACTCACTATAAGGGCGGAGACCGGAATTTTTTCTGATTCTGGTTCAGTCTATCAGGCAGGAAAAAGCGAAAAGCAAGGAATATGTGCTTTTTCAGTGCAGGATACCAGATAAGGAGGCTATAGTAGTGAGTCTTAACATTAATTTGGAAGTAAAGCATGATGTTTTATGTATTCGTCTAAGTGGAGAGCTGGACCATCATTCAGCAGATGAACTGCGGGAACAGGCGACGAGAGCAATTGAAGATCATGATATCCATCATATTATTTTAAACCTTGAACATCTTTCTTTTATGGATAGTTCGGGATTGGGCGTTATTTTGGGCAGGTACAAGCAAATCAAGCAAAAACATGGCGAAATGGTTGTATGTGCGATTTCCCCTGCAGTACAAAGACTTTTTGATATGTCAGGCTTATTTAAGATTATCCGTTTAGAGCCGACCGAGGAAAATGCTTTGCAAAGATTGGGGGTTGCCTGACCTATGAAAAATGTTATGAATTTAGAATTCAGTGCATTAAGTCAAAATGAATCCTTTGCCCGTGTGACAGTTGCCGCATTTATTGCCCAGCTGGATCCAACAATGGATGAATTAACAGAAATCAAAACAGTCGTATCTGAAGCTGTAACAAACTCTATTATCCACGGTTATGAAAATGATCCAAATGGAGTTGTTTATATTTCTGTTCTAATTGAAGATGGTTTCATTGATATGACTATCAAGGATAAAGGGCTTGGAATTATGGATGTGGAGGAAGCCCGGCAGCCGCTGTTTACGACAAAGCCTGAATTAGAAAGGTCAGGTATGGGCTTTACAATTATGGAAAATTTCATGGATGAAATTGAAATCAATTCGCAACCGGGAATAGGCACAGAGATCCGATTAAGGAAGCATTTATCAAATAGTAAAATGCTATGCAATTAAGGGAGTCTTGCTATGGATGTGGAGGTTAAAACAGATAAGGGCCAAACTTATTTAAAGGACCATGAAGTCAAGGAGCTTATAAAGCAAAGCCAAAGC
Organism: Pseudomonas sp. ISL-84; assembly: GCA_018613035.1. Taxonomy (GTDB): domain Bacteria; phylum Bacillota; class Bacilli; order Bacillales; family Cytobacillaceae; genus Cytobacillus. Next base: position 826 of record JAGGRA010000042.1, on the reverse strand, counting down.
GGGGATCAGGGTGCGAGGGATCGGATTGTCCAGAAAAATATGCGCCTTGTCTGGTCGGTTGTCCAGAGATTCTTAAACAGAGGCTATGAACCCGACGATCTCTTCCAAATCGGCTGTATTGGCTTATTAAAATCAGTTGATAAATTTGATCTCAGTTATGACGTAAAGTTTTCAACCTATGCAGTCCCTATGATCATCGGAGAAATCCAAAGGTTTATCCGTGATGATGGAACCGTTAAGGTGAGCCGTTCTTTAAAGGAAATGGGCAACAAAATCAGGAAGGCTAAGGATGAACTTTCAAAAACACTTGGCCGTATTCCAACTGTGACTGAGCTTTCCGAGCATCTTGAGATTTCCCCTGAAGATATCATTCTGGCACAGGAAGCAAGCCGGATCCCTTCATCCATTCACGAAACGGTGTATGAAAATGACGGAGACCCAATTACCCTCCTGGACCAAATTGACGATGGCAATGAAGGCAAATGGTTTGATAAGATTGCTCTGAAGGAAGCGATACGTGAATTGGACGAGCGGGAAAGATTGATTGTCTATTTACGCTATTATAAAGACCAGACACAGTCTGAAGTAGCAGTCAGGCTTGGCATTTCCCAAGTTCAGGTTTCACGGCTCGAAAAAAAGATATTGCAGCAAATGAAAGACCGGATGGATTTGTAAAATCCATTCGGTCTTTTATTTTGGCTGTTTTCGCAAATTTTAGGCTCTTCTTCTAAAGGCTCTTTTCAAATAATTTGTTGTTTTGGACTCTAAAGCTTGCCCGTTGATTTCCGCTCCAGTCACGCAGCGAACCCGCGGGGAGGAACAGAGC
>JAGGRA010000041.1 GCA_018613035.1 Pseudomonas sp. ISL-84 | reverse complement strand
CACCCATGCCGGGCGCACATGGCAAAAAGATCCTGCGGTTAAGCAGGATCTTTCTGTTACTGCGTTTTTAGAGCTTTTTTGGCAGAGTCAGTGTAAAAGTGGTACCTTCCCCTTTCTTGCTTATTACTTCTATTTTGCCATTATGCAAATCAACAATGGAATAAACAATTGCCAGCCCCAGTCCTGAACCTTCAATAGAACGAGTTCTGGAAGTATCGGCCCTGTATAATCGGTCATAAATCCTTGCAAGCTCTTCCTGTTCCATACCAATTCCATTATCTTTAAAAAGGATTTCATAATGTTCCTCTTGTTCAACCAATGTAATGTCTACTTCCCCATTTTCACTGCTGTATATAATGCTATTTGTCAGCAGATTTTCCCACACGGAATAGAGAAGAGGAGGATCAGCCACTATATAGGCTTTCGGCAAAGAATAACTTGCCATCATTCCTTTTTCACTTAAATTCCATTGATATTGGCGAATAACCTTTTTGATTTGTTCACTAAGGTCATATTTTTGGACATTAAGAAGGTCGGCCCTGCTATCAATTGATGACAAAAGGAGGAGCTGCCGTGTCAGTGTTGATAAGCGGTCAATTTCAGAATCGACTGCATCAATGTTTTTCCAGGTCTCCTCATGTGTTCCTCCTCCTTTTATAAGTTTCATATACCCTTTTATATTAGAAAGTGGAGATTGAATATCGTGGGAGATATTGCTGATAAATTCTTTGCGCATTTCATTGGTTTTCTGAAGTTTATTGGCCATTTTGGTAAAACTTGAAGCCAGTTCTCCAATTTCATCACGCCTCTTGATATTGAGTTTAATCCCAAAGTCACCAGCAGCTATAAGTGATGTAGCGCGATTAAGCTTTCCGATTGGACGAATCAGGTATTTTGCACTGATCAGAACGAGAATTACGCTAAGGACTATCATTCCGGCAACCAGCCATGCAATCAATGAGTGCAGTTCCCCAAAAAGAAGCTTGATATCCGGGCGTATAAATAAGCCATAATTGTCCCCTCTATATTCAAAAGGAATTCCCACAGTATTCTTTAATTCATTGGCAAAAAAACCAGTCACAAAAGTCTTATGAGGAAAGGCCGCAATCCCGTGATATGCCTCTCCGTTCAGCACCATTTCCTTTGCTTCTTCCGGTAAATTACTCTCTCTAAAACCAGAACCGTAATAAGTCTCTTCACCATTTTTATTCACGATGAATATTTGGTATCCAATGGAACCGAGGTGTGAGAAATAGTTATGTAAATCAGTATCCTCATCTGATCCAATAAAATCAGCTATTTCCAGAGCGATACTGGCTATTTTAGTATCATTTTGACTTTTCAATTCGTTCTGATAATAAGCATTGGATGCCCAAAAAGAAATAAGGCCGCTTGCCAGCATAATAAGGATTGTGGTGAGTGTAAACTTTGAATACAAAGATCTCATTGCCTATACTCCAATGAATAGCCGATTCCTCGAACGGTTTTAATACTGAATTCATTAGAAACCTTTGTAAAACGCTCCCTCAAGCGTTTGATATGGACATCAACTGTGCGTTCATCGCCTTCATAATCCAAGCCCCATATATGTTCAATTATTTGCCCCCTGCTGAATACCTGATTAGGCTGGGAAGCTAAAAAGTGAAGCAATTCGAATTCTTTTAAAGGAAGTATATAGATCTTGCCCTCCAGCTCTATCTCATAGCTTTTCTTATTGATAAGCAAGCTCCCTAAACGCAGGTTTTTTTCCTCGCTTTTTCCATACCTTCTTAACAGAGCATTTATCCTGAACAAAAGCTCCTTTGGCTCAAAAGGTTTAACAAGATAGTCATCCGTTCCCAATAGAAAGCCTTTTTCTTTGTCTTCTAACTGGCTTTTCGAGGTAAGCATTATGATAGGAATCTCAGAGTATTTTCTTATCTCTTCTGTTAATCTATAGCCATCTATATAGGGCATCATAATATCAATAATCGCAAGATCAAGGGATTCATTTTTCATCAGTTCTAAAGCTTCTGAGCCATTTGCCGCTTCAACGGTTTGAAAACCTTCCTTGTTTAAAAGCTCCTTTACTAAAAAACGGACATGCTGATCATCATCTGTTATTAAAATTGTCTTCATACATGCACCTGCTCATTATATAATCTACTGAATCTATTGTATTAAATTAGAGCATAGAAATAAACCTTGCAAGAACAGCAAGGTTTATCGAAAAAATTCTAAATCTATAATTCGTCAAATCCATTATCCACTTGTACCTTTGTATATTGCCGTGACTTTTGTTCAAAGAAATCCGATTTGCCATGGTCCACTTCTTCGTACGCCACAATCCAGCGAAGCGGATTTGTACGATAACCCTCAAATGGACGCTCATAGCCCAGCTGATTGCAGCGCACATTTGCATAAAATTTGATATATGCCTCCACATCGGAAAGCAAGATTCCTTCAGTCTTCTCGCCTATCACATAACGAGCCCATTTTACTTCCAATTCAGCAGCCCTCTTAAATGTACCCAGGACAAAGTCCTTCAATTCCTTTGTATCGAGTTCCGGATTTTCCTGCAAAATTTCTTTGAATATTTTCACAAACAGATCCACATGGATTTGCTCGTCCCGATTAATATAATTTATCATCGTGGATGTTGCTACCATTTTTTGATTTCTTGCCAAATGATAAAAGAATGCAAAGCCTGAATAGAAAAATAATCCTTCCAACACGACATCATACACAATCGATTTCAGCAAATTTTCAGGGTTTGGATTTGCGGTAAAGTCCTGATACCCATTCGTTACAAACTGATTTCTTTCGGCTAATATAGGCTCCGTCCTCCAAAATTCAAAGACCTCATCCTGCTTTTGTTTTGGTACAAGGCTTGACAGCACATAGGAATAAGAGTGATTATGGATCACCTCCTGCTGTGCCAGAATGATCATAAGTGCTGAGAGGCTCGAATCCGTTAAATAATCAGCAACCTTACCTGCATAATCCGTCTGGATGCTGTCGAGCAATGCCAGCAATCCAATAATCTTCAAAAAAGCTGCTTGTTCATCTTCTTTTAGCGCAGGAAATTGCTTTATATCCTGTGACATATTTATTTCAAATGGCGTCCAGAAATTAGCCAGCATTTTTTTATATTTCGGGTATGCCCAGGAAAAACGGACATCATCCCAATTAAGAACATTAGAGCATTCCCCGTTTATAATTGAAGTTGCACGATTTGGTGCAGCAGTGTTGATTAGTTGACGTTTTTTTAATTTATTCATAGGATTCTCCCCTTAGCTAGAACAAGATTCACAGTCTTCTATTTCTGATGATGTAGAACGTATATAATAGGTTGTTTTAAATTTATTATTCCAGGCACTAAGATGCAGATTTAAAAGATGTACCGCTTTTATATTATTAGGGATGTAAAAATTAAATGAAATTCCCTGGTCAATATGTTTTTGCCTTTTGGCATTCTGCTGGATGCTCCACTCCTGGCCAATATGGTAGGCAGACTTGTAATACCAGATGGTTTCGCTGTTTAAGTCAGGAGCTGTCACAGGAATCCGGTAATCTTTTTTCTCCTCGGAATATTGTTTATTAAAAATAGGATCTATACTTGGGGTGCTGCCTGCAATCAAGGCGGTCGATGCATTGGGAGCAACCGCCATCAAGTATCCATTGCGGATTCCAACTTTCTTTACTTTTTCTTTTAATGCCGTCCAGTTAAACTTAGAGTTGGTGTTCAAATATCCTCTTTTTTCAAAATAGGCGCCAGTCTCCCAGTCAGATCCCTCAAAAGCTGGATATTCCCCTTTTTCTTCTGCAAGCGTCATAGAGCTTATTATCGTTAAATAGGCAATTTTTTCATAGAGCTTGTCAGCAAAGTCCGCTGCCTGCATGCTTTCCCATGGAATCTTTTTCAGTGCAAGCAGATGGTGCCAGCCAAATGTCCCCAAACCAATCGCCCGATACTTTTGATTGGTGATTTGTCCTTGGATTACTGGAATCCTGTTAATATCAATCACATTATCAAGCATCCGTACCTGGATCGGAATCAGCCTTTCAAGGACATTATGTTGGCAGGCTCTTGCCAGATTAATAGATGAAAGATTGCAAACCACAAAGTCTCCAGGTATCTTTTCAATCATGATCTTCCCATCCTTGGTATACTCTTCCGTTCTCTTAGTGACACTTTGATTTTGAACAATCTCTGTACAAAGATTTGTACAATAGATCATTCCGGATTGAGAATTTGTATTTTTCCTATTTACTTCATCCCGATAAAACATGAAGGGAGTTCCGGTCTCGAGCTGGCTTTTCATGATTGACTTCATAATATCGATTGCAGGTACCTTTTCTCTTGAAAGCAGAGGGCTGTCAATGCATTCTTTGTATTTCTGCCGGAAAGATCCCTCCCGTTCACCTTCGTCATAAAAGTCCTCAAGCGAGAAACCCATTACCTTCCGTACCTCATGAGGATCAAACAAGTACCAATACCCGCGGCATTCAACTTTCTCCATAAACAAATCCGGGATGCACACTCCGGTAAATAAATCATGGGTACGCTGTCTTTCATCTCCGTTATTAAGCTTTGCATCCAGGAAAGAGAAGATATCTTTATGCCATACATCCAGATAAACGCTGATCGCTCCCTGACGCTGTCCCAGCTGGTCCACACTGACCGCTGTATTATTCAGCTGCTTCATCCATGGAATGACACCTGATGAAGCGCCTTTAAAGCCTTTAATATCACTGCCTCTGCTGCGGATTTTCCCCAGGTAGACACCGATTCCCCCGCCATTCTTCGACAGAGAGGCTATATCTGTATTGCTGTCATAGATTCCCTCAAGGCTGTCATCGACCGTTTCGACAAAACAGCTGGAAAGCTGTCCCCAGTTTTTCCCCGCATTAGCCAGTGTGGGCGTGGCCACTGTCATATATAAACCGCTCATGGCCCAATAGGCTTCCTTCACAAGCTTCAGCCGCTTTTCCGGCCGTTCCTTTTTCATTAAAACCATGCTTATGATCATAAACCGTTCCTGCGGCAGCTCAAACAGATTTTTCTGCCTGTCCCTCGCTAGATACCGGTCTGCCAGCATTTTCAGCCCTAAATAAGTAAATAAATGATCATTTTCCGTTTTAATAATTGCTGCCAGCTCATTGATATCCTCCTGTGAGTATGTATCTAATAAATCTTTTTCATAGATTTCCAGAGCTGTCAGCCGCTTGATCAATTGATAAAAGTGGCCGTAGCAATCCTCCGGCAAACAACCTCTGTTTTCACCTGCTTCCTGATACAATTTTTTTAAAAGAAGGCGTGAAGCCGCAAAGGTCCAATCAGGCTCATCCATACTTATCAATGACAAACATTCTAAAATCAGCTGATCATACAGCGCTTCTTCCTTGAGGTGATTCATCTCTTCGGACCTCTTAAGTAAAAAGTCAATATCAAGCTTCGGAAATTCTGTTTTAAGCTCCTCTATGACTGCATTCGTTTGTAATGTATGTACCATCTTGCTTCCTCCTATATGGCAAAATAAAAATCCGCCCGGAAAATGAGCGGATCAAACGAAAGTTAATAGCTGGAACCAGTACTTATTTGGAAAGCTATTACACCATCGTTTCATCATCTCAATCCCCGAAGATAAGAAACTTTCGATCGCCCTGGCAGGTCTCCTGGCTTGTGCTTCACTCTACTAAAAGCCCTTCCCATACAAGCACCATGAAGCGGCTTGTACAGTGGCATGCTTTGTTCGTCTGCACTTACAGTTGCGGGGACAGCTCCGGATTTTCACCGGATTCCCTTTTAAGTCCATTTAAGAACACCAATCACGATCTATATGTAGTTTTTCATTTTATAATAATCACTATATATTGTAGGTAATTCTATCATAGGGAATACTAGATTACAAATTTTTAAATTAATCAATTCACATTTAGTTCAATATTCCTCGATAACTTCTCGACAATTATCCTGTAATCTAAAGATGCAATAAAAAAGGAGTGATTCAAAAATGAAAAGGTTGATTGCTGGAATATTCTCCGTTTCCCTTATTCTTGGTTCAGGTACTGCCATTCTAGCAGCAGGAAACGAATCACCTGAAGGTTTTTTGAACTTTGGAAAAGTGAAGCCGCTCATGCAGGAAATGCACCCCGAATTTTCCAACCAGGAACTGAAAGAAATGTTTGAGAGCTGCCATGGAACAAAGGGAGCAATGCCGAGCAGTGTCTTTAAACAAATGGCTAAAGACAAAATGGAGGACATAATGTATTAGGAAAAAAGACAGAAGGAGAGCAATTCTCCTTCTGTCTTTTTGTTAAAATCAATCTTTCTCAATCATATTTCTAATAACGTCCTGGTTCATCTCAAAGCCTATAAAATGCTTTTTCTTTGTTCCGCCATACCATTTCTTTTTTTCAAACAGAAAGGCTGGGACAATTCGGCTGCCGGTTAAATGGATAAGATCTTGTTCCCTCTCTGGGTCTTTGGCAAGATCAACTTCATTATATGGTACATTATTCTGCGAAAGGAACTCTTTCGCTGCCTGGCAATCCTGTCAAGTAGGCCTTGTATAAATTGTGAGTTTTGCCTTCAACTTAACAGCCTCCCTTTCGAATAATCTAATTATTTCTTTTACTCCCCTAATTTTGGATGTTATTCAGCATCCTCATTTACTTCGTGGTTCTCAGTTTCATGCTGTTCTTGCGCAGGTTCGGCAAAGAATCCATCATATATAGCATAACCTGCCATAACAAGAATCAAATAGGCAATGGCAGCCCCAGCCCACTTTTTCATAATAGCCAGCTCCTTCCGTCTGCTATTGTTTAACCGTTCTATGCATTTAATTTTACTCTTTGTAATCTAAGCGCATTTAATACGACTGAGACTGAACTGAAAGCCATCGCAGCACCTGCCAGCCAAGGGGCAAGGAAACCTAAAGCTGCTACTGGAATTCCAAGCGTATTATAAGCGAAAGCCCAGAACAGGTTTTGCCTGATATTGCGTATTGTCTTCTTACTCATTAGGATTGCATCTGCAATACTATTCAGATCGCCTCTCATCAGCGTAATATCGGCAGCTTCCATCGCAACATCCGTACCTGTTCCAATAGCCATTCCGATATCCGCCACCGCAAGGGCAGGAGCATCGTTAATGCCGTCACCAACCATTGCGACTTTTTTGCCTTGTTCCTGAAGCTTTTTAACTTCATCTGCCTTTCCCTCTGGAAGAACTTCCGCAATAGCGGCGTCAATTCCTACTTCTTCTGCAATCGCCTGGGCAGTCCGCTTATTATCACCTGTGATCATAACAACTTCAAGACCCATATCCTTCAGGCGTTTGATCGCTTCTTTGGATGTTTCCTTTACAGTATCCGCAACGGCTACAATCCCCATATATTGTTCATCAACCGCGACAAGCATCGCCGTTTTCCCATTGTCCTCAAGGGATTCCATTTTTGCCCTTGCTGTGGCAATGTCTATTTCATATTTCTCCATTAACCTTCTTGTCCCGATAAGCAGATCTTTGCCGTCCACTCTTGCTTTAATTCCGAAGCCCGGAATTGCTTCGAATTCTTCAGGATTTAATAAAGTTATCTCTTTTTCCTTTATTCCCTTAACAATTGCTTCAGCCAATGGATGCTCTGACTGCCTTTCGGCTGAACCAGCAAGCTGAAGGAAAATGTTTTCTTCCATGTTCCCTTCCACAATCACATCCGTTAATACAGGCTTTCCGTGGGTTACGGTTCCTGTTTTATCGAGAACAACTGTAGTTATTTCATGAGTTAATTCCAAATGCTCTCCGCCTTTGAAAAGAACTCCATATTCCGCTGCACGGCCTGAACCTGCCATAATGGATGTTGGCGTGGCTAATCCCAGTGCACAAGGACATGCAATAACAAGCACAGCAATTAATTTTTCAAGGGCTTCTGCAAACTCGCCGGGGCTAACCCACAGATACCAAACAAAGAAGGTAATAACGGCTATTGATACGACGATAGGGACAAAGATTCCGGAAATTTTATCTGCCAGGCGCTGTATTGGTGCTTTGGAGCCCTGCGCCTCTTCAACCACTCTGATTATTTGGGAAAGGGCAGTATCTTTGCCTACTTTAGTAGCTTTAATTTTCAAGAAACCATTTTTATTGATTGTGGATCCAATAACTGTATCGCCGACTGATTTATCAACCGGTACACTTTCCCCGGTTAGCATGGATTCGTCTAATGCGGACTGGCCTTCCGTGATTTCGCCATCCACAGGAATTTTTTCGCCTGGCTTTACATAGATGATATCGCCAACAAGTACATCTTCAAGGGGGATTTCTAGCTCTTCCCCATTTCTCAAAACAGTAGCTGTTTTTGCCTGCAGCCCCATTAGCTTTTTAATAGCCTCTGAAGAACGGCCTTTGGCACGAGCTTCAAATAATTTACCCAATATAATCAAGGTAATTAATATGGCACTCGTTTCATAGTAAAGCTCTACCATATGAGTATCCGTGCCAATTGATAAAATCGATTGATATAGACTGTAAAAATAGGCAGCTGAAGTACCAAGAGCCACTAAAACGTCCATATTGGCACTTTTATTCTTTAGCGCTTTATATGCACCTACATAGAATTGCTTTCCAATGAAAAATTGAACAGGAGTTGCAAGTGCGAGCTGCACCCACGGATTCATAAACATATCAGGAACATAAATAAATTGTGTGAATTCAAAATGGCCAACCATTGACCAGAACAAAGGAATGGAAAGGATTAAGGAAAAAATGAATTTCCCTTTTTGCTTCTCGATCTCTTTCTCCCTGTAATCTGCACCATCTTTTTCTGCATCTTGTTTTACTTTGGCCTGATAACCGAGATTCTCTACTTTCTTTATCATGTCCTGGACAGTTACCTGTTCAGGATTATATTCAACAGTCGCTGTCTCAAGGGCAAGATTGACAACAGCTTTTTTGACACCGGCCATCTTATTAAGCCCTTTTTCTATACGCTGGGAACAAGTGGCGCAGGTCATGCCAAGCAACTCAAATTCAGCTTTTTCAGAAACAACTGCATAACCCAGGTCCTCAATTTTTTTCTCAAAGGCTTCAACAGATGTTACATCTGGATTATACTTGACTGATGCTTTTTCCAGTGCAAGATTAACATTCGCTTCCTTAACACCTTCAAGTTTATTTAACCCTTTCTCGATGCGTGAAGAACATGCCGCACAGGTCATGCCTGATATAGGAAGCTGAACTTCTCTTAATGCCGCATCACTCATAAATACCACTCCTTAAATTAAGTGACGTATAATTTTGATTTCACTTAATATACTATACCCCTCTACCCTATGTGTCAACCAAAAATAATTAGACAAATTTTTTAAAAAAAGAGAACGTGCTATTAGACCACACGTTCCATCGTTTAAAAACTATTCTACATCATATCCCTGATCATCGATTGTTTCCTTGATTGATTCAAGTGATACCGATGAAGAATCATATTGTACTTGTACCTGACCGTTATCAAGATCAACAGATACCTTTTCTACACCGTTTAATTTTCCAACGCTGCCTTCCACTGCTTTTACACAGTGGCCGCATGACATGCCGCTAACTTTTAATGTTACATTTTCCATATTTAACATCTCCTTATTTTTTCATTAATTTTTGAATGGTTACCAAAAATTCATCCAGGACTTCATCGTCGCCTTCATGAATTCTTTCTACTACACAGCTTTTCAAATGGCCTTCAAGCAAAAGCTTTGCTACACTGTTCAAGGCAGACTGAGTTGCAGAAATCTGTGTTATAACATCATCGCAATAGGTATCTTTTTCTATAAGTCCTTTTATTCCGCGTATTTGTCCTTCAATCCGATTTAAACGAGTTGTCAGATTCTTTTTTACTTTTTCTGAATGGTGACTTTTCCGGTCTGAGTCAATGGAACAGCAGCTCTCCGCCAATAATTCATCATTTTCCAATTCAAAAGCCATTTGATCCGCCCCCTTAAGCTAATAATATTATACCCCCGTATCCTATGTAAAGAGTTTTGCTTAAAAATATTTACTTACTTTTCTTCACATTTTCCCACTTCTGTAAAAGGTTCTTGTTCATTTTTCCCTATTATGATATACAAATTCCCTGTCCATACTAACGGAAACATATCTTTAAAAGGAGGCGATCTTAATGAAAAGGAAACAAACATTTTTGGAAGATACCGGAAAGGACTTATATGGAATCGACAAAGATGTCAGCCTTCAGTCAGTTAATTTTGCTGCGGCTGAAAACCAATATTTAAATGAACGCACCGAAAAAGAATCTAATGATGAAATATACTAAATAAAGCCGCCTTTTTTGGCGGCCTTTGAATGTTTACAGCTCTTGAAGCTCAGCAATTTCTACTTCTGACCTTTCTTCAAGAGGGCCGCGCAAATGAACTGTAGCTGTACGGCCATCTTCATTTAACTTATCAATCCAAACAGAAGCACCGTTGTATTTTACTTCAATATCTGCTGATGATGAAAGAATTTGCTTTACACGTCTAACATCCATTTTTAAACACTCCCCTGCTTTTTTTCATTTTATTTTTTGCAGGGGAGTCATTTTTATGCTAGAAAACACAAATTAAGTCAGTTTTGTTATAAAAATGGTTGCCAGCCCAAAATAAATAAGTAATGACAAAATATCATTTAATGTTGTAATTAAGGGTCCGGATGCAACAGCAGGGTCAATATTAATTTTGTACAAAATGAGTGGAATTACTGTTCCTGCAAGAGTTCCGATAATTAAAGTTATAATTAAAGATGTGCCAACCACTAAACCCAGGACAAAACTGCCTTGCCATACATATGCAATTATTGCTATTAAGATTCCACAGGTCACTCCGATAATGATCCCGACGCTGAGCTCCCGAATAACCAATTTTGTTACTAGCCTTTTATCCAAATCTCTATTTATCAGTCCACGGACGACAACAGCTAATGATTGAGTGCCAGTATTTCCGGTCATTCCAGCTATCATAGGCATAAAGAAGGCAAGTGCCACAGCTTGAGATAGTGTTTCTTCAAAACCGCTGATAATGGTACCCGAAACTATACCAATAAATAATAGAAGGATAAGCCATGGAAGCCTTCTATACGCTGCAACAAGAGGCTTTGTATCAAAGTCGATCGCCCTTCCTGAGGCAGAAAGCTTTTCAATGTCTTCGTTGGCCTCGCTAATCACGACATCTATAATATCATCGAATGTAACAATCCCAACAAGCTGCCCTTCTTCCACAACGGGAATAGCCAGAAAATCGTACCTCTCGATCAGCCTTGCAACCTCCTCCTGGTCTGTATCCGCTGCTACTGCAATGACTCTGCTGTACATAATGTCCTTTATCTTTTCATTCTCATTGGCAAGGATTAAATCGCGATAAGAAACAACACCAACCAGTTTTTTGTCATCATCTATGACGTATAGATAGTTTATTGTCTCCGAGTATTCAGCAAATGATTTCATTTTTTCCACAGTGTCCCTGACCGTATAAAGCTGGGGTATCCAGACAAAACGATTTGTCATTAGCCTCCCTGCTGTTTCAGGCGGATATTTCATAATGCTTTTTACGATACGGGATTCTTCAAGCTTCATGCCGGATAGAAGCTCTTCCATCCTCTCTGCTGACATCCCTTCCAATAAAGCAGCAATATCGTCATTATCCATCAGGTCAAGAACCTCACCTGACTTTTCAATTCCTAATAATGAAAGTACTCTTGCCTGGTGATCCTGTTCAAGTTCCTGAATTAATTCGGCGATCTGATCGGGGGTCATATAAAGAAGAAATCGCGGGTGATGCTTTACCGGCAAATCTTCAAAAATTCGGGCTATATCATAAGGCTGAAGCTCCGTAATTATACTCTGAAAATGAAACCTCCTTGTTTCTTTCAATGCTTTTATAATTTCAAGGGTAATTTGATTCTCAGACATGTTTATCGCCATGTTTTCCCCTCCAGAAGTTCTCTGCTCTTATATATCCTTTTTGTTATTCCCGAAAATGCCACACAATAAAACGGCTAGGATATCCTGCTCATGTAAAAGTTGTCCTATCCTGCTTTAAGACTGAATAGAATTTGTACTAACAGTGTTTGAATTTAGGGAGTTGTATATATGAGTATTTTTCTAGGGTATGTATTTTTGGGTCTCTCTCTGGCGGCACCGATTGGTCCTATCAATGCAGCACAGCTTGATAAAGGAATCAAAAACGGTTTCTTCCATGCCTGGCTTGTTGGACTGGGCGCCATGACTGCAGATGCCGTTTACATGCTTGCTGTCTATCTGGGTGTCGTTCATTTTTTAGAAATCCCATTTATGAAAGCCTTTTTGTGGTGCTTTGGATTTTTTGTATTAGTCTACACAGGTGTGGAAAGCCTGTTGAGTGCAGGAAAAGTTATTTCTAGCACAAGAGGGAATGACGAATCTTCCATAAAATCGTTCATGTCAGGTTTTCTTATGTCATTGTCAAACCCTTTGACTATTTTATTCTGGCTTGGCATTTATGGTTCAGTCCTCGCAAAAACAGCAGCTGAGTATGATAAACCACACGTAATTTTATACAGTTGCGCCATCTTTATCGGGCTATTACTATGGGATTTAACAATGGCCGGAGTTGCCAGCAGCTTCAGAAGATTTTTAACCGGCAAGATCCTGGCATTCATTTCGATATTGTCCGGTCTGTCTTTGATTGGTTTTGGTATATATTTTGGGATACAGGCTTATAAGCTGTTGTTTTAAATACATACGGCCAGGTTATTAAAAAATTTGGCGGATGCTATTTTTTATAACGGTGCTGCAGAGCTTAAGATTGGAGAGCCTTTCTATTCGTACACCGATTGAAAGGCTGTGGGGACTTAATGACTCAGGATCAGGTCAAAAAAGACCGCCATAGAGCCAACTGACCGATATATGGAAAAAGTGACCGATAAAAATGTAATCTGACCGATATATCTGAAAAGTGACCGATAAAAATGAAATCTGACCGATATATCTGAAAAGTGACCGATAAAATGAAATTCTGACCGATAAACCTAAGAAAGTGCCCGATATTTGCTATAAAACAAGTCAAGTCCTGATTATTGT
>JAGGRA010000040.1 GCA_018613035.1 Pseudomonas sp. ISL-84 | reverse complement strand
GTGAGAGGTCGGGGGTTAGTCACCCCCTCCTACTCGATTGATTTTCCCGGCTGCAACTTACTTGTACCCTGCTCACATATTTAAAAATATACAAAAAGATTGCTCTAGACCCACCTGCATTCTAGTTGGTAATATAGTCAAGTGCTATATAGGGGGCAAGAGTATGGAAGAGGAAAAGTATAAGAATTTAAAACTGGGAGAACGGGCTGCCATCATTAGTATTGCTGCTTACATATGCCTTTCTGTCCTAAAGCTAGTAATTGGTTATATGAGTGGCTCTGCTGCATTGAAAGCAGATGGCCTTAACAATACAACCGATATCATAGCATCTGTTGCTGTCCTCATCGGCTTGAGAATATCACAGAGGCCGCCTGATAAAAATCACGGGTATGGCCACTGGAAAAGTGAAACAATAGCATCGATGGTTGCCTCCTTTATCATGGCAGCGGTGGGGCTGCAAGTGCTGATGAATGCTGTCTCCTCCATGTTTGAAGGGGTGCAGGAGTCTCCTGACATCATGGCCGCTTATACCGGCGTATTTTCCGGCCTGGCCATGTACTTTGTTTATCGTTACAACAAAAAATTAGCCCTTAAAATTAACAGCAAAGCTGTAATGGCAGCGGCAAAGGATAATATCTCTGATGCTTGGGTAAGTTTTGGGGCCGCCATTGGGATATTTGGATCACAACTGAATATGCCCTGGCTTGATCCCGTGACGGCCATTATTGTCGGGCTTTTAATATGCAAAACAGCCTGGGATATCTTTAGGCAGGCTTCGCATGATCTTTCAGATGGCTTTGATGAAAATAAAATCAAACACTATCATGAGGTCATTGTAAAAATAGATGGGGTTAAAGGGATCAAAGATATTAAAGGCAGAAGCTACGGAAACAATGAAGTCATAGATGTGGTCATTCTTGTTAATTCCGCGCTGGATATTAAGGAAGCCCATGATATTGCGACACATGTGGAGAGAGTGATGAAGAATGATTATGGGGTGTATGATGTTCATGTTCATGTGGAGCCGAATTAGGGAAAGCAAGAAATAAAATGCCTGTTGCCGGTTTGGACAGGCTTCCCTTGTGATAGACAAAAGGATTTACACTAGTATAAAGGCCCTGGATAACGGGATTTGCGACTGCTCCTGCTGGAACGGGAAAGCATGGAATTTTTGTGTATATTGGAGGAGTTTTAAAAAAAACCTTTTATTTATTTCCTGCTTTATGTATACTGAAGTTGAATTTTAATAGCAATAACTAGGGGTGCCCAATAGTTTGGGCTGAGAAAGAAACACGTTAAGTTTCTTGACTCTTTGGACCTGATCTGGATCATACCAGCGTGGGGAAGTTAGTGAGTGCAAAGTTTTTTTGTACAAAACATCTACGGTTAAGCCGGTCCATATTCATGTGGACCGGCTTTTTTACATATCTGGCACTTCCTTGGCTCTAGATCTCGTCCTTACATTTTTATAAGGGAGAGATTCGAATGACTGCAAGTTCATTAAATCAAGAACATATTTCCATTATGTCGGGCTTTACAGGCAGCAAAAAAATCTATGTGGGAGGATCCAGACCTGATATGAAGGTTCCTATGCGTGAGATTGAACTAAGTCCCACGAGCGGAACTTTTGGAGAAGAAATCAATCATCCGGTTCGCGTATATGATACGAGCGGCCCTTATACGGATCCTAAATATTTGGCAGATCTTAAAAAAGGGCTTCCTGCCCTGCGAAATGGTTGGATTCATGAGCGCGGGGATGTTGAAGAGTATGATGGGCGGAAAATTAAGCCTGAGGATAATGGGTATCAAAAAGAGAACGATCCGCGTGCCAATCATAAAGTTTTTACAGGATTAGCCCGCAAGCCATTGCGTGCGAAAAAAGGAGAAAATGTCACCCAGCTTCACTATGCCAAAAACGGAATCATCACTCCTGAGATGGAGTTTATAGCCATTAGAGAAAACATGGACCCGGAATTTGTCCGTTCTGAAGTAGCCAGGGGCCGGGCAATCATTCCTGCTAATATCAATCACCCAGAAACAGAGCCAATGATTATAGGGAGAAATTTCCACGTTAAAATTAATGCGAACATTGGAAACTCTGCCGTTTCATCCTCTATTGAAGAAGAGGTAGAAAAAATGACCTGGGCTACACGCTGGGGAGCAGATACGATCATGGATCTATCCACAGGTAAAAATATTCATACCACACGTGAATGGATAATCAGAAACTCTGCAGTCCCAGTCGGCACCGTTCCAATCTATCAAGCCCTCGAAAAGGTTAACGGCATCGCCGAGGATCTTACGTGGGAGGTTTATCGTGACACCTTAATTGAACAAGCGGAGCAAGGGGTTGACTACTTTACCATTCATGCAGGTGTTCTTCTTCGGTATGTTCCGTTAACAGCAAAACGGTTAACCGGAATTGTATCGAGGGGCGGATCCATTATGGCCCAGTGGTGTTTGCATCATCATAAAGAAAACTTTTTATATACTCATTTTGAAGAAATCTGCGAAATTATGAAATCCTATGATGTGGCCTTCTCCCTGGGGGATGGATTGCGGCCGGGATCGATTGCAGATGCCAACGACGAGGCTCAATTTGCAGAGCTCGAGACACTTGGGGAACTGACCCAAATTGCCTGGGAACACGATGTGCAGGTTATGGTAGAGGGACCAGGCCATGTTCCCATGCACTTAATTAAAGAGAATATGGATAAACAATTGGAAATCTGCAAGGAAGCGCCATTCTACACACTCGGCCCCCTTACGACTGATATCGCTCCCGGATATGATCATATTACCTCTGCAATCGGGGCTGCCATGATAGGCTGGTTTGGAACCGCAATGCTTTGCTATGTTACCCCTAAAGAACATTTGGGTTTGCCAAATCGGGATGATGTCCGCGAGGGTGTCATTACTTATAAAATAGCTGCACATGCCGCGGATTTGGCAAAGGGCCACCCAGGCGCACAAAAAAGAGATGATGCCCTGTCAAAAGCCCGGTTTGAATTCCGATGGAGGGATCAATTCAATCTATCACTGGATCCTGAACGTGCTTTGGAATACCATGATGAGACGTTGCCGGCTGAAGGGGCAAAAACAGCACACTTTTGTTCCATGTGCGGGCCCAAATTTTGCAGCATGAGAATTTCTCAGGATATTCGCAATTATGCTAAGGAGCAAAGGCTTGGCACGGAGGAAGCGATAAAGAAAGGCTTGGAAGAAAAAGCGGATGAATTCCAGCAAGCCGGGGGTCGTATTTATCAGTAGTCTTATTATAGTTTAATAGAAATTATGTCCGCTGGGGTGCTGCTTCAAGGGTGAGATTAAAGCAAAAGCTTTTAGACCCTTAGAACCTGATCGGGATAATTCAAGCGTAGGGAAGTGGAGTATCGGGAAATTTATAGCCCCATACAGCCGCTTCCTATTTGGAGGCGGTTTTAAGTTTTATAATCTGGCTCTGTTAAAGTCCATTTTTAATATTAGCACGTGTTGATTGGAACGGAAGGCGCGAGACTCCTGCGGGAGTGCGGATCAAAGGGAGACCCCACAGGCGCAAAGCGCCGAGGAGGCTCCCGGACCGCCCGCGGAAAGCGAGTGCCTGTAGTGGAAATCAACACCAAAGGTTAACAGAGCCTAAAATTTAATAAAGGTAGGGAGTTGGCCATGAGGAAACAGCTTCATGTTATATCGGATGGAAAGCTATCTCTAGAGGCTTTTGCTGAAATAGCAAGTGACCTGGAACCCTTTACCGATAGATTCCACTTGCGGGAAAAACATCGAACTTCAAGGGAGCTATTTACAGGAGTAAAGCTGCTTCTTAAAGAGGGAATCCCTATTCATAAAATCGTTATAAATGATCGGGTGGATGTTGCCTGGGCGTTTAAAACGGGTGTGCAGCTTGCTTTTCACAGTCTGCCAGTCCACGTTGTAAGAAGGCATTTTCCTGATATGCCAATCGGCTGTTCCGTACATTCTCTTGAAGAAGCCGAAGAGGCAACAAAACAAGGAGCAGATTATGTTCTGTTTGGCCACATTTTTGAAACAGATTCTAAGAAGGGAGTTCCGCCAAGAGGAATTGGGGCATTGGAGGCTGTTAAAAGGAGAAATGATATCCCAGTATTGGCTATTGGCGGCATTAAACATGAGAACGTTCCTGAAGTTTTGGAGGCGGGAGCAGATGGCATTGCTGTAATGTCGGGGATTTTACAGGCAAAGGATCCTGTTGAGGCAGCAAAGCTATTTTCAAAGAAATTAAACGAGGAGGGGCAGTGAATGAGAAAAGTGTATGACGCTGTAATTGTGGGGGGAGGCATTAACGGAAGCTCCATTGCTTTTCAGCTAGCTAAAAGAGGATATAAAGTGGCAATTTTGGAAAGGGGAAAAATCGCCGGCAAGGCTTCCGGAGCTGCAGCAGGAATTTTAGGTGCACAAACCGAGCTGACAGAAGATGGCCCGCTGTTTCAATTGGCATGTAAAAGCCGAGGCATGTTTCCGAGACTTGTCCCTGAACTGGAAGAGCTATCACATGTACATATTGGCTATGAAAATAAGGGCATGTATAAAGTGGCGGCTGATGAAGATCAAGAGCTGGAATTAAAAAGACTAATAGAAAGCCAGCGAAAAGCGGGTGAGCAGGCTGATTGGCTTTCGATTGATGAACTGATCAAACGGGAGCCATCCGTGTCTGACAAATTGCGGGGTGCCATATATATACCAAATGATGGCCAGGTTCAAGCCTATGAATTGTCACTTGCCTTTGCAAAAGCTTCAACGGTCCTCGGCGCTGAAATCTATGAGTATACAAGTGTATCAGAGTTTATTTTAAAAGATGAAAAAGTCCATGGGGTCATAACCGACCTGGGAGAATTCCTGGCAGAATCCGTTATAGTCGCCACCGGAGCCTGGAGCAGGATGCTTCTTGAAAAAACAGGCTTGTCACTGCCGATTATTCCGGTTAAAGGAGAATGCTTCTCGGTCGCTGCCCAGAGACCGCTTATAAAAGGGACTATTTTTTCACATGGATGCTATATCGTTCCTAAGCAATCAGGGAGATTAGTAGTAGGAGCGACCGTTAAGGTAAATTCATTTGATGAGAAGGTGACTCTTGAAGGGATATCTTCGCTGATGGAAAAGGCGAAAAACCTCGTTCCGGATATAGCAAATGCGGAATGGGAGCGCGCCTGGACAGGAATCCGCCCGCAATCGGCTGATGGCCAGCCTTTTTTAGGAGAACATCCTGCCTACAGGGGATTATATATTGCGGCTGGTCATTTCAGGAATGGGATCCTCCTTGCTCCGGCAACAGGAGAGCTCATGGCAGACATCCTCGAAGGAAAAACGGAGACATCAAACCCATTCGAGCTGTCCCGCCTTGAATCTTTAGTCCATATGTAAAAAAGGGGTGCTTACATGAAAGTTATCATTAATGGGGAGAGTATTCATCTTCCGGATACAGTTAAACGTGTTTCTCTTTTGCTCAACCATTTCGAGCTGGAGCAAAAGGTAGTCATTGTTGAATTAAATCAAACTATTTTAGATAAATCGATGCATGCTGAAACCGTTTTAACGGATGGAGATCGAATTGAAATCGTACACTTTGTAGGAGGCGGATAATATGCTGAAAATTGGACCCTATGAATTTAACTCAAGGCTGCTGCTGGGAACAGGGAAATTTCCAAACTTTGATATTCAAAAGGAAGCGGTAGAAGCTTCTGATACAGAGGTGCTTACGTTTGCTGTACGCCGCATGAACATTTTCGAAGCGAACCAGCCCAACTTTTTGGAAAAGCTGGATTTAAAGAAATATAAATTGCTGCCCAATACTGCGGGAGCAAGTACAGCCGAGGAAGCTGTCCGGATTGCCAGGCTATCCAAGGCTTCAGGGCTTTGCGATATGATCAAGGTTGAGGTAATCGGCTGCACCAAGACACTTCTCCCTGATCCGGTTGAAACACTTAAAGCAGCAGAAATCCTATTAAACGAAGGCTTTATCGTCCTTCCGTATACCTCTGATGATGTAGTCCTTGCAAGGAAGCTGGAAGAACTGGGCTGCCACGCGGTCATGCCATGTGCTTCGCCAATTGGTTCAGGTCAGGGAATTATCAATCCTGTTAATCTACAATTTATTATTGAACAGGCTACAGTACCGATTCTTGTGGACGCCGGGATTGGGAGCCCGGCAGATGCGGCATTGGCCATGGAGCTGGGTGCGGATGGAGTCCTATTAAATACAGCTGTTTCCTCTGCCAAAGATCCGGTCAAAATGGCAAAAGCAATGAAACTGGCCATTGAAGCAGGGCGGTTAGGCTACGAGGCCGGCAGGATGCCAAAAAAACGTTACGCAACAGCAAGCAGCCCGGCGGAAGGAATGGTTTTTAGTTGAATGTGCGATACTCCCGCCAGATCTTATTCCCTCCAATCGGCAAAGAAGGCCAGAAAAAGCTTGGAGAAAAACATGTTTTAATTGTGGGCGCTGGTGCATTAGGTGCTGCAAACGCAGAAACGCTCGCAAGGGCAGGCGTCGGCAAGCTAACAATCGCCGATCGCGATTATGTGGAATGGAGCAATCTGCAGCGCCAGCAGCTTTATTGTGAAGAAGATGCTGAGCAAAAAACACCAAAAGTCATCGCCGCTGCTAACCGATTGAAAGCCATTAATTCAGAGGTGCAAATCATCCCCCGCATTATGGATGTTGGGGTACAGGAATTAGAAGAGCTGGTTGTGGGTGCAGATTTAATCATTGACTCAACAGACAATTTTGATATTCGCTTTTTAATCAATGATATAGCTCAAAAGCACAGGATTCCATGGATCTATGGAGGCTGTGTCGGAAGCTACGGATTGAGCTATACTATTTTGCCGGGGGGTTCACCTTGTCTGCAATGCTTGATGGACAAACTGCCATTAGGGGGAATCACCTGCGATACGGTGGGTGTTATTCAGCCTGCCATTCAAATGGTTGTCTCTCACCAGTCTGCAGAAGCATTAAAAATATTAACGGAAGACTTCGAATCATTACGGGGGACACTTGTCTCTTTTGATATTTGGAAAAATCATTATAGCTCTATTAACGTATCTTCTCTAAAAAATCCTGAGTGTTCATCGTGTGGGAGCAGCAGAGCATACCCCTTTCTATCTTATGAAAATCAGACAAAGGCAGCGCTGTTATGTGGCAGGGATACCGTGCAAATAAGGCCTTCAGCCCTTCAGAATATTGATTTTGCCTATCTGGAAAAAGTCCTGGTGTCTCATGGAATCAAAGTAGAGAGCAATCCTTATTTGCTTTCGTTTTCGATCGGCGAGAAGAGGTTGGTCGTCTTTAAAGATGGAAGAGTGCTGGTTCATGGGGTAAATGACGTTCTCCAGGCTAAAAACCTGTATCATCGCTATTTCGGTTAACGTAAACAGAAAAATGCGCCTCCGAATGATATATCGGGGGGCGCATTTTTATTTGGCCTTAGCGGCTTTTTAACAGAAGTTTATCCAATTCACGTACTTGATCATATGCGTTTACTAGATGTTCAGGTACCAATGTCCGTCCATATTCCCACGAGTTTCTTTCAATTACAGACATCAGCTGCTCTATTTCCTCATCTTCTCCGTACATTAAAGTCTTGATATCATGTTTGTTTTTCTTGAAATCCAGATAATAGCCGATTTCATGATAAAGAAGCAATTTGACAATATTTTCTTCAGTCTCTCTGATTTTGAAATTAATTTTGGCTATGTATCCGTTCACTTGCAGGTAGTTAAATTTTATTGTATTGGTTGAAACGTTATAGTTCATAGGTGCATTAAGTTTATTGTTGAATTCATAGTTTATGTTCAAGCGATGTTCGGCTAAGGTGTTTTTAATAATCTTCTCGATATCCCAAATATAAAGCACTTTGTTTATCACAATCCTTTCCTAATAATTTGTGCCGTTGACTTGATTATACAAGCATGCTGGAAAGGGGAATAGGCTTTTCAGGTGAAATAGGTCTAATTGGTTAGAAACTGGCAGAATCTGAATAAAGATACGGTGTACCGTTAATGTTAAACGGGGGATTTGGATCATGTACAGTATAGTGAGTTAAGGAAATAACAGGTAATTTAAATTCTATTTAGGTTAGAATGGGTGATAAAGGAAGCAGTTTGATAGGAGCTGGGACGATGAATAATAAAATCCAAAAAATCACCCCCAATTTGTGGTTCAATACGGAAGCAGAAGAAGCAGTGAGGTTTTATACGTCTATTTTTAAGAACTCCCATATTAACAGGGTTACTCGCTATGGAAAAGAAAGACATGAAATTGGCGGTATTTCAGAGGGAGCCGTCATGACAGTAGGATTTCAGCTGGAAGGGCAAGAATTTGTTGCGTTAAACGGAGGACCCCAATTCAAATTTACAGAAGCCATATCCTTTATTGTCCATTGTGAGAATCAAGAAGAGATAGACTATTATTGGGAGAGGCTAGTGGAAGGCGGAGACGAAACGGCACAGGTTTGCGGCTGGCTGAAAGATAAATTCGGTGTATCTTGGCAAATTGTACCCGCCCAATTAAGTGAAATGATCAGCGGCCCAGATCCTGAAAAATCGGAAAGGGTGATGAAGGCGTTGCTTCAAATGAAGACAAAATTGGATTACAATCTTTTGAAGAGAGTGTATGAGGGGAAAGGGTAAACCTAGTTTAAAGTAACATTTCATGTAAAGAAGACCTGTCACAGCTGCATGCTGCAGATCGTAGACAGGTCTTTTTTTGTTTTATTTATCTTCCCTTAACAGATATTCATTTCCATCCTGGTCTTTAAATGTAAACATGGTTCCAAATGGCATTCTTATCATGTCCTCAACTTCTACCCCATTTTGCTTCATTTTTTCATAAGCGGCTTCGATATCGGTGGTGCTGAAAAGAATGGATGGATGGGCAACGGCAGCAGGTTTTTGCTGCTCCATTAATGTCTTGGAGTAAAGAACTAAAGTTGTAAACTCGTCATCGCTTGGTCCGACTTCTATCCAGGTGGCATTTGGACCCATTGGCTGTTCAAGCTTTAAAGCAAACCCCATTTTATTGAGCCAGAAATCCTTTGCCTGTTCTTGGTCCTGGACATATATAGTTATTTTTCCAATTTTATTGATCATCGTGAACGCTCCTTAGCTTCATTTGCTTATATAAAAGGAGTTTATCAATTTAAAATGGCAAAAGCAATTTCAGTTATGGTGAACGCTGTTTCATTTTATATCCCAAGTTTAATGATTTTGCCGAAAATTAAATCTGTGAAACTTTGCCATTTCTAATCCGTAAATATAAGAGGGACCGAATGGCGCGGGGGGGGGGAAGATTTGGATAAAAAGAAAGAAACAGTTGTATCTATTTCAATGGTAAAATTGCAAATATATTTAACGATTGCGACCGTTGTGTTGATATTCGGGGTACTCTTTTTACATGCCTTGCTTTATCGTGAAGGGGCGATCAACTTTCACTTTACCGGCTTTCTTTTATTTATAGCCGGTATGATGGTGATGATTATTTTACATGAAGCGATTCATTTAGCAGGTTTTCGATATATAGGCGGTGTGCCATGGAATGAGATGACCTGGGGGGTCAATCTGAAGTTAGGTGTGGCGTATGCTCATGCGAAACAGCCTATTACGGTTCAGCAAATGAAAAGGGTTTTATTATTGCCCTTTATTCCGACTGGTGTATTGCCGCTTGTTCTGGGAATCGTGCTAAACATGCCTGCTTTATCCATTCTGGGGGCATTATTGACAACAGGCTGTTTGGGCGATTTAGTTTTATATCAAAAGCTTTTAAGGTTTTCAAATGATGCCCTGGTCATGGACCATCCGACTAAACCGCAATTTACCGTTTATGAATCATGTTGAGAGCGTAAGCAAAGGGATGAATCAATGTGGCAGACAGTCTGAAGAAACTTGTAGAAGGAGTTGTCCGTTTTGAAAATAACAACATCATTATTGCTAATTATCCTGTTCATGCAGTTCTCAACCCTTATAAATGTGACCGTTTTTAATGGTGAATGGAACGGAATTAATTTAGCGTTGCATACTGTATTTTTTATTCTTGCACTTGGAATGACTGCTCAAGTGAAAAAAACGAACGAGAGCTGATTAGTCAGGAATTCTTATATTTGTTGTCCCAACTTATAAATACATTTGTGAAAAAGAATGAAAATAGAGCTGCAAGAGCAGAGATTAGCAGGTTTCTCATTGAGTCTAAACCATAAAGCTGGAATCCGATAAGCAGGGAATAGTTTGAACATAGTCGCAGGTTATCCATTACAAATGGCTGTCTTCTGAAAGACAGGAAAGAATAAGCAAAAAAGCATCATGAAATAAATATATTTTTTCATGCGATCACTCTCTCGTTAACTATTTTATAGAAAAGAATATGCTGCCAGTCCGATTTTTATTAGAGAAATTAAGAAGGGCGAATCCTCATGTGTTTCAGTCACGAGGATTCGCCCTTCTTTCGTTATCTATTTTTCGAATCCGCCCCTCAATCTCCGTACTAAACGGCTGCGGCAGCTGTTGAATATAATCGACTAACGCCTCAATATCCGTTGGCCCAGTTTCTCTGTTTGTTCCTTTACGGAAGACGGTGAAATTGTCTCCGCCTTCAGCCAGATAGGTGTTTACGGCGACTGAATAGCTCTGGCCGGGATCGAGCTTTGTTCCATCCTCCGCGGTGATATCGATTACTTTTTTACCGCGGGGCTGGCTGTCATCCCATGTGTAAGTGAAACCAGATATCTGCAGGATTCTAGTTGCATTTGGCTGCCATTGCTGATTCAGGACGTCGCGGATTTGCCTGCCCGTTAGATTCATTTTGACGAGCTGATTATTAAAAGGAAGGACAGTGTACAGGCTGCCCCAAGTGACGCTGCCTGCATCAATGTCAGCCCGTATTCCGCCGGGATTGATGAAAGCGAAATCGGTGTTCATGGCAGCACGCTGGGAGTCGGCAATGAGATTGCCAAGAGCGGATTCACCGCTTTGATTCCGTTCGGCCGTCATTCGATTCGCAGCAGTTCCTACATCTCTGTTTACAATCGGTTCCACTCTTTTTTCATACTTCTCGATCATCCGGGTAATGTCACTAGCCGGTTGGATATTCTCTTGATAAACGGTCATGATTTCCGCCTTCTTGCTGACAATATCCTTTGTGTTCCGGTCGATTTCAATATCTACATCTGAAAAGGCCGTTCCATATGAATAGGATTGGATCAGCAGTTTCCCATCTACCATGCTATTTAAATAAGCATGATTATGGCCGCCGTAAAGAATGTCCACTTCATCGTCCACATTTTTAGCTAATTCGATTAACGGGCCGGTGGGCTGTTCCCCGCTTGCTTTTGACTTTCCGGGGATATGGGCCAGCACAACAATTGCTCTGACTCCTTTTTTCTTTAGCTCGCTGACATACTTGTTAATGGCTTCTGCTTCATCTGTAAACGTTAATCCTTTTACCCCGCTTGGTGCCACAAGGTTCGGAGTTTCCTTCATGACGACTCCAATAAACCCAATCGGTATCCCGCTTCTTTTTAAAATTTTATAGGGAGGAAGGAGGGGCTTGCCTGTATGATTGCTGATCACATTAGCGGCTACCCATGGAAATCGGGATCCGGTAAAGCCTGCAGTGGCCGTAGGTTTGACGCCATACAGAAGCCGAATCAGTTCAGCAGCTCCTTCATCAAATTCATGATTTCCGACTGTTCCAATATCAAATCCCATCCGATTGAGGAAATGGATGGTGGGTTCATCCTGTAAAAGAGCCGATACCGGAGGACTTGCTCCGATCATATCACCGACATGAAGCAGTATCGTATTTTCACTTTCAGCTGCAAACTGGCGAAGGTAGGCAGCCAGGTAATCAGCGCGGCCGGCGGGCTGGCCATTGACCTGCCGGGTTACATTCAGCTGGCCATGGAAGTCGTTTATGCCCAGGAGCTTAATTTTGGGATTTAGAGACTCTGAACGTTCGTCAATATGGCCGTGATAATCTTCTGAAAGGCCCTGTTTATCCCAGGCTGCGAGTCCTGATACAGTCTGCCAAGGAAACAGCCATTGTACGCTCACCAGTAAAATAATCATAAATGTATTCATTTTAACCACCTAACTGCGGTCCAGCCGGACAATATCTGCAGCCGGATGGTAGTTATATTTTATTAAATCCCGAATGATCATGGCGCCGATCATGCTGCAGACAGTTCCATTTCCTCCGAATCCAAGAAGCAAGTAAACATTCTTATGTTTCGGATGTTCCCCGATTAAAGGGAGACCGTCAAATGTATTGGCATAAACCGAATTGTATTCATACTCCACTTTCGCTTCCAAATTAGAGAATAGCTCTTTGACAGAGTCCAACAGCTTTTCTGTTTTCCTTTTAAAATCTTTTCTGCTATATCCGCCAACAGGTTCGGTTTCATCAAGACCCCCGGCAATGAGCCGTTTTTCATCACTGAGGCTGATATATAAATAGGGCCGTTTCGTTTCCCAGATCAGGCAATCTTCGTACCATCGCTCACGGTCGCTGAGAGGATCGGTAACAATCGCATGTGTCCGGGAAAGGGTGATTTTTTTCGTGTTCATAAAATCCAGCGTATCATAGCCGGTTGCAAATATAACTTTTTTGGCGGAAATTGAGCCGCCATTTGTTTTAAAAGTATGTTTCTTAACACCAAGTTCGTAATCCTTCATCGCCGTGTTTTCGTAAATCTTCACACCTTTGCCGGCTGCACTCTCTGTCACTGCCTGGCAAAATTTCAGGGGATTTACCCGGGCATCACCAAGGGTATAAATCGCACCAGGTTTGGTGAATGGGAACTTGGACCTGATTTCCTTTTCATCCATGAAGGCAACCGGAAAATCCAGTTTGGATAAGAGCATATACTCAGCCTTCAGCTTTGCCAGGTCGCTCTTGCTGCTTGAAAAATACAAGCTGCTTTTCTTTTCAAAGCCTGATTCGGTGCCGGAAGCAGCTGCAATACGTGCAAGCTCATCTATTGCTTTTTGGCTGAGCTTATAATAAGTGACTGCTTTCTCTTCGCCTATTTGAATGATCAGGTCAGTTAGCAGCTGATCGGACATGTAATGGAGGACACCGGTGTTTGCAGATGAAACCCTGGCACCGATTTTATTTTTATCGATCAGGACGGTATTCACTCCATACTCTCCAAGCAAAAAGGCACACAAAGCTCCGGAAAGACCTCCGCCTATAATTAACACATCGCATTCCAAATCATTGTCCAGCTTTTCGTACTCTTTGGAATTCCTGCTTGTCTCCGGCCAATATAATTTGCCCTGAAAAAGATCCATTTGGAGATCGTCCTTTCTGTGAAAAATAACAGTTTATTTTTCCACGAAAGGTTCCGTATTATGTGTAAAGCCATACATACGAAAAAGACCAAGATGACAAAGGGAAGAAATATTATTAGAATATTAATAGATTTATAAATTTTATGTTCAATCCGAGGTGACTATGAAAACCAAAAAACTTCCGATGTCTCTGCAAACAAAGATTATTGGTTCAAACATATTGAATACCATTTTTATCATTTTAATATTTCTCGTGATTTCTTTAGTGGTTGAATATAAGCATGTTGAAAAGCAAATGGGCAACCAGGCTCTTCAGCTGGCCATCGCTGTATCGGCCATGCCTACGGTTGTATCTTCCTTTGAGCAGGATAAGCCTTCAAAAATTCTGCAGCCGCTGGTTAACAAAATCAGAAGAGAAACGGGAGCTGAATTCATTGTCATCGGAAATGCAGAAGGAGTCCGCTATGCCCATCCGGATGAGAAGAAGCTTGGCCTGCCAATGGTTGGGGGAGATAACAGCCAGGCGCTAAAGGGCGAGTTTTATATATCCAAGGCTAAAGGCTCGCTTGGAAGGTCTATTAGAGGAAAGGGTCCAATTAAAAATGAGGAAGGACAGATTATCGGTGTTGTATCCGTTGGGTATTTAATGGAAGACCTGCAAGAGAAAGCAATTCAGCGTGGAAAAGAGATCGGCTTTATTTCTTTATTCGTTATCCTAATTGGGATGATCGCAAGCTATCTGCTGGCAAGGAATATCCGTAGAACCACTTTGGGGATGGAACCCTATGAGATGACCTCCTTGTATTTGGAAAGGAATGCGATCCTTTATTCCATAAAAGAAGGAATTATCTCTGTAGATAAACACGGTTTTATTAGAATGATCAACCAATCAGCCAAAAACTTATTGGGTGTGAAGGACGATATCTTGAATCAAAAAGTGGAAACGATTCTTCCAAACACAGGCGTCTATAAAGTGCTCCAAACAGGAGAACCTGACCGGGATCATGAGGTAACATTGCGAAATAAAAATGTTATCATCAATCGCACTCCCATCATTGAAAATGATCAAGTCATTGGTGTTGTCTCAACGTTCAGAGATAAGACAGAAATAAATAATATGGTCCAAACTTTAACAGAAGTAAAAAAATATTCAGAGGATCTGAGGGCGCAAACCCATGAATTTTCCAATAAACTTTATGTGTTATCAGGCCTGCTGCAATTGGAGAAGTATGATGAAGCCATTAAAATGATCCAGGCTGAATCCTCTGCGATCCAAAGCCAGAATAAGATCATTTTTGAACAAATTCATGACCCTAAAATTCAAGCCTTGCTTTTGGGTAAATTAGGAAAAGCTTCGGAGAAGAAGATTCAATTTATGATTGATGACAACAGCAGCATGGAAGCATTGCCGGCACATTTGTCTTATGCAGAAGTCATTTCCATTATCGGAAACCTGGTTGACAATGCATTTGAGGCGGTGGAGGGAAAGAAAGACGGTGAAGTGACGTTCTTTGCCATCGACGTAGGGAAAGACTTAGTTGTTGAGATTTATGATAACGGACAAGGCATTCCAGAAGATGAATCCGATAAAGTTTTTGAAAGGGGTTATTCCACCAAGGGAGAGCAGAACCGCGGCTATGGTTTGGCCATTGTCAAACAAGCTGTGGAAAGCCTGAACGGAACGATTGAGGTTCAATCCAAGCCTGGGGCTGGAACGGTTATTTCCATCTATCTGCCTAAAAATATCCCGAATCCAACAAAGAGAGGTGAATAGTCCATGAAAATCGCCATTGCAGAGGATGACTTCCGTGTCGCTTCCATTCATGAGCAATTTTTAGAAAAAATAGATGGTGTGAAGGTAGTGGGCAAGGCCTTAAATGCATCAGAAGCCATCGATCTATTAGAAGAACAAGAGGTAGATGTTTTATTATTGGATAACTATCTGCCGGACAGAAGCGGGGTCTCTTTACTGCCGGAACTGAGAAGTAACTATCCAAAGCTGGATGTCATTCTCATCACAGCTTCCACAGAGAAAAACGTGGTAGAGCCTGCTATTCGCAATGGGGTCCTTGATTATATTGTTAAGCCGGCTGATTTTAACAGATTTAAGGCTGCCCTGGAAAAAGTGATGAACCGGAGAGATGTGCTGGATTCTGGTAAAGAATTTAATCAGTCTGTCATTGATCAGGTCATCTTGGGACGTCCTCCTGCAGCAAATCCCGTCTCTCTTCCAAAAGGAATCGATCCATTAACACTGACAAAGGTTCAGGAAACAATGGAGAGACTACAGTATGGGATTAACGCAGAAGAATTAAGCGAGCATTTAGGTGCTTCGAGAACAACCGCAAGAAGATATTTGGAGTATTTAATATCCGAAGGAAAAGCTAAGGCGGAGCTGGAATATGGCATTGTCGGCAGGCCGGAGCGGAAATATTATTTGATATAAGCGGCACCTTTCTTTATAGAGAGGTGTTTTTTTATTGGTTCTTTATAATAACGGCTTTCAATTTCTTTATTAAAGGCTCTTTTCGTATAGATTGTTGTTTTTGGACTCTAAAGNNATCAACTCAGTAATTAAAACTAGCTTGTAAGCAACAAACTTTGCGAAAACAGCCTTATTAAATGATTACATCTTTTAATGGCAATAATAGCAGTTATTAAAGGCTGTTTACGCAAACTTGTACCTTTTTAAACAAGTAGTGAGAAGAGGTTGATTTCCGCTTCAGGATGCTCAGCGAACCGCAGGGCGGGCATTGAGCCTCCACGGCGCGCAGCGCCTGTGGGGTCTCACCTGTCCAACTTCTCCCGCCGGACTTTGAATAAGCTTCCTTGAATAAACACCGCACGAAGGAAATGCGATAGCATTTTCGAGGAGCTCGCATCTTACGCTCCAATCAACCAACCTTATTTATCATTTATTAAAACATGAGAGGAGAGGGATAAATTGAACATTACTTCAATAAAGTTCACCGATCCTCCTGTCTATCATCAATTTCCTCCGATTTATGAAAATTTAGGACTTCCTGAAGTATCTTCCTTTATAGAGCAGCGATTTGAATTTGCTTATACATCAGGGAAAACGGATAGAACGGGACATGGCAGCATTCGCCTGTATAAACAGCAAGGGGATCTCCAAGTAATAATCCCGGAAAAATTGTCTGGAATCGGTCCGGTCAGGCTGGAGAAATTGAAGCGCTTGTTATTGGAAAAGGTAAATGCAGATTTTATTCAAAATTTGGAATCAGAGCCGCCGGAACGGAAAGTCTACTATACTGATTTCCGGCGCAAGGGTAAAGGGCTGGATTGAGTTCAAGTCATTTGGCTCTTATTGAATGTACAGAGAAATCCAACCTTTTGTCTGAATGAATAGGGACAGATGGACTGTCCCCATTCTCTATTACTTCCTATGTTCTCTTTGTGCTTTTAAAGCGATTCTTTCAAGGCCGTTTGCTCTGTCGTCCGCAAATTCAACATCTTTCGGAAGCGCATTGTTCTGATGTTCAGATTTGTTTTTCTTGTTTTTAGCCATTTTTTCACCACCCTTATTTGCTTTCATCTTTAAGGATGCCGCTGAAAGACACCCGCGACTTTAGTTTGCATTCTTTTTTTCATGCTATGCTATTGATTTCCTCCTTTAGGTAACTCCAATTCCCAAATACTCAACCCTGTGAACAAAATGAACAAAATAGCCACAAAGGTTTTTATGCAGGATATTTTGAAAACGATTACATTTTTATTTTTCTGACTTATTATAGCGTTTAAGGATGGAAGAATTAGCGAACAAAGGGGGAAATACAATGAAAAGATTATTGGGTACGGCAGCTGCTTTGATGATGCTTGTGACTGCCGGATGTTCAAGCCAATCATCTGGCGGAAATACAAGTGCTAATGGGGAGTGGACACCCTCACAGCCAATTGAAATTACGGCACCTGCAGGGCCGGGCGGCGGCTGGGATACGACCGCAAGGATGGCATCTCAAGTTTTTGAACAAGAAAAAATCATTGATAAACGCTTGCCTGTTGTCAATAAAGCCGGCGGAGGGGGAGCGATTGGCTGGGCCTATGTCGCCGGTAAGGATGGAAGCCCGCACCATATGTTTGTTGGGTCACCTCCATTAGTATTGGTTCCTTTAAACGGACAATCTGAATATGGCTATGAAGACTTTACACCCATTGCAAATGTCATTGCCGATTATGGTGCATTTGTAGTAAAAGCAGATGCCAAATGGGACAACCTGAATGATTTATTTGAAGATATGAAAAAGGATCCTGCAAGTGTAAGTGTAATCGGTACCTCGTCTCCGGGAAGTATGGATCATATGCAATTTGTCAAAATTGCGAAAGCCGCCGGTGTTGATGTGACAAAGATTAAGTATATTTCAGATCCTGATGCAGGCGGGTTAACGGCTGTTCTGAATGGAAGTGTCGATGTTTATACAACAGGTGTTGCTGAAACGATTGAACAAGTAAGAGCAGGAAAAATTAAAGTCCTTGGAATCACTTCTGAAGAGCGATTGGAAGGGGAGGTTTTATCAGATTTCCCAACTGCTAAAGAACAGGGAATCGATGAGACATTCATTAACTGGAGAGGCTTCTTCGGACCTCCGAACATGGATCCTGCCGCTGTAAAATACTATGAGGAAAAATTTAAAGAGCTAAACGATTCACCAGCTTGGGAGGAAATCCGCAAAAAGTATGGCTGGGGAGAGCTTTATATGGACAGTGAAGAGT
The DNA here is from genome assembly GCA_018613035.1 of Pseudomonas sp. ISL-84. Classification (GTDB taxonomy): domain Bacteria; phylum Bacillota; class Bacilli; order Bacillales; family Cytobacillaceae; genus Cytobacillus. The sequence goes on along the minus strand of JAGGRA010000040.1, from coordinate 32,407 downwards.
ACAGTGAGTTTTTAAAGACAGAAGCGGAAGATATGGAGACGCTGCTTGAAGAATTAGGGCTGGCCCGATAATCTTTTGCCCAAATAAAATGAAAGATTGATAGAAAGATAGAACAGCTTTAGATGTTCTATCTTTCATTCTATTAAAAGAGGTGATAGGAATGCTTACAAGAATCAATCAAAAAATGGCACTTATCCTCGCGGTTATTGCTGGAGTTTATTTAATCCTAAGCTACAATCTTCCAAAATACCCGAATGCCATTATTGATGCTGACGTTGTCCCTAAAGGGCTGGGGTTTCTCTTATTATTCTTTGCCATTCTGCTGTTTTTGGATAAGAAGGAAGAAACTGAAGCGGAGAAGCAAAAGAGGAGTTTAAGCAAGAGCAATTTGTTTGTGCTGCTGGCTGTACTGGCATTTATTTTAGTTTATATTTCTTTGCTTGAAGTTCTTGGATTTTTAATAATGACCACACTATTTATTTTCAGCTGTTCGTTATTCCTGGGCTATAAAAAACATCTTGCAAATGGGATTGTGTCGGTTGTTTTTTCCTTAGCTATTTACGGATTATTTAATTATTTGCTTCGAATTAATCTGCCAGCAGGCATTATTCCATTTTAAGAGGAGGGAAAAGCATGGATGCATTTCAAGGGTTAATGACAGGGTTTCAAGTCGCATTTAGTTTGCAGGGAATCCTGTTTGTTTTTATCGGTGTATTTGTAGGGACCTTCATTGGGATGATGCCCGGATTGGGTCCGATTAGTGCCATGGCCATTATGATCCCGATTACCTACAGTATGGATCCAACTGTTGCTTTAGTGATGATGGCTGGCGTTTATTACGGAGCGATATTCGGAGGGTCTAGTTCTTCGATTCTATTGAATGCGCCTGGGGTAGCCGGAACGGTGGCAACTGCTTTCGATGGTTATCCAATGGCGCAGCAGGGCAAAGCCGGCAAAGCGCTGGCGATCGCAGCGATTGCTTCTTTTACGGGCGGTACAGTAAGTGTTATTTTGTTAATGCTATTCACGCCGCTGCTGTCGGCTGTTGCTGTTTCGTTTGGTCCAGCTGAGTATTTTGCCTTAATGTTTATGGGACTGACAGCGATCTCAAGTTTGTCAGAGGGATCCACGATTAAAGCATTTATTTCAGCTACTTTAGGTTTTATTGTCGTGACAATCGGAATTGATAGCCAAACAGGTACAAGCCGCTTCACTTTTGGCAATCCCAACTTGCTCGAAGGAATAGACTTTTTAGTCATAGCACTGGGGTTATTTGCCCTAGCTGAGGTTTGCACACTTGTATTAAAACGTAAAGACGATACGATGAGCAATAATAAAGAGCTGGGAAGCCTGCGGATTTCCAAGCAGGATATGAAGGAAATGAGCGGGCCGATGACAAGGCAATCATTCTTGGGATTTATCATTGGTGTCCTGCCTGGAGCAGGAGCCACGATTGCTTCTTTTATTGCTTATATTACCGAGAAGAAAATGGCGAAAAACCCAGAGGAATTTGGAAAAGGTTCGATTAAAGGATTGGCAGCCCCGGAAACGGCTAATAATGCGGCCACTGGTGGAGCGTTCGTGCCATTGCTAAGTTTGGGAATCCCAGGTTCAGGGACGACTGCTGTTTTATTGGGAGCGTTCTTGGTTTTAGGCGTGCAGCCGGGTCCCTTGCTAATTCAGGACCGTCCAGAAGTGTTTTGGGGGATTATTGCCAGTATGTATGTCGGAAACATCTTTTTGCTGATCCTTAATCTGCCTTTGATTCCTTACATTGCAAAGGTGCTTAGAATTCCTAGGCCGTTATTAATATCGCTGGTTATTATTTTTAGTTTGATAGGAGTATACGCGATCAGCTTTAACACATTCGACCTGTATCTTCTCGTTGCATTCGGGATTATCGGCTTCCTGATGCGAATGTTTTCATTCCCGGCCGCTCCATTTATCCTCGCTTTTATCCTGGGGGGGATGATGGAACAAGCTTTAAGGCAAACTTTAACCATTTCAAATGGCAGCCTATCCATCTTCCTTGATAAGCCGATTGCTTTAACGCTTATTGGCATTAGCTTGCTGACGATTTTGGTTCCGTTGTTTACGAATAAAAGGAAGTTTACAGCGGCAAAGGCGGAAAAGGAGCAAAATATTAGCTAATCTAGTAAACTTCATCTCCTTGTACAGTTTTTTCCGAAAACTTGTTTATTTCAAGGTGAATCGGGAAAGGACGTAACGTAACCAATACTGCAAAAGGGAGATGACAGAATGAAATATACTAAATTAATGCTTTCCATCCCATTGAGTGCAGGATTATTGTTGGCAGGCTGTGGGACAGATGAACAGGAGCCGCCGCCGGAAACAGAAGACGTAGAACTGGAACAGAATGAAATGGAAGAAAATCATACGGAAAATAATGAAATGCAGGATCCTGGCACAACAGAAGATCCCGAAATGCAAGATCCTGGCACAACAGAAGATCCGGAAATGCAGGATCCAAACATGAATGAAGAGACACCATCCGGGGAAGACGGCACGGGTGGTGCGGATCAAGAAACCAATATGGATACCAATGAAGGTTCGGAAGAAGACTAGTATGGCTGTAAAGTAAACCAGTTTAATAGGGAAGGAAGCGTCTGCATATGGCAGGCGCTTTTCTTAAAGTGGAGCTTAATGTAAAGTTTCCTTAATGTAAAGGGAGCTTTACATTAAGCCGGAATTAGATGGGGTGAACACGTTGAAAAACAATTTAGTTGAATTTAGAAAAAAGCATGGCTATTCACAGAATCGTCTGCTGCTATGCTTGGGGTTTCGAGACAGACGATTATTTCAATCAAAAAGGAAAGTATGACCCATCTCTTCCACTTGCTTTTGAACTGGCCAAGACATTTCATACAACATTCGAAAAACGGATTATTTATGAAGGGAAGGAAGAAAAGGGGGAAAAATCAAAGAACAATCAAGGATCCCATTCTTTATTTTGGGGCTTTTCTTTTTGGCTATGAGCAATCTTTTATCCATTTTGCTGATTTGTACGGTGTTTTTATCTTTTGTGGTTTATTCGAGAGTTTATTGAGAGGTTGGAGGGATTCCAATCTTTTTTGCTTTGGTCAGAGAATCCTGCGGGGTATTCAATATTTTTCCAAAAGATGAAACTTTCAAGGTGGTTGGCCGTATAACGAATAAAGATTATTACTGGGGGTTTTCGATTTGGGCAAAGGATTATGGGCGATTGCCGTGCTTGTTCTCCTTTTGGCAGCGGGAGTCGCTTTTTTTCTGTCTATAAAGGGAAATAGCAAGCCTGATCCTGAATCAGTCATCGGGTTCGTGAAAGAACACAAGGGAACAGACATATGAAGAGTTTCGAAATAGATTAACAAAAGAGCTGCGATAGCAATGGGAGGGTTAAAGATGATTGCTGAGTTAAGAAAGAGCATTGGGGCTTTGTCTGAGGATGAGGCGAAATCATGGCTATTCCAGTTCCTGCTGCATATTTCTATGGCTGAAGAAGCCAAGTGCGAGGATGAGAGATTGGCAGAACAGGTAAAGAAAATCCATGAGGGCTTCCTGCAATCGCAGGCAATTCGTGATCGGCAGGAGCTGCAGTCTTTGCAAAAAGTTCATTTTGTTTTCGGGGATTCTGCATCTGGGAGTTTGAAGTGTATGCTGCGGGAAAAGCATCGCGATGTAGCGGAAAAAGTAATCTCTTTTTCCGATCAATTCTCTGTTGGCCCCATTAGGAACCTGCAGGAAACTGTGGGGCTCCTTGAAAGGCAGGAGTGGCTGGCAAATCATATTAATTTGGATGATGAGTATATCGACAGCTTTATGGACGACTATGAAAAAATAGGCCAGGCGATTGAAAAGCTCCCTGAGGCTATTCCCATTTGGATCTGGACAGGAAACAATGCACATGAACAAACAGGTTTGCGGTATCTTCTTTATCAATTAAAGGAGAAAGGGAACGAAATTACGGTAGTAAATACGGCTGATTTATACCAAGAGGTGACTCAAAGGACGAACCAGAAGTATGTTCCATTGCATACGGGGGAACTTTCTCCTGAACGGCTGAAAGCAATCTGCGAATACAGCAGCAGTTTAAGGCCGGTCTCTAAGTCAGAAAGGGCAGCACTTGAGAAAGATTGGGAAGTGCTCTCTGCCTCGAAGGATAAGGTAAGAGTTTGGAAGAATCATAAAATCCACAGTGTTGGCTTGGATTATTTTGATGAGTTCATCATTGGGACTGTCCGGAAGCTGAGCAAGAAGAATACCTTCATTAAATCAGCCCGTGTCATTGGTGAAGTAATCGGCCATCTCGAGCAATATATCGGTGATGGGTTCTTTGAATACAGGCTAAGGCAGCTGAGCCTTAATGGCCTTCTGGAGATAAAAGGAGTGCCGAAAGCCATGCGTTATTATAGTGTGCGGCTTCGATGACTTGAAAATTTACATAGGAATAGAATAGTAGGACTGATAAGGATGAATCAATTAAACGACAGTGGCTCTACCTGGAGTACAGGAAAAAGAGGTATCCTATCGCTCGGAGGATTTGCGCCTCCATCTATATGAGTTTTGACAAACTTGACGTGTGTAGCAGCACGTCGTTTTTTTGTATTGTGATAGGCTTCGAGTCAAGAGAAAGTTCCAAATTGTGTTAATATGAAGATGATGGAGCAGGGAATGACCAATAAAGATAAGGGTGGAGAAAATGGTTCGCATTTTATACATAGAAGACGAAAGCGAGATTGGCAGCTGGCTGAGGAAGGATTTGGAGGAGAGAGGATATGAGGTGACCTGGCTGAAGTCTGGAGAAGGGATGGGAAAATATCTGGGAGACTCAGATATTGCCATCTTGGATGTCATGCTGCCGGGGCTGGACGGTTTTTCAATCGGGAAGCGGATGAAGAAAGAGAGGGATGATTTCCCTGTTTTAATGCTATCAGCGCGGACAGCAGTAGAAGATAAGCTTGAAGGACTTAGCTTTGCGGACGATTACTTGACGAAGCCTTTCCAGCCGGATGAGCTGGCTGCGAGGATTGAGGTGCTGTTAAGGCGATTTCAGAAGAACGACCAGGTGCTTGAGCTTCATCATTTGAATGTACATACGAAAGACATGAGAATGGCCGATCGGGATACAGGGCAGGAAATTCAGCTTACAGGCAAACAGTATCAGCTGTTTCAGTTTTTCATCCGCCACCTGAATCAAATATTAACCAAAGAGCAGCTCTACGAAGGAGTCTGGGGCGAACAGTATATAGAAGGTGATAAAACCTTGATGGTACATATCCGCTATCTTCGTGAAAAGATCGAAAAAAACCCATCCCGGCCTGAAATTATTGAAACAATCCGCGGGATTGGCTACAGGGTGAGAGGATGAAAAAGTTCTCTCAATCATTGCAGGCGAAGTATATGCTGATTATCCTGACCGCGCTCTTTCTGTTTCAAGCGGCGTATTTGATTGTCGCCATGCTTGCCATGGGCCTTGAGGAAAGCATTCTTGGAAAAGAGGATGCGGATGAACAAAATGATCCCAAGCGAATTGAAGAACAATGGCATGCGGACGCAGAAGAGCTGGAAGGTGCCTCAGCGGAGAGTATCCGCCGGCTTTTTGCTCAATGGAAAAAGCAGTATCGGGATGCTTCGATGTTTTGGATCGATGAAAATGGACGGCTCATGGAGCAGCTGGATGTAAAAGGAGAGCTTCCCGCTGACTGGACTCCTGCCTATACAGCCAAGTTCATTAAAGAGCGTTACGGCGGTGAGCCTTTTACCGTCATTAGTTTTATTGGCGGTGACGAACGAAACGGCTTTATCGTTCTTGAAATTCCGCGGAATTTGTTCAATCCGCCCTTTGTTCAAATGACTGAGAAATATGGATGGTTCTTGGGATTAGGTTTGCTTTTGATTATTTCTTTGTTTATAGTCGTTTCTTTTTTATTTTTCCGGGGTATCCGCAAAAGGCTTATGCATTTGCAGGAGGCGATGGAAAGGCGTGACCTTGATAATCTCCCTATCGGAATCGATGTTCAAAAAAGCGATGAAATCGGCCAGCTGGAACAAACCTTTAATGATATGGTGGTGGAGCTAAAGGAAAGCAAGCGGCGTGAACAGGAAGAGGAGCAGTTGCGCAGGGAACTGATCGCCAATCTATCCCATGATTTGCGCACTCCTTTAACAAAAATCAATGCACAAACCTATTCGATAGCAAAAGAGGATCTTTCCCCCGAAGGAAAACAAGCCGTCAAAGCACTGGAGAACTCCATTGTAAATATTGACAGGCTAATTGAAAACCTAATGTCTTATACGCTATTGATGGCAAGCAAGCATAAGCTTGAACTGAAAGAAATGGACGCTGTCCGATTTGTGCGGGAAAGCTTGGCTTCCTGGTATCCTGTTTTTGAAAAAGAAGGGTTCGAAACGGTTATCGATTTACAGCCTTTTGAGGAAAAATGGCTGGCTGACCCGATTTGGCTGGGACGAATCATAGACAATCTCCTGCAAAATATACTCCGCCATGCAAGGGATGGCTCGTATCTTGAAGTGAAAACCGAATCTACTGAGGCGTATGACGCCATTGTATTCATTGACCAAGGGAAGGGCTTGAAAAATAGCTCTGCTGAAAAAGGTGCAGGCATCGGGTTATCGATTGTGGATATGATGGTGAAGGGCATGAAGCTTGATTGGGAGATGGAGTCAGGTGAGGAGGGGACAACTGTCAAGATTCTTGCCTTTAAAGAAAAGCCTCAATGAGCGAGCAGGAAGTTTTGCTATGTATGGGTACTCAGAAATACTAAGCGCATTTAGACGATACATAATAATAAAATCTTGGGGAGTATATTCATGTCTATCATTCTTGGTATGTTACTAGTCTTTGGTTTGCTTGTATTAGCGGTAATGGTGTGGAAAAAAAGTAAAATCCTGTCCCTGGTATTATCAATCCCTGTATTTTTGGTGCTATTCTTTATTGGAGACGTAGTTTTTAACTCCTGGTATCATACGACTCCTGACTCCCTTAAGGTCACTGTCCAAAATGAAAACCAGCACTATACCCTTTCAGGGGTCTGGGAGAAGCCGCTAGATTCCTATAGATTCGTCACGGATTATATAGTCCTATATGCACCGGATGATACAAAGGTCACCAATGTAAACAGAAACAGGTATAAAAACTATCATGAAATGGATAAGGAAGGATTGGAGTTGGCAGTTCGGAAATACCTAGAAGATGAAGTTTCTCCTGAATTGGATCCTCTCATATATGATATCGAGACTGCTAAAGAGTTTGCATTTTCTTTCGATCTTCCAGAAAACCTAGATTACAATGATCTAAAAGTTTATTATGTTCATATTCGAGAAGAACCAATGGATTCATTGGAGTTTTGGTTTAAAGAAATCAAAATAATAAATTAATGCCATTTTTATTGGGAATAACGAGTTATAGGGTTTAATGACTACTAATAATGAAGCGCTCAGGACACTCTGAGCGCTTTTCTGTATCCTATTTATTTATGTGGGTTTTATTTTTGAGCCTTTCCCGCCAATTTTGTATTTAAAAAGAAATGGCTGTTTCCGTTTGGCCGTTTTAAACCGTTTATTTTTAAACAAATATTAACCTTCCCTCTACCCTCGTTTTAACCTTAACTGTCTAATATGGATAGTGAGGTGAGAGGAAATGGAATATATCGTGAGGACGGAAAGTTTAACAAAGCAATTTGGACAAGAAAAGGCCGTGTCGGGCTTGGATATGAAAATCCCAAAAGGGGAGATTTACGGCTTTCTGGGACCGAATGGGGCAGGGAAGACGACAACGATTCGGATGCTTTTAGGGCTGATGAAGCCGACTTCAGGCAGAATCGAAATTTTTGGAAAAGATTTAAAGAAGGAAAGGTTAAATATTTTAGCGAGAGTGGGTTCGCTTGTGGAGACGCCCTCCTACTATCCGCATTTAACGGCAAATGAAAATCTTGAAGCGATGAGAATGATCTTGGGAGTGCCGAAGCAGCGGATTGCTGAAGTACTGGAGATTGTACGGCTTTCGGATGTGGCCGGCAAGAAAGTTAAAGGGTTTTCGCTCGGCATGAAGCAGAGGCTCGGCATTGCTGCATCATTGTTAAATAATCCAGAATTGCTCATTCTGGATGAACCGACCAATGGGCTGGATCCTTCCGGTATTATTGAAATCCGAAATTTAATCAAAAGCCTTCCAGATGAATATGGAATGACCGTTTTGATTTCAAGCCATTTATTGTCCGAGATTGACCAGATGGCGACAACCGTAGGCATCGTGACAAAGGGGAAGATGATTTTCCAGGATTCGATTAAAGCGATGCGGATGTATGCGCAGGATTCAGTCTTGTTAAAAGTCAGCGAGAGTGATCGGGCGTGGCGTTCGCTATTGGCAAAGGGGATTAAGGCTGGGCTGAATGATGGCGTTATATCTTTACAGCAGCATTCTGATGAGAAAGTGGCAGAAACAGTCCGGGGCCTTGTGGAAGATGGCTTTTCTATTTATCGGGTGGAAGAAGAAAAGCGTTCGCTTGAGGATATTTTTCTTCAGATGACGAGGGAGGAGCATGCTGGATGATGAGAAAACTGCTGGCTGCCGAGTTTATAAAGATCAGGCGGAAGGGGATCTGGTTATTAACTGTACTTGGGCCTATAGGCGTCGTTGCCATGCAAATGGTCAATTACGGTGTGCGGAAGGACTATTTGTTTCAGCAGAGTGAGGATCGGTGGGGGTATTATTTAGGGAACATCCATTCGTTTACACCATTGGCAATAGTGCTGGGCATTGTGATTTTAACATCTTTTATGGCGAGCATTGAAAATGAAACAAATGCATGGAAACAGATGATTGCCTTGCCTGTTTCGAAAATGAGTGTGTATTTAGCGAAGTTTACAGTTCTTTCTTTTTTATTGATTGTGTCTTCTGTGCTCCTGATGCTGTTCACGCTGGCTTTTGGGCTGTTCTTGGATTTGGGAAGCGGGTTTCCTTTTGGGGAGCTGTTGGAGTATAGCTTCTATCCATTCTTTGCTGCTTTGCCGATCTTGGCGCTGCAGCTTTGGATTGCCACCGTAAGCGTGAATCAGGGAGTGCCCATTGCCGCTGGGGTTTTAGGCGTGATTTTAACGTATGTTGCTTTTACACTGCCGGACTGGATGATTTGGAAGTGGCCGTTTCTCCTGAATGAGTGGGATGAGCCGCTGGTAAATGTCATGCTTGGGATTAGTACGGGCGCTCTGTTATATGCGGCCGGCATGATTGATTTTACAAGAAGGGACGTGAAATAAATGCTGTCCATTTTAAAATCGGAATGGTATAAGCTAAGGAAATCGAAGGTGTTCATCATTCTCCTTACCGGACCGCTTGTCGGGCTTGCTGCCGGGATAGGGGCAGATACATCGGAAACAGCCGGCATGGTGAATGAATGGTATATGCTTTTGATTTATATGAATCTCCCTTATGCAGTTCTTTTTTTGCCGCTGATGACAGGTGTTCTCGCAAGCCTTGTCTGCCGGTATGAGCATCAGGCCGGCGGATGGAAGCAGCTGCTTGCCCTGCCCGTCACAAGAGGCAAGGTGTTTGCTGCGAAGTATTTGCTGGTGCTTCTGCTGGTTATGATGATTCAGCTATTGTACCTGGCTGCCATTTATAGCGCAGGAATGTTTAAAGGGGTGGCAGATCCTTTTCCAATCGAAATTATCTGGAAAAGCATTTTAGGAGGCTGGGTGGCGACATTTCCACTGGTGGCTTTGCAGCTGTGGATGTCCGTGTGGTTCAAAAGCTTTGCCGCTCCGTTTGCGGTAAACGTTATTTTTACCCTGCCGGCCATTTTAGCTATGAATTCGGAAAAAGCAGGACCATACTATCCGTGGGCACAGCCTTTTGCCATGATGTATCCGGCTGCAAATACGGATGATTTATTCTTCATTCCATGGGAGCAGCTTTTGACGGTTATTGGCGGATTCTTTCTGCTGTTTTATTTGGGCGGATATTTGTATTTTCAGCGGAAGGCTGTATAGGTTTTTAGATTCTTCCTTGAAACTATTTGCAGTTTGCTCCGTATATAAGAGCAGGAGATCGGCAGCTAAGGAGGGGGAGATGGGAAAAGGCCTCTTGTATTGGAGAATCTTCTTTATCATTGGATTAGTTGCACTGACAGGAGCGAAAGTTATCGACCGGAGCACCTTTTACGCCATCATAGTAGGGGGTGTGCTTGCTGAGGGAACGAAGTGGTTAATAGGGAAAATGAAAGAGCGATAGAAAAATGGAGCAGTTACAGCTGCTCTTTTTATTTTGGTAAAAATTGAAACCTTCCTCAAATGTATTCCGTATAAAACAAATAAGGAAGTTTGGTCCGAAAAGTGCTTGGAGCGACCAGGGGCCAAATCATGGGGCAGTTTTTAATTGAATCCGTGACGCTGACACTAATTGGCGGCGTGCTGGGAATACTGCTGGGATGAGGATCAGCGTCCCTGATTTCATTCTTTGCAGGCTGGCCATCGCTGATTTCATGGCAGGTCGTGGCAGGAGCCCTGTTCTTCTCCATGGCGATTGGGATCATCTTCGGTCTATTGCCGGCTAATAAAGTGTCAAGGCCGAGTCCGATTGAATCGCTGTGTTATGAGTAATTGTACTGAAAGGCTATCTAATCCCATTTTGGGAGTTCGAGATAGCCTTTTTAAATCTTTTCCAGCACAGGCTGGCCGAATGAGGAGATTGAATGAGGTGAGAGGATGTATGGGGAGACTCTGCCCAGCTGGTTTTGGATCATTTATTATCTATTTTTGATCCTAACCTTCGGAACGTCGATTCACAGTGTAATGAGGAAGAGAATGATCAGACTGTCTATTATCGCTGTTATTTCTACACTAACCGTTCCTGTCGTTGGTCTGATCAATAGTATAGGGAGAGATAAGGATCTGAACGAGATGGAATATATGGCTGCTCAGCTGCAGCAGGGTTCAATCTGGGCCATTTATATGTTAATTGGTTTTTTCTATTTGCTTGTGTGGTGGGGAATTTATCTGTTAAACATCAGGAGCAGAGAGCAGAAATAGCAAAAGGGGGGAAGCGCTTGAAGAAAAAACGGCATTCTTTATTAACGATCTTCGGCATTATTTTTTGTTTTGTCTTATTTGCAGCTGGGATCTTATTTTCAGACTCACTTCCCTTTCTTACCTTACTAGGAATTGCAGGGCTGAGTGGTGTGTATTATTTTGTTTTTCGTCTTGTTAAAGGATCAGAGAATCGGCAAAAATAACGTGTTCAATTGGGAGGGGAGGCCTGATGAATGCCATTGCGGAAAACAACGAGGTCTGCCTGGATTGAACAAATCAATCGCAAGAGCAGCGAAGTAAAGGATGCCCAGGATTTTTCCTGTATGGATCCATATATCAAAGACAAAAGGATTGTTTTGCTGGGGGATAGCAGCCATGGCATTGATGTGATGGGGCAATTGCCATTCGCCATCTATCCGCAAAAGCATTATGATGCAATCCTATTCTGCAGAAAAGTCAGCCGCCGGTTTATTTTGAGGGAAGGCGGGAGTGATAGGGACACTGAACGATTGTCCTTTTTTTATTTTATGTGGGGGATCCCAGCAGCGGCTGTGGCTGCTGGCTTTTTGAGAATGAAGCCAGAGGACAGAAAATCAGCCATGAAGGATTTTTGAACACCGCGTTTTATCTTTACACTTGGATTTATGCTGCTGGGCGGGCTTCTCCTTCATTTGGGGTTATTATTTTCTGCTGGCTTTATAAAAACATTTTTATCCTTCTTTTAACTGCAGCTGCCTTACTTTTCATTGTGCAGGGGTTTGAACTCTGGCGAATTGGAGGTAAAGGATAAGAGAGGTGGTAACGTGAAGCATGCAGACTCTCTATCTGAAGTAACTGATTTTGCAAGAGAAATCGGCGGGGCGCAGGTGTATATTTCGGAATCAGAATCGAATCCAGCGGGCATGTCGCTTGGGGACGAAGACAGCGTTGCGGGATCGGCCTTAAAGATGAAGGTCCAGGTTCTGGTGAAAGCAGCGGGTAACTGTCTGTTTTTCCAGGAGGAATATGAGGATGAAAAGCTGTATAAACTGGCTGTCAGTCAGCTGGATGAGCTTAAAGAAAGTGTCCCTTGTGAAATGCTTGGACTGGATGAGATGGATGAAAAATTGAATTAAGATCATGGATTTATCCCGCTCTTCGCATTTTTTGCATATGAGGGCGGGATTTTCTTAGAAATCAGGAAGGTTCTACTTGCATGCCGGATGAAAGGGTTTATGTGCATAATATTTTTCTGTGCGGATAGCCCCCATTTTCTGTGCGGATAAAAAAATTTATGTGCGTTCAGTTTTTTTAAAGGAATTACATGCTAAGTTAACGAAAAATTAGCTTATAAATGTTGATAGGGGTAGAAGAGCAAAATGGATCTAAAAACAGAGAGATTGAAAATACGAAAATTCCAATCAGAAGACTGGCAGGCCGTTTATGAATATACGTCAAATGCCGCAGTAATGAAATATATTCCAGAAGGCACTTTCTCAGAGGAAGCTGCAAAAGAGTTTGTGGATAAGAATAGTGGAGACGGGGCTAAGCATTTCGCTGTCCGGTTAAAGGATGGAAACGACCTGATTGGCCATATTTCTTTTCATAAATATTTTGGCGATCATACATACGAAATTGGATGGGTGTTTAATCCGAAGTTTTATCATAAAGGCTATGCCACCGAGGCTGCTTATGCTGTGTTGAAGTATGGATTTCAGGAGTTGTGCCTTCATCGTGTTATCGCTACCTGCCAGCCGGAGAACCCGCCTTCCTATCGTGTTATGGAGAAAATTGGCATGAGACGTGAAGGTTTTTTCAGAAAGTGCATTCCTAATGGCGATGAGTGGTGGGATGAATATTATTATGCCATTTTGAAGGAAGAGTGGAAATAGAAAAATGAAGGTGATAGACATTCTTTGTGAAGTAAATAACTGCACATATTGGGAAAAGGGAAATAAGTGCAGTGCAGATGCTATTTACGTTGTCAGCCATACAGGCAAACAGGCGTCCGACAGAAGGAAGCGGATTGCAAAACCTTTGAATTTTTAAGAATCAATATATTATATATGGCCTTTCCAATAAAAAATAACTCAAATCCCTGGTGCGCAGTAAATGGAATATTATAGTATAATAACTGGGGCTTGTTATTTCTGATAATTTAGTAAAAGGGGGCGTTCAATATGCTAAATAAAACTTTAGGTATTGTGGATAAAAAGAAGGGGAGAACGCCTAACTAAATCACTGCGTTTCCCTAAAAATTGAAAAGGGGAAATAGGTATGAATACAGATAAAGTGAGAATAGAAGAAGTAACAGCAGACAATTGGTATGACTGCTGCCTGCTGGAGCTTGCAGAGGAACAAAAAGCCTATGTGGAGCCAAATGCAGTTTCCATTGCACAGAGTAAATTTGAAACCACTTTAAAACCATACGCAATCTATTTTGAAGATATAGCAGTCGGCTTCCTGATGTATAATACCGTTCAGGAAGAATTGGATGGCTACTGGATTTATAGAATCATGGTAGATAAAGAATATCAAGGCAAGGGCATCGGCAAAAAGGCAACAGAGCTTATGATTGCCGAAATGGCTAAACTGCCTGAAGTAAAGAACATTGTGGTAGGCTACAATCCGGAGAATCTGGGGGCGCACCATCTATATGCAAGTTTGGGTTTTAAGGATCATGGCGATCGTTTTGGGAAGGAAATGGCGGTTATTAAAAAGATCGGCTAGAGGTCTCGAAGGGATGATGGGAAGCGTTTCTTATTTTCTGGTGAAACGAGATGGAAAGCAGGTTAGGCTATGATGGAGTTAATGATTTTCTTGTTTGTTTTCTTTATTTTTCTTGCGATTAGCTCGGTCATGAATGTGTTGTTTAAGATGACCGATAAGAAGCATTGGGGCATGTCCTTGCTGCTGAGCCTGGTGCTGGCTGTAATAAGCATTGCCATTTGGGGGATCTAAAAGGTAGGGGGTCCGCAGCTATTTTGAGGACCTTTTCTAAATATTAGTACCAAAATGACGGTAATTTATTTTGCAAAAAACTCGCCACAGTGTGATGGCGAGTTTTTTGTTTAAGTACATCATTTCATCTCTTCGTTAGCAGATAAACAAAAATGCGGCATGTTGACCGTATGTAAGTAAAAGTATTAAGATGTCCCGGATGGTAATACTGCATAATTAGAATGTTTAACGACGGTTTTGGTTGTATCATAATGTAGCCTTTGGCTTGATTCCATTGAAATTTCAACAATGACACTATTGTCCCTTACAGCGCCAACAACGCCTTCAATGGTTATTTCTTTTCTTTGAAAAGAAATGCGATCCCCTATGCTCGCTGTTTTCTTCGTCATCGTTCGTCCTCCGCTTCAATAAAAACTTTAAAAACTATACTAAAAGATGATCTAAAGTTAATACCCGATGCAGCAGGGAATGATTGGAGTCTAAAACGCCAATAATAATTTGGTTATCTTCTGTTAAGGTTACATATCTAAAATATTCGTTTGTATAAATGGTAAATTGACTTTCTTTTTTGCTCTCTAACTTTGCAAACACGTCTTCCGTGTACTGAAGGGGGAGTATGTCCGTTCGTTTTCCCTCTGGATCGTTGAGCCATCTCTTAACCGTGTCTTCTAGTGACCTTTGTTCAATCATAGATAACCTTTTCTTAAAGTTTAATTGTGATGCAGCTACTGTTTTCATTTTTTTCACTCCTCAGAATCAGTCTATACTGAGAAGATCATGACAAACAACACGCATACAGTGACATTCTAGTTACATTTTGTTTACTTGGCAGCTTTGCGAAACATCGCTTTTTTGTATAAAAATGCTTAGAAAACACATACTTTATGTATCCTGAAAACTTTTTGAAAAGGTGATGAAAATGGATAAGCAATATCAATTTGCACATTTATCGGATGGAGATTTGAAGCAGGTGTATAACCTGGAAAAACAGTTAAGCGAGGAAAAGGGAGAAGAGGTCATTCTGATTGCGTATGATCATAAAGAAAACAAAAAGTAAAATAGGATTAGAAATCCCTTTATTCATTTAATATTGCAATCAGTGTGTAGAGATTATTGGTGCAGTTTTTTTAATAGCCAAGAATATAGACGCTTGGGGTTTTTAAATCCCAAGCGTCTTTTTGTGGAATAATGGCTGATTGCTCTTTGGGCGAAAAGTGTTTGAAAACAGCCTTTTCAGGAAAAATACCTAACAGAATAGAAGCAGAGGAGGAATCTTCATGCCATATGATCAACTGAGCGAGCTGCCGGAATCTGTTAAAGACAATCTGCCGCATCACGCACAGGAAATTTTTAAGGAGGCCTTTAACTCGGCAAGCGAGGAGTATGAGGAGGAGGAAACGGCCTTTAAGGTTGCCTGGAGTGCCGTGAAGAAAAAGTATGAGAAAAATGAAGAGGATGAATGGGTGAAGAAGGAAGACTAGCAGGAAGTAAGTCAAGGAAAGGCCGAGTTTGCCTTTGCTGTTGAAAATAAAATAAAGTAAAAACACAAAAACGCTTGGAATCCAAGCGTTTTTGTTATAATAGATCCTTATTTTACTGCATCCGCATTATATAGCTTTACCTGCGGAGGAGCAGCCATAAACTGCTGAGCCTTCCCGGTGAATCCGGTAAAGTGTTCCGTTTGATTATGGAATTTCACAGCATTCATGTCCTTCCACAATTCTACCATCGTGTAGGATCCGGCTTTTTCTGCATCTTTTAAAAGGTCATAAGAAATATTGCCTTCCTCTGCCCTTGAAGCTTCAATTAACGGGCGGATTTCAGCCAGGAAGTCGTTTTCCTGTTCGGGCTGAATTTGAAAATCTGCATGAATAATAATCATTTTTCAAGTCCTCCTCTAGATTTATTTCCATTCAGTGATCGTCTCAACAGGCAAGCGGACGGATTTGTATCCCTGGTCAGCGGCTTTGCCGATTGAAATGAGCATAACAGGGTAGTAGCGTTCTTTATCCAGGTCGAAGGCTTCCGCAATGCGGTCTTTTTCATAGCCGCCGATTGGATTTGTGTCAAAGCCATGCGCACGGGCCGCAAGCATCAGCTGCATGGAAACGAGGCCGGCATCGATCAGGTTCATTTCCTTCTTTTGTTCAAATGTCATGGCTTCTACCAGACCCTTGATGGCTGGAACTTGCTGATCTCTTACCTCCGCAGGCATGTAGCCTTTATCCACGGCTGTATTATAAATCGTTTCGATAAATGCTTCGCTTTTCATATCCACAAAAACGGCAATAACCGCTGCAGAAGTCTGGACTTGTCTTTGATTAAATTTTGCCAGCGGAGCTAATGTTTCTTTGCCTTCTTTTGAATCAATAACCACAAAGCGCCATGGCTGCAGATTAACGGAGGAAGGAGCTAAAGCGGCTTCCTCCAGGATTTCGGCCATTTCTTCTCTGCTGATTTTTACGTTAGGATCGTAATTGCGGATGGAACGGCGTCCTGTCACAATTTCTTTAAAGTCGTTTATGGCTGTTTTAATCATGATGAACTCTCCCTTTTCGTGGTGTCATTAAATGTTCTCTATATTCTCCTGAATGCGTGTAAGCATATCTAAAAGCGTTGTACGCTCTTCATTTGAAAATCCCTTTAGGACATTGCCAATAAAACGCTGCTTTTCTTCGCAGTATGCAGCGATTTTCATCTTGCCCTCTTCGGTCAGGCGGACATAAGTAAAGCGGTTATCCTCAGGGTTTTTTCGGCGGATGACCATTCCTTTTTCTTCAAGCTGCTTAAGATGCCTGGTAACAGCTGCATGGTCAATATTTACCTTCTTTTGAAGCGCGCGCTGGGTGATTTCCTCTGCTTCGAAAAGCTCGCGCAGAATCTCAAGCCGTGACTGGCTGATCCCTGTGCAGCGTTCAAACTTCGGCAAGGTCTGTTTATTAAGCTCAAACAGCCGCTGGGCAATGAGCTCTTCTTCCTTGGAAAAATTATTCAAAGCATCCTCCACCTTTTTAATGATTGATAGGTCAATTATTGATGCATCAATTAATATACTCCTTTCGTTATTGGAAGTCAAACAGATAAGCTTAAGGATAAAAGGATGCTCCAGGGTCAGGGTATAGTTTCAAAGGTTTTAATAGGTATGCAATCAGTCATATTTTGGAAAAGGAAACATCTCTTAGATAAGAGGTGTTTTAATTTATGTATAAAAAACTAATTGGATTATTAATCGTATTCCTTCTGTTGTTTTCATTCTATGAGTTGATGGTTAAAACCAAAACGGTTAGGTATATGGGGGAAGACGAAAATTGGTACGTAGAGATTAACTCTAAATTGGCTGGACTTAATGTCAGCTATACCATTGAGGTTAGGTATAAAGGAAAAGAAAAAATTCAAAGTGCAGAAGCTGCTTTTCATCCACACTATAATAATATGAGTTTTCCCTCGATCGATAAGGGCGGTTACATTTATTGGGAGTGCCGTGATGACTGCGGATACTATGATAAGGAATCTGAACTTCTCTTTTTTATCGTTTGGAAGGAAGATGGAGATTTGGAGGAGAAAATGAGTTTATTTAAATTACGGAAAATGTCTAGCAGATAGGTGCCTGACCTCAGTTGCCTTATAAGCGGACAGGCACCTTATTTTTGCTGCTTACGAATTTTCTGAAGAGCTCATAACACTTATAAAATCTTCAAGAAATTCCTGATAATTAAAATCCAGAAAAATGTTTATATTCTTATCAGAAGGCTTGGAACTGACTCTTAAATCCGCAATGGACGTACCTTTTCCATCATTCGATGTTAATATATTCACCTCTCTTCTAATCGTACGGCCCATGTCCGGATTGACCATAAGGAAGAGTGTTAAAACATCATGTAGGGGGGCGCCATTAATGCCGGGGATGAGTTTTTTATATGCCTCTATATAGAACTCCATGACCTCATCCATAATCTCAATAACTGGGTTGTCAGTTATCTCCTGAATCATTTTAATATGCTCCATTGTGATGATCGCCCTGTTCGTGACGTTGAGCGGAACAACATATACATGATCTAAATTTGTCAGTACCAGCTGAGAGGCGATAGGGTCACCATAGAAATTGGCTTCTGCTGAGGGGGTTACATTTCCAGGAACCATGAAAGCTCCTCCCATTATAAAAAATTCCTTGATGCTATCTGATATATTTTCCCCTAATTGAAAAAGGGAAGCTAAAGAGGTATTTCTCCCCACATCGACTACTGTTATATCTTGGTTCTCTCTTATGATGTTGTAGAGCTCCGAGAAATTGGTTAATTCTCCCTTTACTTCTTCCGGGGGACGTATTGGACCTAATCCCTCTTCGCCATGAATTTCAGGATAGAACCTGGGAGTCTCCCCGGATGAAGGAATATTAGCTCCTCCAATAATAGGGATATCCGTTCTGCCGGCCAGTTTGAGTAAATAGGCAATGTTGTCTGTTGCTTGTTCTTTTGTAACGTTCCCATAGCTGGACACGATCGCTAATATATTTATTTTTGGATTAAGAAGGGCATATATGATGGCAATGGAATCATCAATTCCAGGGTCTGCAAACAAAATGATGTTTTTCATTTTCTCCCCCCAATAAAAACGTTAATTTCTATAAATATATCTTATGAAGCAGGAGGTTATGCCATTAAGGCGGAGAACCTAATAGAACATCCTAAAATACGATGATAAAGAAGCTGTCTCTTTAATATAACCGGACTGGTCAGCATCTTTTATTGTGATAACGAGGAAGTCCAAGTAATCTCTTTTTATTTGTATCGAGTCAGTTTGTGGAGGAGTGGGTTTACTCAATTACATACTGTATTGTAAACTGAATTCACATAGCTATTTGCATGAAAAAATATCTACATATAGAGAAAGCCATTATGATTAAGGAGGAAACTAACATGACAAAGAGCAATAAAAAGGAGTTGTCACTAGACGAACGTGAAGAATTACTCCAAACATTGAAAGCCCGTTTTGGAAAAAATAGGCACCGCCATGAAGAGCTTGAATGGGCTAAAGTACAAGCTAAGCTTGAAGCTCATACGGAAAAATTGTGGTCACTCAATGAAATGGAAAAAACAGGCGGTGAGCCGGATGTTGTGGGCTATGATCAAGAGAAGGATGAATACATTTTTTATGATTGTTCAGCGGAAAGTCCTAAAGGCCGCAGAAGTGTTTGCTTCGACCGTGAAGCACTGGAGGCAAGGAAAAAGCATAAACCAGAAAACAATGCGATCGATATGGCCGCTGCCATGGGCATTGAGCTTTTAACAGAGGGACAATACCGGGAGCTGCAGAAGTTAGATGATTTCGATAAGAAAACGTCGAGCTGGGTGCAAACACCTGCTCATATTCGAAAACTGGGCGGGGCTATCTTTTGTGACCGTCGCTACGACACTGTCTTTATGTACCACAACGGAGCAGATTCCTACTATGGTGCAAGGGGTTTCCGTGGCTCACTAAGGGTCTGAATTTTATACAGATAGCTAAATATTAACGGCTGGTCTAAAGAAAAATTTTTATGATTCATCTGCTATCAGGTGATTATGATAGGCTGTTTTCTAAAAGATTGTTGTTTTTGAATAGATTTATGAATAGAACAATTAGGTTGATTGGAGCGTAAGGTGCGAGCTCCTCGAAAATGCTATCGCATTTCCTTCGTGCGGTGTTTTTTCAAGGAAGCTTATTTAAAGTCCTGCGCGAGGAGTGGGACAGGTGAGACCCCACAGGTGCAGCGCGCCGAGGAGGCTCACCGCCCACCCCGCGGAAAGCGAGCAGCCTGGAGCGGAAATCAACCTCTCTACAATATTTGTTTAAAAAGCAACAAAGTTTGCGAAAACAGCCTTATGATAAGAAAGCTCGCCAAGCTTGTGCGAGTTTTTTCTATTGTTATGAAGCGGAAAAATAATACATAAAAGGAGGCGGAGCTTTGTCTATGGAGGGAAAGCAGAGAAGAATCATTTTAGATTTAGCAGTTACGTTAGATGGCTTTATTGAAGGGAAAAATGGAGAAGTTGATTGGTGCATAATGGACCCGGACATGGAGTTTGGTCATTTCTTAAATCAAATTGATGCCATTTTATATGGAAGAAAAAGCTATGAGCTATGGGGACAATTTACTCCAGAAACAGAAGATCCTGAAACTGAAAGAGAAATGTGGGAAGCAGTTCATAGCAAACAAAAATATGTGTTTTCCAGATCGCTTAAAGGAACGGATAATCAAGCGATATTTATAAATGATCAGATAGTGGAAGAAGTCAATAAGTTAAAGAATAAGCCTGGTAAAGACATCTGGCTATATGGTGGAGCCAGTCTTATTACCGGTTTTATAAATTTAGGGCTTGTTGATGAGTTTAGACTATCTGTTCATCCTGTTATTTTGGGAGAAGGAAAACCGTTGTTTCATGATATACAAACGAGATTAAATTTGAAATTGGTAAATACAAGGTCGTTCTCCTCAGGCGTTGTCCAGTTAATCTATCATTTGAATAGGGGGTGAGTATGGTCCTTTATTCCCCCTTATACTTTTTAGAAAAGATAAACATATAATAAAAGGGAAATAAGGCGGGCAATGGAAGCACGTCCCTTCCGCTCTAGTTTTTTATTTATGATTTTTGAGGAGGTATGATTATACAATCAATCATCAGTGTACGCCCTTAATAAGGGGGACGTACACTTCTTTTAGCCGCCATTCTTTGGGAGGCTATGATGAAACCAATCTATTATTTATATACGAAAGCGTTATCTGATTTTAGTTCACGCATGCAATTTATCGGCTTGACGGGCGCACTGTTAATGAGTAAGCAACCAGAACCTTTATAGGGTTTTGCTTTTTAAATAGATGAAAAAGTAGGACAGGGTTGCTGCATAAGAATAACGCATTCATGCAAAATGTACATAAACTAAAGGGCACTTTAATTCAAGTTCAGCTGCCAAACCAGGCAGCTTTTTCTTATTGTGCTAGAGGGAAGGTTAGTACAAAAAAGCGGCAAGGGTTATAATGACTTTATTGTAAAAAATGTTGATAAAGGATGCGTATCAGTCGATTAATTCTTTTGAAAATTATCCGATGGCCTGGAAGCCATCTTGATAAAATTGGGCCGGTATCTATCGAGCGAAGTAAGGTATTTTGTCTCATAGGGAAAACTCATTTAGAAAAGACGATTATAAAAAAGAAATAGCTTTATCACATGTGCATTCATACAGCATAAACACGTTTGGAAGGAGGAAAGAATGTGAACAATCCTGTAGTCATAGTTGGAGCTGGGTTAAGTGGCCTCCGGGCTGCGTCTTTACTTGCTGCACAGGGCATCCAATGTAAGGTTCTAGAAGCTAGAGATCGGATTGGCGGCAGGGTCTTGAGCGTTTCTGATCCAAACAGACCTGACCTGGGCAAATTTGACCTCGGGCCGACATGGTTCTGGCCTGAGTTTGAGAGCGCGATTACCAGCCTTGTGAAAGAACTGAATTTAGGAACTTTCGTTCAGTACACCAAAGGGGCAATGCTTTCCGAACGATTCCAAGACGAACCGCCAGAGCGTTATGTACTGCCGGAAAATGCTGGAGCGAGGTCGATTCGATTTACAGGAGGTGTGCAGTCCCTTATTAAGGCTGTAGCAGATACTATTCCCTCGGGGGTTGTCGAGTTAGAAACGCGCGTAACAGCCATTCGACAAGATGAAGCTGGTACTATAACCGTTGAAGCAGCCCTTGCTGATGGAGAGAGAAAAAAGGTAACTGCAGGTGCTGTTATCATAGGGCTGCCGCCCCGGATTGTGGCTCGTCATATTGAATTCTTTCCTTCTCTCCCTGCAAATCTAATGACTGACCTTGCTGGCAAACCGACATGGATGGCAGGGCAGGCTAAGGCGGTTGCCGTCTATGATCGCCCCTTTTGGAGAGAATCAGGGCTCTCTGGCTTCGCATCGAGCTGGGTTGGACCTCTGCAGGAAATCCATGATGCTTCTCCTGAAACAGGATCTGGCGCTTTATTTGGTTTCTTCGGAATGCCAGCAAAAACGCGCCGGGAACTGGGAAAGGAAAAGGTCTTGGAGTTGGTCATCGGCCAATTGGTTAGGCTATTTGGAACCTCCGCCCAAAACGTAAAGGCTATCCTTTATAAGGATTGGGCCGAAGATTCCGAAACTGCAGTTGAGGAAGACCTGGACCCGCTTAGGGATTTTCCGAGTTATGGTCAGCCGCCAAAAGCTGGGGTATGGGAAAAGAAAATTATTTTTGCTGGTACTGAGACGAATTCACAATATGGCGGCCATCTTGAAGGTGCCCTTCAGTCAGCTGAACAGGCAGCTTTTGAAATCATTAAATTAAAAAACAAGCCTTAATGTCATGAAAAGAAGCCAGAAATAATTTAAACCCGAAGATAAGCGGCTAGCCAGGAGAAATGGTCAACCAAAAATATTGGGTGACCTTATACAAACTGACAGGTTAACAGAATAAGAAAAAGAGCAGTGTTTACGCTGGAAACGTAAAACACTGCTCTTTTTTCTTATTAAAAGTCATTGAATAGATAGAGAATATGTGGTAAATTTATATAGGTGTGCATTACTTTTAAGTATTTATGTATATTATCCCTATTTTAATTATACAATGTCCACCGGTCTGTAGTCAACTCTTTTAATAAAAAATTTTTTCGAGGAGTGTTTGCATGAATTCAAAACTTCAGCAGGAGCAAAAACGATTGGACAGTGTAATGGAGAACATTACAGAGGAAATGAACAAATTAGAAGAAGAAACCTCCAGGCGAAAAAACGAAGTGGTTCAGATCCGCAAACACTTTTGGGATGAAATCAAAGTAAATACGGATACCTTTGATGATTACCTTGAGACCATCATCGGCTTAAGGCAGGAGGCTCAAGCTCTGTCCGTAAGCCAAACCACCCATAGGCATGCAACCAAGCGATTGTCCACGCTGCGCCGAATGCAGGAGATTCCCTACTTCGGCCGGATCGATTTTATGGAAGAAGGTACTTCAACTCAGGACCAAATCTATATTGGCATCTCCTCGCTTAGTGATTCTAGTGGCGATGATTTCCTTATTTACGACTGGAGGGCTCCGATTTCGAGTGTCTACTACGATTACCAGCCTGGTCCCGTTAAGTATGAAACACCTGGAGGCATAATCCAAGGCACATTGGAGAAAAAGTGGCAATATCTGATCCGCGGCGGCATTCTTGAATCCATGTTCGATACGAGTCTCACCATTGGAGACGAAATTTTACAGCAGGTTCTGGGAAAAGGCACTGACAAACAAATGCACAATATCGTAGCGACTATTCAACAGGAGCAAAACCGGATTATCCGTCATGACCGCGGGAGGCTGCTCATTGTTCATGGTGCAGCTGGCAGCGGCAAGACATCGGCTGCCCTGCAGCGGATTGCTTATTTGCTCTATAAATATCGAGATCATCTGAATGCTGATCAAATCATTCTTTTTTCGCCTAATTCCATGTTTAGCAGTTACGTGTCCAATGTGCTGCCAGAACTTGGTGAAGAGAATATGCAGCAGGTCACATTTCAGGAGTATTTGGATCATCGTCTGAGTAAAGAATTCCATGTTGAAAATCCTTACGAGCAATTGGAATATGTTTTAACTGCGGTGAATACGCCTTCTTACACGTCAAGGCTTGCGAGCATCCGTTTTAAAGCATCTGCCCGTTTTTTTGAGGCAATCCAATCCTATAGGCAATCACTGGAAACATCAGGAATGCTATTTAAAGACATTACCTTCAGAGGCAATCCAATCGTTCCTGCACAACAAATAGCAGAAAGGTTTTACAGTCATGACTCCTCACTCCGCTTCCATAATAGACTTGAAAAATTGAAGGATTGGCTAATTAAGCAAATAAATGAAGCCGAAAAGGTAGAACGGACTAAGCCATGGGTGCAGGAGGAAATCGAGCTGCTTAGCAATGAGGAATATCATAAGGCACATACCTACCTAGCAAAAAAACGCGGCTTTAAAGGAGAGTCGATTCATGATTATGATATCGAGCCTGAACTGTTAGCACGCTTGATTGTTCGAAAAAAGCTAAAGCCGCTGCGAAAACGAATTCGGGCGCTTCGTTTTATCGATTTTAAGGCGATATACAAGCAGCTTTTTGCTGATTCTAATCAGATCAATCATTGGATTGAAGGAGAGACGCCGGCGGAGTGGGAGGCTATATGTCAAACAACGCTTGAAATGCTGGATGAAGATAAACTTTTTTATGAGGATGCTACTTCGTATTTACTTTTGAAAGAGCTGATTCAAGGCTTTCAGACGAACAGCTCAATTAAACACATCGTTGTGGATGAGGCTCAGGATTATTCCCCCTTTCAATTTGAGTTTTTGAAGCGCTTGTTTCCTGCGGCAAGAATGACGGTGCTCGGTGACTTTAATCAGGCCATTTTCGCCCATGCCAGCGAAAATGTTGATTTCAACACACTTACCAGCCTTTACGGACCGGATGAAACGGAAGTTATTAATATAGCACGGAGCTACCGCTCTACCAAACCGATCATTGAATTTACACGGCGACTCGTTCCGAATGGAGATAAGATTATTCCTTTTGAACGGGGTGGTGAGCGGCCCGAGCTGAAACAAGTAACCGATCACGCAGAACTGCACAGCTGCATTGCCTCCAAAGTCGCTGATTTACGTAGTCAAAGCCTTAATAGTATTGCGATCATATGCAAATCCGCTGAAGAAAGTTTACGTGCATATGAAGCCCTGTCCCGCATCGTTGACATTAAACTCTTGAAGAGCAGCTCGACTGAATATGAACAAGGAGTCGTTGTCGTACCGTCGTATTTGTCAAAGGGCATCGAATTTGAAGCCGTCATTATTTATGATGCATCGGAGCATGTATACGGAGATGAGAGTCTGCGCCGACTCTTCTATACTGCCTGCACCAGAGCTATGCATGAATTGCAGCTCTACAGCGTCGGTGAACCGAGCCCGTTTTTGCGAAACGTATTGCGGGAAGGTTTCATTCAAGCCTGACTTAGTTTGATTTATACGATAAACCAACTTCGCATAGAAAGCAGAAGTGATTCTATATGTCGCAGGAAACCAATGCTGTACAAAAAAACCGCCATATGGCATGATCGCTATTCTATTTTATGAAAACTGCTTATTCTACCCTTGTTGTTCTGTATACTTTTCGTATGTTTGGAATGTCCATGGTCATGATGCCTGTAATGACAAATGGTTTGAATCAGCTGCCAGCAAGAAATAATCCGCACGGAACCGCTATGAACAATACACTGCAGCAGGTATCTGGTGCTATTGGTTCCGCCTTGCTGATTACCGTCATGAACAACCGAACGAAAGAGAAAGCAGAGGAGCTGGCTGCTGACGCAATGGCCAATATGAGTGCAAGTGCAGCACTGCCATCTGCACAGTCTGCTACTGATATGCAGCAGAAAATCATGAATGAAGCGATGCTGCATGGTATTAACTTTACCTTCTTCATTTCCGCATTCATTGCGGTTATCGCACTCATTCTAGCCTTCTTTATTAAAAGAGTAAAACCCAATCATGAAGATAGGGCGGTTGAAGAAGGTGTTGATAAACCTATAGACACTGTTAAAGATTGATAAGTATGCTAAAAACCGGGTGATGCCTAGTTCTGGCACCACCCGGTTTTTTATACGAAGAAGATTCACTATTGCTAATTGAAGGAAAGGGCAGAAGTGATGGAATGACTACAAGTGTTTAATCAACTAAGTAGTGATGGGGAAATAAACCAGCTAATAGTTTGTCAACATTTTTCGATGATATAGAATTTTATAATATGGTATGCTGGTTTTTATGAAGTAGCCAAAGTCTAATTTCTCAGTATTGTAAGCGAGAAATTACACGTTTTAATTAGGCTTTTCTTTACATAGTAAAAGTGGTTTCCTGACGCTGCCGCTATACGTGAGTTAAATAAAAAAGCCAGTGTAGTTCTATAAAAAATTATAGTCTAACCTTTATCTCAGTACCATCCTTAGCTTTGACATCTACCAGCAGGATCCCTTTTTGATTTTTCAGTTCCTTCACGATTGGCTTAAGTGTTTTTTTGTCTATCAGTGGAATAGTAAAGCCCAGTTTTTTTCTTTCGAAATGCTCTTTTGTCCATTTGTTTGCATATTGATGGAAAAGTTTTGATGACAAAATTGAAAAAGCGATGTTTAAAATGGCGTATGGAATTGGGATGGTGAACCGAACGTCTTTTGCTTTCACTTTTATATACAGCATAAGCAAATCACTATTCAATGATGACAGAAACGGTATCTCCGTTTGCCGACTTAACATCAACAATTTGGCCATCCAACTCATTTTCAATAGCTTCAATAATAAGGTTTATGTCAATATCCTTTACATATTTTTCTGATTGAGGAATACTCGACGCGATGCTGTGTCCAGTCATTAATACGACCTTGACAAGTTTTAAGGGCAAATTGACTGTGACGTTATCATTTTCAGTTGATACAACACGAATTTTTAATGTTTTATCTAAATACTTAGTCGGTTTTTCTAATAGCTTACTGCCTGTTTCGTCTTTCTCTTTTAATACTTGGATCAGTTCTGATCCCTTATCTGCATCAATTTTTCCTTCTTGCACCATTGTTAACACTCTTGTAATTTCGTCTTTCATGGTAAATTCCTCCTTATTCATTTTTTAATAGCTTAATGGCTTCTTCTGGAGTGATTTCGCCATTTTCCAGCATGGTGACAACCTTTTTCTCGTCTACTTCATTTTTTTTCTTCTGCACATATCCAAGAGATGAAATAATGTCTGTTAGCTTGCCTCGAACCGTCGG
Organism: Pseudomonas sp. ISL-84; assembly: GCA_018613035.1. Lineage (GTDB taxonomy): Bacteria > Bacillota > Bacilli > Bacillales > Cytobacillaceae > Cytobacillus. Next base: position 5,596 of record JAGGRA010000040.1, on the reverse strand, counting down.
ATACGATATCCCCAGTTCTTTTTCAACTTCTTTGATATTCCCTCTACAGGTTAAAAATACTTCCACAAAATGAAGCTGATCCTTTGATAATGAGGCCAGCTTAGATAATTCAAATTCATTTTCAATCGTAGTGTGACAATGAGAGCACTGCAGCTTTGTAATCTTTAATGTTTTGCTGCAGACAGGACAATTTGTTATTACTTTATAGGCCATTTTGAAATTCCTTCCTTTAATTTGAATTGATTATATATCGATAAAATGAAATTGTAAATAATTAAATTTAATTTTTATTTTATAAAAGTTAAAATAATTAATTTATAAATAAATATTATTGATTTTTCATTAAAATGATTCAAGTTACTTATTACTCCACGAAATAAGAAAAGCATCTTATTCCTGAAAAGGGCCAGATTATAGAATTCCACTTAATAAGGGAATTGGCTTTTCATAAAAAAGTATATAAAGAAGGTTGTGAAGAAATGCACTTAAGCTAACAGGAAAATAAGGATTTCTAGTTGAATTAGTATCAAAACCTGGAGGTGCTGTCGTGCAGAGTTTTGTATATCATATGGTTCCAAAAGAGATGAAGGGAGACAATCTAATTCCTCTGAATTCATTAAAAGAAGCTCATCCTAACTTGTATAACAGTTATACAAAAAAGTATTTTGACCATCCAGAGAGATCAAAATTACTGACAAGGCAGATTCCTAAACTTAACTGCTTATGGAATGATGTTCTTCATTTTTTACCCATGCATCCTTATTACGTATATGAAGCATTAACCAGTTTAGGTATAAAAACAAAAGAGGTTCAACCCTTCTTCAAGATTCCCATTGAAAAACTCAAAGATAATCAGAATGCTTATTACCTTTACACAAAGGAAAAATACAGAGGTCCTGCTGAAGATCTTGAGGAGGATGAAATTAAGCTATTGGATATTGAGGCTTATACAGAAATGAGAGGACTGCCCAGAGATACATTTGAATATTACAAAACTCAGAATGAAAAAGGTAACAGGTTTGGTTTGTTTCCTTACATTCCACATTTACTAAGTATTGGTGAAGTGGAAATAAAAGATGTAGAAACCATAACTTGGAACCAGCTTTAATGAGTTGAAGGCCGGAGCATCAATTTAGGCAGCTTTTTTTATTGTGCTAACGGGGAAGGTTAATTTACAAGAATGAATAGATATATGAGAATACATTCCGTTAATTGTACTATTTACAAAAATACGAACATTTAAAAGGGAGGCTTATTTAACCTCCCTTAGCCCCTTCCCTTCAAGAATCTCTTGAATACCTTCTTCACAAACCCCGTAGGAGCGCCAGGAACAACTTTCACATATGGTTTGAATATCAGAGGGCACGACATACTTTTGGATGCTAGACTCAATGTCCTTCCAATATAGGATTTGCCCGATATTAAGCCCCAATTTCTCTAGAATAGCAGCATCTCTTTCATAAATATTGTCGTGATGGCAGTGGTACTCACCTGAGTTAGGATACTTTTCACACAGCTGATCAGGTCCCTTTACAAGCTGAATCCATGTCTTGGGATTGGTCCTCAAGGTTTCATGTAAGCGTGTCATATTTTCCACATATTCCTGGGAATAGCCCATCCCCCGATAACCCAAAAGGCAAAAAAGATGATGACCGCGCAGCTTATACATAAAATTCCCCCAGTCGACAGGACGATTACGTTTAAAAGTTAACTAGAATAATAATAGGTTAACATATTATTATTCTATAGCATATTACTATTGATCAACTGAAAAATAGAAAAGTTTATGAAATACAGGTGGCTTTCTATTAATTATTAATCTCTATTTTATCTTTTTTATGAATATCTTCTGTTCCGGCATCCAATGCAGTCTTGTAGTAGAAGCATTTATGCTCGATCACTTCCATCGTTTTTTTTAGTTCCTCCATCTGTGCTTCAACATTTGCTTTTCGTTCCAGGAACATATCATATCTTTGCTTTAGCGTGGAATCCCCTTCAGAACACCAATCAATGAAATTCTTAATTTCCTTAATAGGCATCCCTGTGGCTTTCAGGCATTCAATTACTCTTAAAGCGCTGATATCGGATTCTTTAAACAATCGGTTTCCACTTGGTGTGCGTTCGACAAAAGGCATAAGTCCCTCCTTGTCGTAGTATCGAAGAGTATATACCGTAAGATTTAATTCCTTTGCAACTTCACTAATCGAATATGTCTTCATTATTAATCTCCTATTTTTATAGATATAGACTTCGAGTTAACTAGAGGTTATGAAGGGATGTTAGCATGGTATCTTCTGTATGTCAAAGTCACTTCATAGGGAAAAAATTTTTTATTTATCGCTTGCCCTAGAGTTAACTATAAGGATTAACATGGTTTTTGAAGAGAAGAAGCAGGCATATGGGATCTTCATTTATACCTGGTTCAAGCCATTCTCTTGAACATATAATTATTGGAGGTTTTAATTCATGATAACTGCTAAAGCACGAGCAGTTGACGGTCCGGACAAACCGTTTAGAGCGGCTGAAATTAAAAGGCGAGACCTGGATTTGCATGATGTTCTAATTGAAATTAAATATGCAGGAATATGCCATTCAGACATCCATACGGCACACGGAGAATGGGGTCCCGTGAGCTATCCGCTTGTACCCGGGCACGAGATTGCAGGAATTGTCACAGATATAGGAGCCGAGGTCACAAAGTACAAGGTTGGTGACCGGGTAGGGGTCGGATGTATGGTTGACTCCTGTGGCGAATGTGATAACTGCCGTAAAGGAGAAGAACAATATTGCCTCAAAGGAAATGTCCCTACCTACGCTGGTGTGGACAAATACGGCGAGCCAACACAAGGCGGCTATTCTACCCACATTGTCGTAACAGAGGACTTCGTCGTCAGAATTCCTGATAGCATTGAGCTTGACGCTGCAGCACCACTGCTTTGTGCAGGGATTACCACCTATTCGCCGCTAAATCATTGGGGGGCTGGTCCAGGAAAGAAAATAGCGGTTGTCGGTATGGGCGGTCTTGGCCACATGGCTGTAAAAATTGGCCATGCGATGGGTGCAGAAGTGACCGTTCTTTCACAAACATTGAATAAAAAGGAAGATGGTTTGCAATTCGGTGCAGACCACTACTATGCCACAAGTGATCCGGAAACATTCGGGAAACTTGCCGGATCCTTTGACTTAATTATTAACACGGTAAGTGCGAAGATCGACATCGATGCTTACTTCTCACTGCTCACTCTTGACGGAACATTGGTAAACGTAGGTGCCCCTGCAGAGCCATTGTCAGTAAATGTGTTCTCTCTTATTGGTCATCGCCGTTCATTTGCAGGTTCAATGATTGGAGGCATCCGTGAAACTCAGGAAATGCTGGATTTCTGTGCAAAGCATAACATCGTTCCTAAGATTGAAGTCATTACTGCCGACCAGATTGACGAAGCTTACGAACGAGTATTAGCTTCAGATGTGAAGTATCGATTCGTAATTGATATCAGCACAATGTGAGTTGTGTGAATGATAGTTTTTAATGATTATTATAAGGTGTCTTAAAAGCCTGGCTTTTTGGGAAACCTTTATATAACAGCAACAAAGGGTGCTGTTAGGGATATTATCTGAAATATATTGATTGGTTTACTTAATAAATCATATTTTAAAAAGCAAAGTCTTTGACCACAGGTCAGAGACTTTGTTTTTTCGGGATAAAGAAGGGATAACTTTGTACTAGCTCAGTGTGCGAAAGGACTGCTGCGGCAGTTTTTTTAAAATATTCGACTAGCCAGACAGGCAAGTGAAATGGGAAAATAAGAAAAACCTATAAAAAGATATACATTTAGGAAAGGGGTTATTTTCATGATTTTAGAAGCTGTAATGCTGCAAGTTAAGCAAGGGATGGAAGAAGAATATGAAGAAGCATTTCGTGAAGCCTCAAAAATTATTTCTTCAATGAAAGGGTACATATCTCTTGAGCTGCAGCGATGTATGGAAGTTAAGGGGAAATATTTATTGCTGGTAAAGTGGGAATCATTAGAAGACCATATAGTTGGATTTAGGCAATCGAAAGAGTATCAAGAATGGAAAAAACAGCTGCATCATTTTTATGACCCATTTCCAACAGTTGAACATTTTGAAGGCGTTTCTCTTTAATTTGTTATTGTAGTCACGGACGTAAATAGTGATGGCCCAGACTTTCAAAACAGCGGCGAATTTTATGTGATAACGGGCAGGTTTGTGATACACGAGGTCTATTATTGCGGTAAATCTAAAGTGTTTCGTAACAGATCGATTGTTGTATCGAACGTAAAAAAATAAGGGTTATTTTCATCATCGAATATTAGTAAATATGGCTTTTCATTTTCTGGAATAATAATGATCACTTCATCAACCATTGCATTCATCCATTTATTGTCTAATCGGTAAGATGGCTCAAGGGGTATTTTGATCATATAACCTTTGTCTGGGACAGGTTTTAACTTTTTAACAACATCATCAATTTCTTTAATAATTGTTTCAGCTTCTAATTGTATCTCCGGATTAGTTTGGGCTGTTTTTGTTATCTTATTTTTTTCAATATCAAGAAGTTCAATATTCTTACTGCTTTGTGCACTTACTATTGATAGATTAAGCAGGAAAAAAATATAAACTAATGAAAGCAATATTTTACGAACCACAATGACCACCTCGGTTGTATCATTTCCTATAGTCATTTTTTTATGCTTCGCTTGTTTGGTCCTTGGATTAAAGTTATGAGTTGTCATTTAGGCAGCTTTTCTTAATTATGATATTAAAAGTAGTTGATGGTGCAAATCACGGTTTAGAGCTTGATAAAGAACCAATATAATCTATTGAAATATTAAAAAGCGTAATTTTAAGAGCTTAGCGCTCTTTAAAAGAAGTCGTTATTTTTGCTAGTGTTTATTCGGTTGAAGTTGATTATGCTGAATTCATTGTTTATTAGAAACGATATATTTTATAAATCATACATTAATCATAGATGGAGAAAGGAATCGATCAAAAAAAATGAGGTGAAAATCAATATGGAAATAATTTTATTTTTAGCGATGTTTGGGCTAGGCTTGCTTGGTTTTAATTGGCTTATGGGATATCGAAAAGACCATATTACCATTGATTTCGATGAGAGGTATATGAATTTTAGCGAGTATGTTAAAGCGATAGAGCATGAACTTGCCAAACAAGGGAGAGAGGTCAGTTATAAAGGAAATCGAACATTTATCATTGATGGCCGTCCCTATATTTTCATTGAACGGAATATTTCTATGGGAGGCGTTCCTTTACAAAGAACCATTCTGAAGCCTGAAAAGTGACATTTGTTCTGAAGCTGCTCAGTTGTTCAATTTTAGGGTGGATTACTTAAGGATTTGGCTTCTAAAAAGCAGCCTTTTCTTATGTGTGCCAGCAATGCCGCTAATTGCTAATTCGTGAAAGTCCAATCTGAGTATGTGCCAAGACGTCATTAGCTGATAGGTAACTAGTGGAGTAATCCCACGGTTAAAGCCCTGTGATAAAGTAACACTTTTGGTGTGCAAGCAACCAACACCTCTTTATGAAAAAATCAAACAAAGAGGCTGGGACAAAA